>JAUNWQ010000063.1 GCA_030540225.1 Coriobacteriia bacterium | reverse complement strand
TCAGGCGTTCATAATATTCCCTTCTACGAAACTTGAGCTGATAAGAAGGATAGAATATCGCAGCGCTGAGCGCCCCGTCATTCATCAGGGAAAGAGTGATGAGCAGGCGCCCCAGACGGCCGTTTCCATCAAGAAAAGGGTGCACCGTCTCGAATTGATAATGGACAAGGGAGGCCTTCACAATTGGATCGATTGCGATATCGCTATTGATGAATTTGTCCAGCTCACCCAAAGCATCATGCATATCATCGATGTTAGGGGGAATATATGCAGCGTTTCTCAGGCCGCATCCAGCTGGCCCTATCCAATTCTGAGACGACCTAACCTCTCCGGGATTCTTTTCAGAGCCGCGCGTGCCCGACAGCAATTCCGCATGAACCTCTTTAAGCAAGCGCATGCAAAGAGGTAGTTCGTTCATTCTCCGCACAGCATATTCTGTTGCCCTGATATAGTTAACTACGTCGGCGACATCACGTTGAGCCAATTCGACGTTCTCGGGATCGAGAATGTCGTCGAACGTGCACTGAGTTCCCTCGATCTGGGCTGAAAGCAAAGCCTCTTTGCAGACGTACATCGCAAGATACATGGAAGCATTGGGGACAAAACGCAGCATGCCTTCAAGCTCGCCGAGTTTTCGGGAACAAGCGCTGAGCAATCTGACGGTTTCCTCGCTTAGCTCCACCGGAACGACGGTATCAAGCGAGGAGGGAATAAACGAACTATACTCCGACTCGCCCGAAAGATTCTTCCTCAGAAAACCTTGACCTTTATCTTGCCACTGCATACTGCCCCTAATGACACTTTTGCGTGATTATCCAATAAGTATATTATCTAACAACTTTTTTATAGAATAAAGTGTCATTACAATTTGAATTAACACGTTAATCACGAAATAGTGTTGTTAGAGAATGGCTCAAGCAAACGAGCGTTTTTCGACCTATGAAAGACCCCCGCCGGCGCGTCCATCTTCGCGATTGGCGATATACTGGAACCCTACGCAATTACCAAGCCCACCAGGCTGCAAAGGAGCCACCTCATGAACGATTTCGGATCCATCCGCGACGCCGTTTCCCGCGTCGCGCCACGCTATGCCATCGCGAAGGTCGCGGTATTCTCGCTTTACGCCTCCGACCAGGCACGCACGGGCGGGGACGCCTGCCTTCTGCTCGATGTCGGGTGCACCTTCTCGCGCGCCGACGCCGCACAGTTCCGCCGTTTCATCGCCGAGGACCTCGGCTGCACAGTCGACGTGGTCTTCCGCTCGGCACTCACCGCCGAAGACTTCGCCCGTGCGGAAACCGAGGCCCGCATGGTGTACGAGAACCCCGACGTAACGATTGCCTCCACGCCCGACACCCGCGCTCAAGCAGTTCCCCCGGCCGCGCCCAAGCCGCCCGTCCGCTAGCGAGCGCGCCCCGCCTGCGGTCTCAAACCACCTGCGAATTCTTACTAGCAGCACAGTACCCACCCCGTCTGCGCTTTCGCCCCATTCGCTAACGCCACTAGCACCTTCAGCCACGCGCCTATCCGCTCGAGCCACCCGCGACATCGGCTTCGCGCTAACCCCGCTATCGCTCATTTGCGCGGCGTTTCCGCAGTTTTCGCAGAAGAAGGCTGCACGGCATGCGCTTTCGCTATCATGGAACCCTACCCACACGAGAATCGCTGCGCGCAAGCGCACGACATCGATATGAAGGAGCTTTTGCATGTGCGGAATCTGCGGATTCACCCAAGCGACCAGCGCTGACGCCCCCGCGCTCAAGGCCATGTGCGACATCATGGCCCATCGCGGGCCCGACGGCGAGGGTCAGTATCTCGACGCGGAAAGCGGCATCGCGCTCGGGCACCGCCGCCTCTCGCTCATCGACCTGGCGAACGGCAACCAGCCCATGGTTCGCGCGACAGGCGAACACGACTCGGCCATCACCTCCCCCGCGCTCATGCCCGACGGCACGCCGTGCGGCACGCCCGAGTCCATGCTCGCGAAGGGCGATTTCGCCATCGTGTTCAACGGGGAAATCTACAACTACCAGGACCTTTGCGTCGAACTCGAGACGCAGGGCTGGCAGTTCAAGACGAAATCCGACACGGAAGTGCTGCTCACAGGCTATCTCGCATGGGGCGAAGGCGTGCTCGACCGACTGCGCGGCATGTTCGCGTTCGCCATCTGGAACCGCGCGACACGTGAGCTTTTCTGTGCGCGCGATTTCTTCGGCATCAAACCGTTTTACTACACGCAGCAAAACGGCCAGTTCATCTTTGCGTCCGAGATCAAATGCATCCTGGAACACCCCGCCTACACCCGCGAGCTCAATCGCGAGGCACTCGAGCAGTACCTGTGTTTCCAGTTCAGCGCGCTGCCGGAGACCTTCTTCAAGGGCATCTTCAAGCTTGCGCCCGCGCACTGCATGACCGTGCACGCCGACGGCTCCATCACCGAGCGCCGCTACTGGCGCCCCGAGTACCACTTCGACGAGAGCCGCAACCGCGAGGACACCGCGCGCGCCATCGACGAGGTCATGCGCGACAGCGTGCGCTACCATAACGTGGCCGACGTCGAGGTCGGAAGCTTCCTGTCGTCAGGCATCGACTCGAGCTACATGGCGGCGTGCCTGGCCAAGGAGAACCCCGACATCAAGACGTTCACCGTGGGCTTCGAGTGCTACAAGCAGGCAGCGGCGAACAATGCCGAAGGCGCAGGCGGCAAAACCATGCGCGACGAGATTTCTTGGGCGCGCGAGCTGGCAGACGACCTGCATATCGCCAACACCGACAAGTACATCGGCGAGGAGGAATACTGGGCGAGCCTTCCGCGCGTGCAGTGGCACATGGACGAGCCCTCCGCCGACCCTTCCGCCGTGGCGCTGTACTTCGTCGACCAGATTGCCGCCACCCAAGTGAAGGCCGTGCTATCCGGTGAAGGTGCCGACGAGTTCTTCGGAGGCTATCGAATCTACCAGACGCCGTTCTCCAACGCGAAGGTAAGCTGGGCGCCGAAGGGCCTGCTCAAGGGCGCATCCCATGCAATGCGCGCGCTTCATCTGCGCGGCGCGAACTATCTTGAGCGCGCAAGCGAGATGCCTGAGGATTGGTACTACACCAACGCGAACGGCGTCGCCTTCACGCCTGAGGAGCGCGCGAGCCTGCTCAAGGGCGGCTGCAACGCCCCCACCCCGCAATCGCTCACGGCGCCCGTGTATGCCGAAGTCGCCGACCTCGACGAGACGACACGCATGCAGTACGTCGACCTGTACTTCTGGCTGGTGGGCGACATCCTGCTCAAGACCGACAAGATGTCGATGGCACACTCGCTCGAATCGCGCGTGCCCTTCCTCGACCGCCGCGTGTTCGACCTGTCCGCGACCATCCCCACCGCGCTTAAAGCCAACGAGCAGCAGACGAAGCTCACGCTGCGCGACGCCGCGGAATTCGCCATCCCGAAGGACTGGGCGCAAAAGGAGAAGCTCGGCTTCCCCGTGCCAGTCGTAAACTGGCTGCGCGAGGAGCGCTACTACACCATGGTAAAGGAGTGGTTCACGGGCGACATCGCGCGCGAGTTCTTCAACACCAACGAGCTGGTTCGCCTGCTCGACGAGCACAAGGCGGGCGCCGATCGCTCGCGCAAGATCTGGATCGTGTACATGTTCCTCATGTGGTACAAGATCTACTTCGTCGACCGCGCCGTGCCCGAAAAACCCGAGGCGCGCTAACATCCCGCAAGCTAAAAGGGAGAGCCACGAGATGCGGCTCTCCCTTCTTTATCGGCCGCCCAACCCTTTGAGGGAGAAAGGGCGACCTTGTCTTCATCGGCACGTATGGGGGGATGCCGAGAAAACTCACACGGATGACCTGGCGTTATGCGCCAGCGGGGGTAACCTCCATCTCGCGCTTCAGCATCGCCTGGAACTCAGGGCTCTTCTCGATGGGGTCGTACTCGGGAATGTAATCCGCGTTCTCCGCCTCAAGCTTATCGAGTCTCGCAAGCTCCTCAGCGGACAGGCCCTTCCACGTCGGCTCGATGCCCGCAGCCTTCTCTCGCGAGCTCGCGATGATGCCCGGAATGATGTAGGCGACCCAGCAAAGGATTGCGCCCCACAGGTTCACGCCGAGGAAATTTGCATATTTACCAGCGCCGATGTTCATGAAGGAAAGCGTCGCGGGCGCAATGGTATCCCAAATTCCTAAGATCATGCCGATCCAGAAGGCAAGCATGAAGCCAACCTTCGTCGGTTTCACCGGGCCCACGCCGTGCATGAGGAAGATGGGACCCAAGCCCATGATCATCGTGCCCGAAATAGTGGTCGCGGCGATGATCGAAGCGCCCATGACCATGGGAAGGTTGCCGATAACCGCGAAGATAATCATGAAGATGATGCCGATGATGCGGGGGTTCGTCTTCGGGCGCTTCCCGAGGATGCCCGGCAAATCGCGCGCGGGCAGCTTCGCGAGGGCCGTGAAGGTGGAGTCAAGCGTGGACCCAGCGGTGGCAATCATGATGACCGCCATCATGAAGAGGGCGACAATGCCGAGCGATTGGGCGACGACGACGGGGGCATCAACGCCGGTGGTCGCCAGGCCGTTGATCATCGAGTGCACGCCGATGAGGGAAAAGAGCACGATCGCCACGAAACCGAGCAGACCAGCGGCGGTGTAGCACTTGAGCATCTTCTTCGGACGGCAGAGGAAGCCGCGGTCGGTGAGAACGGCATCGTGGAAGCCGTACGAAAGGCACTGCAAGCCGGCGCCGATGATGAAGTCCACGCCACCTTCGAGCGTCCAAGAGCCCGAACCCGCAAGGTCGGCGATGCTGTCCTGGGGAACGATCCAGAATAAAACGACGAGCAGCAGCACCGCGAACAGAATCGCCTGCAGCACGTCCGTGATGATGGAGCCGCGCATGCCGCCCCAGCAGCAGTATCCCACCGTGATGATGGTGAAAAGCCCCGCGGCCAGGATAAAGGGCATCGTGCCCGAGGTGCCGTAATACGCGCCGACGACGGAAGTGTTCGACCAAACCTCGTTGAACAGGCGAATGAGGATAGCTGCCGAGAAGCAGAACGCAGCCGCAACGCCGTAGTGCTCAGTAAGGAAGCTTACCATGCCCTTCATCGCGAACTTGCGACGAAGGCGATAGAGCGCGTAGCCCGTCAGCGGGATGCACAGCCAATACACTGCATAGCCGATGCCGCCGACGATACCGAAGTTTTGACCCATATTGGCGGCGTTGGTGACCGACTTCGCGAAAATCCACGCGATGAAGATCGACGCAGTGATCATCCACGGATTCGCATCCTTGCCCGCTTTATCCTCGCCGCGAAAGAATCCGCCGAGGCTCACCGTTTTCGGCGAAAGTACGAACATGATCACGCCATAGACAATCAGGAATCCCCAGAAGAAGATGCCGGTTGATAGATCCATTCTTGCAAATATCCTTTCTTCTCTTTTCCGAACGCAGGCAGAAAAAAGAGTGCTTCAAGTTGACCTGAACCATCGACTGGCTCAATCCCCCTTGGAACACTCTGCTTGTGCATCTGCGTTTTCCGAAAGCAGATTATAGCTACTATTTGCTTTATGACAATAATAGGATTTAACTTTTTATAAAAAGTATTTCGCGACTATTTCTTCAACCTATGAACTGCCATGACGCTATCGTTTGAGCTGCTGAAAACCTCCGAGGAGCGCCTCATCAACGTAATCGGCGGGACCGCTGACAATGCGTCCACGATACGAAATCTCTGCAGGCGAGCCTTCAGGCCACAACTCGTCGAACCACTTGACGTAGGAATCGTGGTCGTAGCGAACGGGAACGGCCTCGACGAACAGGTCATTTCGCTGTGCGCCGAAAAGCGCGTCAGGATGCGGGGTCTCGGCAATGCGGATCACAAGACCGAAGTGCTGGCCAGCGAAATTGGGAAGACCCGCAGCGCCATTGTTGATGACGAGTCCGTGGTCGAGGGCAATTGCGGCTGCTGAACAGGTGTGCGTCGTCGCGAGCACATCGAGGTCGTTTTTCGCGAGGAATGCATCAAGCTTCTGCTGCCGCTCAGGCTCTGACAATTCCTCGCGCGAGCAATTCCACCCGCCTACCATATGCTCGTCACCGTGGGTAATCCCCACTTTGCGCCCCGCAACTGCAACGGTCGTAGTACTCGGCCGCCCTTGCAACAGCTCCTTGAGCTCGGGGCGACCGGAAAGCTCGTCGAAAAGCATGGAGTGAATCTTGTTCGAGCGCGCCACGGTCTCGTTGTCGACGCATGCCGGGTACGCACACCCGCATCCAACTCCGATAGGGCTTTCCCGGCGAAGCTCAGCCTCGACATTACCGATGAGAAGCGTGTATTTCGCCGCCGCCTTCTCGATTGATGCGAAATTCCCTGCCGTTTTGTCGAACCAGTGCATATCGCCGTTGAAGACAGTAGCAATTTCGATATCGTCAGCGCCCGGCTCAGCAGCCCCCGCCCTTTCGTCGGCTATCAACCGATCGATAGCCTCCAACGCAAAGGGGTTGCCATAGAGGCCCCCTACCACGTAGAGGACATCGCACACGTATTCTGCCTCGCCAGAAAACGCCTGGTCATCAATATGGTAATCGGTCGGGCAAACGCGGCCCGCAATGTCGTTTTGCGACGGCGCCGATGGATGGGAATTGCAACAGGGCATAAGAACTCCTCTATCGAGCATTTTTAGCAATTCGAAAGAATAACGCTATTAGTTGCTTGAATCCAGTACTCGATTGATAAAACTACTAGGAAATTTGATATCGAACCGGTTTCTATCGAGAGCGGGGTTTTCCGAGGGAGCAATACAACTAAAGCGCAGGGCAGTAAAGCAGCTCGATGCAGCAATTGCACCCGAGCAAGACGAGCCTCCGAAATAGACCCGTTCCCTACACCAGCTTCGATGCGTCGACGGCGGCAAGATGGCCGGTCGCGCGGTGCTCGAAGAACGCAAGCCGCCCGTCTCGGCTTCGGTACAGCTCGCGGAACATCGAGAGGTCGAGCTTGGCCTCGACAGATGCGGCTGGTTTGGGCTTGTTTGTGAAAGCGGCGCGCCCAGGATTGCTTGCGGAAACAGCGGGTTCGGCGCCTTTTGCGGGCGCGACTTGCGCGGGGCTCTCGCAAACTGCAGCAGCTTTGGCGCCATCGCTCGAGGCCGGCTCGGGATCGAAGTCGGCACCTTCGTCGACGATGACACCGACTCCACTGTAGCGGCCACGCGTCGGGAAATCCTCATCACCCGTATAGGCAACGGGATCATTCTCAGGTTCCGAAACAGGCGCTTCCTCGAAGAGGTCCGCACTCCAGCGCGAAGCCTTGAGCTCGTCGGTTTCTCCAAAGCCGGGAAACCCATCACCGAACGTGAAATACTCGCGCCTGCTGTGAAGATGTGCCTTCCGCTGCGCCATGATCAGTCGTGATCCCTTACGCCGTCGTAGCTCACGTTCCAGAAAACGAGGCCGGCCGCAGGCGCATTCTCCCCTGCAGCGCATCGGTCGCACGCCTGGAGCACGTCGGCGACCCATTCGGGTTTCCGCTGGCCGCGGCCGACCATGACAAGCGTGCCCACGATAGTGCGCACCATGGAGTGGAGAAACGCGTTGCCCTTCACCGTGATGACAACGGCCTGCTCCCCCATCACCTCTTCTTGCGAGAAGAAAATCTCGTGCACGTTTCGGCAGGTCGGCTTCCCCACCGCGCTTGCCGCCATGCAGAAGCTCTTGAAATCGTGCTCGCCGATGAGTGCGCGGGACGCCTCATGCATCGCCTCGACATCGAGCAGCTTCGGGATGTGCCAGGAGAAATCACGCAGGAAAATGGGCGGCGTGGGCTCGGTGCAGATGAAATAGCGGTACTCGCGCTCCGTCGCGTCGAAGCGGGCGGAGAAGCCGGGCTCGCGCTCATCGACCGAGCGCACGACGATGGCATCATGCGTGAGCGCGTTCATCGAGCGAGCAAGGCTTTCGAGCGTACGATCACGCAATTCATCAGGCGAGATATCGAAGCTCACGACTTGAGCGCGCGCGTGAACGCCAGCGTCGGTACGGCCTGCGCACGTGGTTTCCACCTCGCGGCGGAACAGCAGCTCAAGCGCATGCTCCAGCTCGCCCTGCACGGTGAGCTGGCCCGGTTGGCGCGCGTAGCCGCTGAAAGGCTTGCCGTTGTAGGCGACGGCGAGCGAAAGCGTCATATTGTGTTTGACATTATCCATAACGAGCATGATACCTTATTTGCGAGCGAACACGGCAAGCAATAAGGCGGCGAACCTCATATCGAGCTGCAGTGACCCGCAACAAGCCAGGGAGCGAGATTCGGCGACCTGCGGCGAACCAGGGGGACGCGAAGCGTCGACCTGCGAAGAAACAAGGGAGGCAACCTGTTGCAAGTCACGGGCGACCTGCAACACTGCGGCGCGCAATGAGCTATCAAGCAGAAGAATACGCTGGCCCGAGGAATCCCCCCCAGGCCAGCGATAAGCAGTTCCCTAAGCGATCAGCGCGCCACGTCCGAACAAATCCTGCAGCTCGCTTCGCATGACCGGCGAGCCCGAGTCGACCGTGACCGGCAGCTCCGCGCGGAAGCGGCGGCCGTCGGACTGCGTGACGAGAAGCACGACCCCATCGCGGCCCGGATACGACTGCAAGATGCGGTTCAGTCGCAGCAGTTTTTGCTGGTCAAACTCACACGACGGCACGTTGAGCTGCAGATGCGAAGGGCGAGCATCCGCTTCGTTCAACTCGATTTCCTCGATCTCGAACGCCATGATCTGGTTGCCGCGGTCACTGTGCTCGAACTTGCCCTTGATCTTCACGATGGCATCCTCGTGGATGGCCTCCGCATTCTCGTCGTACTTGAAGCAGATGCACTCCATATGGCCCGTCGTGTCCTCGATCGTGAACGTTGCCATCTTCGTGCCGCGCTTGGTAAGCTTGGTCACCACGTTGGACACCATGCCGACGAACGTCGCCGACTTGATTTCCTTCGTGCGCTCGGCCAAATCACCCAGCTGGAACTTCGTCATACGGGAAATCGCGCGCTCGTACGGTGCAAGCGGGTGCTCGGACACGTAGATCTTCATGATTTCCTTCTCGTAGGCAAGCTTGGTGCGCTTGTCCCACTCGATTCCGTCGGGCGCGGGCACGTCTTCCTGAAAGCCGGAATCCTCATCGGAGGCGAACAGGTCGAACATGCTCACCTGACCCGCATCGCGGTCCTTCTGGCGCTTCGAGGCGTTCTCGAGCAGCGGCGTTTCCTCCAGGAAGTACATGAGCTGCTTGCGCGTGTATCCCGTCGAGTCGAAGGCACCGCCCTTGATGAGCGCTTCGAGCGTCTTGCGATTAAAGCATTTCGCGTCAACGCGGTTCACGAAGTCGTGCAGGCTCGTGAACGGGCCATTCTCCTCGCGCTCGGCGATAATCGCATCGGCCACGTTGCGTCCAACACCGCGTACGCCGACGAGCCCGAAGCGGATGCCGTCCTTAACCGGGGTGAACTCGGCATTCGACGAGTTAATGTCAGGCGGCAGCACGGGCGTGCCGTTGTGGTTGCAGCTCGCGATATAGCGGATGAGGCGGTCGGTGTTGCCCATGTAGCTTGACAGCACTGCGGCCATGTATTCGTTGGGGTAATGCGCCTTCAGGTACGCCGTGCGCATGACCAGGATGGAGTATGCAGCCGAGTGCGACTTGTTGAACGCGTACTTAGCGAACTTCTCCGCGTCATCCCAAATCTTCTTTGCGATGTCGAGTGAGTAGCCGTTCTCGACGGCACCGTTGTTCCAGTCTTCCTGGAGCAGGCGCATGATGTCGATTTTCTTCTTGCCCATTGCCTTGCGCAGCTTGTCTGCCTTGCCGGCGGAAAAGCCGCTCATCACCATGGACACCTGCATGATCTGTTCCTGGTAGACCATGGTACCGTAGGTTTCCTCGAGCACAGGGCGCAGGCGATCGTCGTAGTAGTGGACGGGCGTCTTGCCGCTCGCCACCTTCACGTAGTCGTCGACCATGCCGGACTCGAGCGGGCCCGGACGGTTGAGGGCGATCGATGCGACGATGTCGGAGAAGCGGCGCGGTGGGAGCCGTGCGAACAGGCTCACGTACAGCGAGCCTTCTACCTGGAACAGGCCGTCCATGTTGCCCGAGCGCATGAGGGCGAACGCGCCCTCGTCGTCAGTGGGAATCTCCTCGGGCACCATCTTGATGCCGGTGGTCTGCTCGACGTTGCGGCATGCGCGCGATAGCACGCCCAAGGTGCGCAAGCCAAGGAAGTCCATCTTGAGCAAGCCCAGGTCAGGCGTGTAGTGGCCGTCGTATTGCGTGATGATGCCGCCGCCTTTGGTGTCGCGCTTCATGGGCACGTGGTCGGCCATGGGGTCGCGGCAGATGATGGTCGCACAGGCGTGCACGCCCTCGCCGCGCACGTGGCCTTCGATCGACTTCGCGGCGTCGACGACCTGGCGCACGTCCTCTTCGCCGTCGTAGGCCTTCTTCAGGTCGGGATTCGTCTCGAGCGCCTTGTCGATGGTGATGCCGAGCTCGTCGCCGATCATCTTGCAGATGCGGTCGCCCACGCTGTAGGGGTAGTCGAGCACGCGCGCGGCATCGCGCACGGCGTTCTTCGCCTGTAGCTTGCCGAACGTGATAACGCCCGACACGTGGTCCTCGCCGTAGACTTCCTTAATATGCTCGATGACTTCCTGGCGACGCTCATCCTCGAAGTCGACGTCGATATCGGGCATCTCCACGCGCTCAGGCGACAAGAAGCGTTCGAACAGAAGCCCGTTGGGAAGCGGGTCGAGGTCGGTAATGCCCATGGCGTACGTGCAGATGGCGCCTGCGGCCGAGCCACGACCTGGGCCGACGCCGATTCCCTGGCTGCGGGCCCAGGCGATGTATTCCTGCACGATGAGGAAGTACGCCGGGAAGCCTTGCTGCAAGATGATGCCAGCCTCGTATTCATAGCGATCCCATGCCTCTTTGGGCACCGGGTCGCCGTAGCGCTTCTTCAAGCCCCACTCGCACTGCTTGCGGAACCAGCTTTCCTCGGTTTCGCCCTCTGGCAAGGGGAAACGCGGCAGAATGGAGTCGCGCTCGAGCACGACATCGACCTTGTCGGCCACCTCAACCGTATTGTCGCATGCTTCGGGGAACTCGGAGAGCGCCTCGCGCATCTCCTCTTCCGTCTTCATGTAGAACTCGTCGTTCTCGAAGCGCATGCGGTTCGCGTCGTTCACCGCCGAACCCGTGCCGATGCACAGCATGATGTCCTGCGCCTTTGCGTCTTCCTTCTTCAGGTAGTGGAAGTCGTTTGTGGCGATGGTCTTTAGGCCCGCAAGCTGGGCAACCTTGGTGAGTTGGCGGTTGAGCTCGGTCTGCGTCATGCCGGCGTCGGTGCGCAGGCCCTGGTTTTGCAGCTCGATGTAGAAGTCGCCCTCGTCGAAGCAGCTCGCGAAACGGCGCGCCCACTCGACCGCGTCGTCGAACTGGCGGTTGTCAAGAAGCTTCGGGATAATGCCCGCGATGCACGCAGACGAGCCGATGATGCCGTGGCCGTACTTCTGCAGCATGGAGAACGTCGTGCGCGGCTTGTAGTAGAAGTTGTCGACATGCGATTCGCTGACCAGGTGCAACAGGTTGTGATAACCCTCGTTGGTCTTCGCAAGGAGCAGCAGATGGTAGAGCTTCGGCTTTACGTCCTTGCGCAGCTCCTCGTCGGTGGTGAAGTAGACCTCGCAGCCGTAGATGGGCTTAACCTTCTTGCCCGTTTCCTTCTCGACCGCCGTGCACGCGTCGCACAGCTCCGGCACGCCCGACATGACGCCGTGGTCGGTGATGGCCACCGCCGGCATGTCGAGATCGGCGGCACGACGGACCATGTCCTTCACGTGAGTCAAGCCGTCGAGCAGGGAATATTCGGTGTGATTGTGCAAATGTACGAACGCCATGGATGTGCCTCGAATCGCTTACGTGGTATGCGCGCGGAGTGTGTTTGCAAGTGTGGGTGCGCAGCTGTTTTCTCGCGTTCAATCATAGCAGCAAGTTGCAAGTTTTGCATGGCTAACACAGCGAACGACGGCGTAAAGTTGATGGGGGTTCAGATTCCCCTATCCATAATCGCCATGCCC
>JAUNWQ010000003.1 GCA_030540225.1 Coriobacteriia bacterium | reverse complement strand
GCAGCTGAGTTTTAGAGAATGTTCGAGTCGTTCAGCTGAGATTGCAATTCAACGCTGCTTATTTTTCCGTTGATGAGCAGTGATTTCTTTGAAAAACACTTGACCATTCGGCGGAAATCCACGACGATAATCAAACGTTGACCGCGCCTTGGGCAAGCTGATGGAAGATTGAGTTTGCGGAGGGTCGCGGAAAAACAATGCCCGTCCACTATTATTTTCCTTGAATGGTCAACTGGGCATTTACAATTATTGTTGATAACGGCAATCGGCGGTAGGCGTCGTGCCGAGAAACAAAAGGAGAGATTCACGATGGCAATTCCTCAACTCAGCCCCGAAGAGCGTCAGGCAGCTCTCGAGAAGGCCAAGGCCGCCCGCATCAAGCGCGCTGAGGTTCGCGACGATCTCAAGAGCGGCAAGCTCACGCTCGAGAAGGTTCTCGACATGAAGGAAGACCCGATCGTCGGCCGCATGAAGGTTTCCACCCTCATCGAGACCCTCCCCGGTTACGGCAAGGCCAAGGCCGAGAAGATCATGAAGGAACTCCAGATCGCTGAGAGCCGTCGCCTTCGTGGTCTTGGCGACCGTCAGCGTGCCGCACTGCTGGAGCGTCTCGGCTAATCGTGCCCATGCGCCGCGGTAATCTCTTTGTGATTTCAGGGCCATCAGGTGCCGGCAAGGGCACCCTGGTGGCCCGTTTGTTGCGCGAAGTTCCCGATTGCTGGGTTTCGGTTTCCGCAACGACGCGCTCCCCACGCGAAGGCGAGCAGGAGGCCGTCCAGTACTTCTTCAAGAGCGACGAGGAATTTGATGCCCTTGTAAAGGAAGACGGGCTTCTCGAATGGGCCACGTACGCGGATCATCGTTACGGCACGCCGAAAAGCGCCGTGCTGGGGCATATCGCCCAAGGTGAGCAGGTCGTTCTCGAAATCGACGTGCAAGGAGCTTTCCAAGTGAAGGCCAAGCTTCCCGAAGCGCACCTGGTCTTCATCGAGCCGCCTTCGCTTACCGTGCTTGAAGAACGCTTGCGCGGTCGAGGCACGGAGACCGACGAGGTGATAGCCTCCCGCATGGAAGCAGCACAAGCAGAGCTTGCGCGCAAGATGGAGTATGACATTCGGATCGTGAACGACAACCTTGAGACCGCTACCAGGCAGTTGGTCGATTACGTGAACGAAAAAGCTGAAGAATAACGAGGTAACATCAAAGATGAGTATCATCGAACCGAGAATCAACGATTTGCTGGAAGAAACCGATCAGGACCGCTTCCTTTTGTGCGCCCTCGCGTCCAAGCGCGCGCACGACATCAACGACATGATGCGCGGCCAGCGCGATCGCGCGATTCAGCTGCAGACCGCCGTCGAGATTGCTCGCGCTGCGGACAAGAAGCCGCTCACGATCGCCTTCAATGAAATCGCAGCTGGCGACGTTTCCTACGATCCTGACAGCATCGACATCAAGAACCATTAATGGCTGAGTATCAACGAATCTGTCTGGTTCACTACCACGAGATCGGCCTTAAGGGCCACAATCGATCAAAATTCGAGATGCGCCTTCTGAAGAATCTGGAGGCGCATCTTTGCGCGTACCCTGTTGTGACAATTCACCGCATCTCGGGGCGACTGTGCGTGTTCCTGAAAGAGGGAACCTCGCACGACACCATGGTCGAATGCGCCGACGCCATCCGCTCGATTCCCGGCACTGCGCGCGTCTCGTGCGGGTTCAAGTGCGAGCGCGACCTCGACCAGATGACCGAGGCGGGCATCCTCGCGATGGGCGAGTCGGGGGCGTTTGCGAGCTTCAAGGTGCACGCGCGCCGCAACCACACCGATTTCCCCGTGAACTCGATGGAGATCAACCAGATTGTCGGCGGGCGTTTGAGCGAGGCATATCCCCAGGTAAAAGTCCAGATGAAGGACCCCGACCTCACGGTGGGAATTGAAGTTGTGCAAAACGCGGCGTATGTCTACGCGCGCAGCATCCCCGGCATCGGGGGCCTTCCCGTCGGAAGCTCGGGCACGGTGGTAAGCCTGCTTTCCTCGGGAATCGACTCGCCGGTGGCGCTCTGGCGCATTGCGCGCCGCGGCGCTGTCTGCATCGGCGTGCATTTCTCGGGCAGGCCGCAGACGTCCGATGCCTCCGAGTTCTTGGTCGACGACATCGCACATGTGCTCGAGAAGACGGGCTGCATCGCGCGCGTCTACGTTGTGCCCTTCGGTGACTATCAGCGCGAGATTGCCCTTTCGGCACCACCTGAGTTGCGCGTTATCCTGTACCGCCGCCTCATGTTCCGCGTCGCCGAACGCATCGCTTTCTACGAGCATGCGAAGGCCATCGTCACGGGGGAGAGCCTTGGGCAGGTCGCCTCGCAGACACTCGACAACATCAGGGCGACGAACGACGCTGTCTCGCTTCCGGTGTTCCGCCCGCTCATCGGCTCCGACAAGCTTGAAATCATCGCGCAATCGCAGCAGTTGGGGACGTTCTCCATCTCGTCGCAGGACGCGCCGGATTGTTGCACGCTCTTCATGCCGAGAAACCCCGAGACGCATGCGAACTTGACGGCAGTGCGCGAGGCCGAAGCCGCATTCCCCATCGATCAGTGGGTGGAAGAGCTCGCCTTCGCTGCCGAGCCGCACGATTACGCCTGTCCCGCCTACAAGCCGCGCAAGAAATCTTTGCACGACCTTATGGCGGAGAACGACGGGGACTAATTTGTCTGAGTCGTTTCCTTAGCGTAAGTGCGCTCTCGCTGTGATGCGCTACAAAGGTATTTGCGGTGCCTTCCTGAGGAAGGCGTCTGAGAGGACCTGTTTCATCAGGTCCTCTTTCTTTTTGGCTTGCTTAATACCGAGGCGGCGTGATTTTGCGCCGTTCGTTTTGCTGTATGCCTTTCGAGGCTAGAGCCCTGCCAGGTTTCTGCAAGAAATCTGGCAGGGCTTTGTGCATTCTGGGCGGGAAGCAGAAGAGTATTTGCGTCTTTGCCGTTGCATTCCTGCCGCATATACGCGGATAAGGCGACGTGATTCGGGAAGCATTGGGTCAGCTAATCGCCAGGCTTCATCGTTATACTCCCTTACTTAATCGAAAGGGGAGTGATGAAGCGTCGCGACAAAATACCGTTCTCCGTACCGAGCAAGCGCAAGCCGAAACCTGCAGTCGTCATCGGGATTGTTTCGGTCGCGGTGGCGATACTCTGCATCGCAGGCTTGCAGCTTGCCCATGCCCTGCTGCCTGGAACCGAGTTCTCAATCTCGAAGGCACAGACGAGCACTTCGGAGCCTATCGAAGACACGTCCTCCGATACGCCCATTGTCGAGAAGACGATATTCGTGCACGTTGAAGGAGCGGTTGCTGCCCCGGGGCTGTTCGAGCTTTCCGAGGGTTCGCGGGTGTACGATGCTATCCAAGCGGCTGGGGGCTTTGCCGACGATGCGCGGCATGACGCGGTGAACCTAGCGCGCGTCTTGACTGACGGCGAGCAGGTCATCGTTCCCAGCACGCAAACTGATGGTGACTCGGACACCACGCCTGCAACCGCAGCTTCACCTGGCACGGTGGCGGGGAAGGTGAACATCAACACTGCCGATGCGGCAATACTTGATACGCTGCCTGGCATCGGAGCATCCACTGCCGCAAAGATCGTCGCTGACCGCGAGGCGAACGGCCCCTTCAAGACTATAGAGGACCTAAAGCGTGTCTCGGGAATTGGCGATAAGAAATTTTCCCAGCTCGAGGGGTGCATCACCGTTGGATAACGAGAGCTGTCGATTCGTTAAGGAGGCAGCTCGCCGCCTCACGATGAGGTCGAGTGTTCTCGGTCAGCATTCGAGCGACGCCCTCGACGACTCATGCTCCCAAGGTTCCGCAAAGCGTCCCTCGATGCCACCGCTTACGATCCTTGCACTCGCATTGTGGGGCGCCTGTGCGGGAAGCTATACGCTGGGCTTTCGATGCGCGCAGGAGTTCTTAGTTCCCGTCATCGTCGTTGCTTGCGTCTTCTTCGCTCTTGCGATATTCGCGTTTATGCGAGGTGCACCGTCGACGCTCACTGTTCTCGTTCTGGGGCTCGTTATCGGATGCGCGCTTGGCTTCTCCGCTACGCTTTCCTATGAAGCGAAGGCTAACCAGGCCATAGCCTCTCCGGTTCAGAAATGGATCCTCACCGCCGAAGAAGACGCGAGGCAGGGCGATTTCGGCGCCACAGTGCGCGCGGTGGCTCATTCGGTATCGAGCGGCGAGGAGCACGCGGTGAGCGTTACCCTGCCTAAAGGGGAAAGCGGCATCTTCTATGGCGACTCGTTCAGCGCGACGTGTGCGCTTTCTCAGCCGAGGGAGGCCTCTGCCGAGCGGTTCTATCTTCAAGGCATCGATGCCGTGTCATCGCCTGGAGCGATCGAACGACTGGACAATTCGCGCTCCGTTGGGGGTGTTCTCACAAACGTGCGGAAATCGGTGATTGCGCTGTTCGACGGTCAGGGAGACGTCGGTGCGCTCTGCCAGGCGCTCGTCTGCGGATATCGGGAGCAGCTGCGAGAGAGCGATCTGTACGCAGCATGCAAGACCGTGGGTGTGGCCCATCTCGTCGCAGTTTCAGGAGCCCACCTCTCCATCACGTGCGGGATGATCGCATCCGCGCTTCAGGTCGTTCGAACGCCGAGAAGGTTCTCCCTTGCGATACAGCTTGCTGTGCTTTCGATTTATCTGGTACTGACGGGGATGCCCATATCCGCACTCCGAGCTGCGGCGATGGCTGTCGTCGGCATGACGTCGTTCCTCGCACGCCGACGCCGGGCGACGCTCTCGGCTCTCGGCGCGTGCATTGTCGTGATCATTGCCATCTCCCCGCAATCGAGTGTGTCGATATCGTTTTTCCTCTCAGCGATGTCGACGCTGGGAATCATCGCGCTCATGCCGCTCATTTCATCATGGCTGTCGGGCGTTCCCATCGTGCGACGGATAGCCGAGCCCCTAGCGCTCACGTTGGCGGCCATGGTTGCAACGACACCGTTTTCCGCGGCGCTCTTCTCGCAGTTGCCGCTCGTTTCCCCTGTTGCGAACCTTGTCGTTGCACCGCTCTTCACGCTTGCGCTCACAATTTGCCTTGTAGGTTCCGTTGCCTCCTTAGCAGCTCCCGTTGTTACGCCGCTCGCGCTACCCTTCGCGAACGGAGCCGCTTTCTTGCTTGCCCAGACAATAACGATCTTCGCTGAGATTCCCTTCGCTTGCGTGCCGGTATCGCTTTCCGTGCCGTGGGGTCTTGCGCTCTCGATTGCGGGGCCGTTTCTGCTCTGGCTCTTGTGGCCCCAGCTCACAGGCACAGCGATCTTCGCGATGGGATCAGCGGCCTGCGCATGTGCCATTGCCCTCGTTGTCGTTGTTCCGCTTCTCAGGCCGAGTGAGATCGTCATGCTCGACGTTGCGCAGGGAGACGCGTTCCTCGTGAGGAGTAAAGGGTCGGCAATCCTCATCGACACGGGAAACCACGACACGCTCCTCAAGGAGGCGCTTGCCAGACAAGGCATATTCCACCTCGACGCGGTGCTTATCACTCACGCCGATGACGACCACTGCGGGTCGCTGCAGGCACTTAACGGTGTCGTGGCGATCGATAGCGTGCTCGTGGCGCACGATGCCGTCACCTGCAACTGCAAGTCGTGCGAAAACCTCATCAAGAGTGCGTCGTCGGTCGTGGGATTCGCCAACGTCGAACCTCTTGCTGTTGGGGATACAATTGCCTGCGGGGACTTCTCTCTGAAAGTGATCTGGCCACACGGGTTTTCCGACGAGGGCGGCAATGCCGATAGCCTTTGCCTGTTGGCCTCTCTTGCGACGAGTGGGGACACGTGGACGGCATTGTTCTGCGGCGACGCCGAGTCCGATCAGCTGAAAGAGATGATCGATGAGGGGGCGTTAGGGGATATCGATATTTACAAAGTCGGTCATCACGGCTCAAAGGCGGCACTCACCGAGAGCGTCGTTGAGGCGATTCGCCCTGAGATTTCGCTTGTTAGCGTAGGGAAGGGTAATCGATACGGCCACCCTGCAGCGCTGACGCTTTCGCTTCTGGGCAACGTTGGGTCGCACGTCTTCCGCACTGACGAGATGGGAGACGTTTCATGCGAATTCTCAAACGATGGCATCCGCGTTACCGCCCTGGGATAGAATGGCTGCATGACGCAAACAGCAAAGCAAAAACCACTCATTCCCGCCTACCTGATCGTAGGGGAGGACGCGCTTAAACGCTCGACCGTGTTGAGGCGGCTCCGCGAGCGCCTCGCGCAATACGGTGATCTCTCTTTCAACTCCGACACCTTCGACGGCGAGACGGCACTGGGCGCCGATATCGTATCGGCTTGCAACACCATGCCTTTCGCAAGCGAGAAGCGACTGGTCTACGTGCGCGATGTCGACAAGCTGAAGAAGGCCGATTCGGAGGAGCTTGTCGCCTACCTCGATTCCCCGAGCGACCAGACGGTGCTCGCGCTTGAGGCGGAGAAGCTCGCGAAGAACACGCGTCTGTACAAGGCTGTCGCCGCAGTGGGGAAGAGCGCTGTTATCGAGTGCATCCCGCTGAAGAAGAAGGAGCTGCCCCACACCGTCCGGTCGATGGCCGTCTCGCACGGGACGACGTTCACCGAAGGGGCCGCAAATGCCCTCGTCGAGCTTGTAGGCGAGAACACGGTGCATCTCGACAGCGAAATCGCTAAGATTGCGCTCGCGCATCGGGGGAACGACCCTGTTTCCGAGCACGAGGTGCGCTCGCTTGTAAGCCGCACGACCGAGGCAACTCCTTGGGAGTTCGTCGATGCCTTTGCTGCGCGCGACCTTAAGAAGTGCCTCATCTATCGCGCGAAGATGGAGTCGACCTCGCCCCATGCGCTCATTGCGATGTGCACTACCCGGCTGCGCGAAATCATGTGCGCGAAAGTCCTGGCAGAGCGGGGCAACCCCAATGCGCTTGCATCAGCGCTGACCGAGTACGCGAAAATTGCGAACCCCAAGGCCCGCCCGAAACAGGCGTGGCAGGTGAAGGGGCACAGCACCCTCGCACGGCGCTTCTCGCGAGAGGAACTTCGCCGCGCGATCATTACCGCGCGCGATGCCGAGCGCGCCATGAAAAGCGGTGCTGATCCCGAAGCGGCGTTCATGGACTGGGTCACCTCCGTCTGCACCGGAAGATAGTTCTATCGTGCGCGACCGAGGAACATCTCTCAGCTCCTGTCTCACATCGGTGTCCTAAAGAAAAAGGACCCTGAATTCATTGCGAACTCAGAGTCCTTCGAAAGTCACGTTAAGCGATTTGCTTATTCGGCGGCTTCCTCAGCCTCAGCAGCCTCGGCCTTGGCAGCCTCTTCGGCTTCCTTGGCCTTGCGAGCCTTAGCAGCAGCCTCTTCCTTGAGCTGCTTCTCGCGACGCTTTGCCTTCTCGGCGGAAGCGGCAGCGAGGGCGGCCTTGCGCTCGGCCTTCTTGGCAGCCTTCTTGTTGCCCGTGGCCTCCTGCTTCTTCGGCTCCGACTTCACGTAAGCTGCGCGATCGGCGTCGGTCACGATGGTGTTGGCGAGCTGCATGACACCGGACTTGCGGTTGGCAGCCTGGTTCTTATGGATGATGCCCTTGGAAGCAGCCTTGTCGAGCAGGCGGCTCGCGGCGAGCGCGGCGGCGTAAGCCTCGGCACCGTTGCCGGCAGCGACAGCCTCGCGCACGCGGCGCACTGCAGTCTTCAGCTCGGACTTGCAGGCCTTGTTGCGCTGATGCGCCTTCTCGTTGGTGATGTTGCGTTTCTTCTGGCTCTTGATGTTTGCCATGTTCGTTCCTTTCCCAAAACAACTGATAGTCCGCGCATGCAGCACGACATGTTGCAGAAAGGAGTGTTGGAAGGCAGGATTGACGCGCGAGACGAAGAAACCGCAAAGATGCGCGTCTCGCATAGGAAACAGTCAGGATTTCTCTGTCTCGCAGGCCAATCGGCCGTCCAGCACAAGCGCTTTCCCTGTTGCAGCCATGTCTGCGGATTCGCCGATGAATATCATCATGCGAACGCTTGCTGGATACGCAATGCGATAGAATAGCAAACGCTTGCGCCAATTGCACGTAGTTTTTAGTGAATTGCGCCATTTTCAGGTGCAAACGTATACATTGAACACAAATACTGCAAGAGATAAGGACCTATCGATCGTCATGACCGACCCCTCGCATATCAGGAACTTCTCCATCATCGCCCATATCGACCACGGGAAATCGACGCTTTCCGACCGCATCCTCGAGATGACGGGCACCATCGCCGAGCGCGATATGCAAGCCCAGCTCCTCGACACGATGGACATCGAGCGCGAGCGCGGTATCACGATCAAAAGCCAGGCCGTGCGCGTGAACTATCAGGCCGACGATGGCGAGGAATACCAGTTCAACCTTATCGACACCCCCGGCCACGTCGACTTCACCTATGAGGTAAGCCGCTCTTTGGCTGCCTGCGAGGGCGCGGTGCTCGTGGTCGACGCGACCCAGGGCGTCGAGGCGCAGACGGTCGCGAACGCTATGATGGCGATGAACGCGAACCTCGAGATCATCCCGCTTATCAACAAGATCGACCTGCCCTCGGCCGACCCCGAGCGCGTTCGCGCTGAAATAGAGGACGCGCTTGCGATTCCCGCGGACGACGCGGTGCTCGCCTCGGGAAAAACAGGCGTCGGCGTGCACGATCTGCTCGAGGCCGTGGTCTACAACATCCCCGCGCCAACCGGCGACGCGAACGCCCCGCTGCGCGCGCTCATCTTCGACAGCTACTTCGATCCTTACCGCGGCGTTGTGGCGCTCGTCCGCATCGTCGACGGCTCGATGAAGAAAGGCCAGCGCCTGCGCCTCATGGCGTCGGGCAAGGACATCCTGGCCGAGGAAGTGGGCGCGCGCCATCCCGTCGAGGAGCCGCTGCCCGAACTTGGCGTCGGCGAGGTTGGTTACCTGGTCACGGGGCTGAAGGATCTCGTCCACGTGAAGGTCGGCGACACGATCACGCTCGCGGAAGGCGGCGTCGACAACCCGCTGCCAGGTTATCGCGAGGCCAAGCCCATGGTCTACACGGGCCTGTTCCCCATCGAGTCTGACCAGTACGAGCCCTTGAAGGAGGCCCTCGAGAAGCTCTCGCTCAACGATCCCGCGCTGTTGTGGGAGCCCGAGAAGTCTCACGCGCTCGGCTTCGGCTTCCGCGTCGGCTTTTTGGGGCTTTTGCACATGGAAGTCGTGAAGGAGCGCCTAGAGCGCGAGTTCAACCTCGATTTGCTCGCGACCGCGCCCTCGGTGGAATATCACGTCTTCAAGCAGGGCGGCGAGATGATGAGCCTGCATTCCCCTCAGGAAATGCCCGACCCCGGCGAGATCGAGCATATCGAGGAACCTTATCTTAAGGCGAAGATCCTCATCCCGCCCGATTACGTCGGCGCCGTCATGGACCTCACCGTCGCTCGCCGCGGCACGTTCGTCACGATGAACTACCTCTCGCAGAACACAGTCGAGATGCTTTGGGAGATCCCCCTCTCCGAGCTCATCATGGACTACTTCGACAAGCTGAAATCGAACACGAAGGGCTACGCGTCGCTCGACTACGACTTCGCCGGCTACAAGCCCTCGCAGCTCGTGAAGCTCGACATCCTGCTCTCCGGCAAGCCGATCGACGCGCTGTCGTTCATCGTCCACAAGGACAAGGCCTACGACCGCGGGCGCGTGCTTACCGAGAAGCTCAAGGAAATCATCCCGCGCCAGATGTTCGAGGTGCCCATCCAGGCCGCCATCGGCGGACGCGTGCTCGCTCGCGAGACGGTGAAGGCTAAGCGCAAGGACGTCCTCGCGAAATGCTACGGAGGCGACATCTCGCGCAAGCGCAAGCTGCTTGAGAAGCAGAAGCAGGGCAAGAAGCGTATGAAGGCCATTGGCAACGTGGAGGTCCCGCAAGAGGCGTTCATGGCGATCCTTAAGGTTGACGATTAACCATGTCGAGAAGAGATAAAGAATCCTACAACTGGCTAGACGACCCCTTCGACGAGAAGAAAGCGGCTGCCGAGCGCGAGCGCATGAACGCGAAGGGGGCTTTCCCCGTAGCCGGATGCCTCATCGCGGGAGTTGTCGCCTTGATTCTCGTCGTGGCGCTCTTCGTCATGGGCGCCCTTACGCTCGGCACGCTTGCGAGCGCTTGATAGCAACGATGTTTTGAGAGATTCGCATGATGCATGATTTCTTCGCCGAGCATCCGCTGCTCCTTGCGCCGATGGCGGGCGTGACCGACGAGGCGTTCCGCGCGCTCTGTCGCGAGGAGGGGGCCTCGCTCGCCTATACCGAAATGGTCTCCGCTAAGGGACTTTCCTTTGCGAACGAAAAGACGCGCCACTTGCTGCGCCTCGCCCCGGGAGAGGACCTCGTGGCCGTGCAGCTGTTCGGGCACGAGCCCGCCGTCATGGCCGAGCAGGCCGCATGGATCGAGCAGACGATGGGCGATACGCTCGCGTACCTCGACATCAACATGGGATGCCCTGCACGCAAGATCGTGACGAAAGGCGACGGCTCGGCGCTCATGTGCGAGCCTGCGCTCGCTGAGTCCATCGTGTCGGCGGTGCGCGGTGCCGTGCAGCATCCCGTCACGGTAAAGTTCCGCCGCGGGTTCAAGCTGGGGGAGGAGACCGCCCCCGAGTTCGCCCGTCGGATGGAAGCTGCGGGGGCGTGCGCCGTCACTGTGCACGGGCGCTTCTCCGAGCAGCTCTACCGCGGAAGCGCCAACTGGGACGTCATCGCAAAGGTCAAGCGCGGCGTCGCCATCCCCGTCGTGGGAAACGGGGACGTGCGCTGCGGCGCCGATGCGGTCGCCCTGCGTGAGAAGACGGGCTGCGATGCAATCATGATCGGACGCGGGGCTGAGGGAAATCCTTGGGTGTTCGCCCAGGTGAAAGCTGCACTCGCGGGCGAGGAAGAACCTGCGCGGCCCAACATTGCCGAGCGTCTTGCCATGGCGCGCCGCCATGCGCACTTGCTCGCCGAGCGGGAAGGGCGCAACATCGTGCGGATGCGCAAGCACGCAATGTGGTACATGGCGGGCCTTCCTGGGGCTGCGACCGCGCGCGGGAAGATCAACGCCTGCATCACGCCGGAAGATTTCGACAAGGTGTTCGACGAGCTGCTCGCCTTCGCGGCTGCGCACGACTCTGTGTCGGGCGCTTTCGTAAACAAGGAGGCCAACTGATGCCGCACGATCCCTATCGCGCACTCTATCTGCACCTTCCTTTCTGCGTGAAGCGCTGCTCGTACTGCGATTTCACCACGTCTGCCGTCGCCGCGGACGACCCGCGCATCGACGCGTACGTGGAAGACCTCTGCCTTGCGATCCGCCGCAAGTCGAAGGAAGGCGAGCTCTCAGCAATCGAGACGGTGTATCTGGGCGGGGGCACTCCGAGCCATATTGGGATGTCGCGGCTGTCTATGCTGCTCTACACACTCTCGACGTCGATGCGCCTCGAGCCCGACGTGGAATGCTCGATGGAGGCGAACCCCGAAAGCCTCACTCCGAACATGGTCCGCGACATCTGGGCTCTTGGGGTGAACAGGCTCTCCATTGGCGTGCAGAGCTTCGACGACAAGGTGCTTGAAGCCATCGGGCGCGCCCACGACGCGCAGGCTGCCTGCCGCGCGATCGAGGCGGCTCACGAGCGATTCGCCAACGTGAGCTGCGATCTTATGTGCGGAATCTCTGGGCAGAGCGCAGAATCCTTCGAGCAAAGCGTCTCTCGCGCCATCGAGCTCGGAGTCTCTCACATAAGCGTCTACCCGCTCACCATCGAACCGCACACTCCGTTCGACCGCATGGTGCTCTCGGGTGAGCTGCCCGAGCCCGACGACGACGCCGAGGCTGAGCAGATGGAAATCGCGCAGTCGCTTCTTACCGCCGCGGGCTTCGAGCGATACGAGGTCGCAAGCTACGCGAAGCCAGGTTTCGCATGCCGCCACAACATCGCCTACTGGACGGGCGTGCCGTATTTGGGGATCGGCACTTCGGCAGCGACCATGACGCAGAACAGCGAGCGGCGGATGCGCATGACCGATGGTTCGGTGACTGACGACTTGAACGCCGCCCAGATGATCGCCGAGGACCTCATGCTCGGCATGCGCATGACGCGCGGCGTCTCCGGCGAGAAGATCGCTGAGGCCAGGCTCGTGCTCCCGCGCCTCGACGAGACGATCGACGAGCTTGTCGAGGAGGGCCTCGCAGCCTGGAGTGAGGGTCGCTTGTGCCCGACCGAGAGGGGATGGCTCCTCGGAAACGAGCTCTACGGCGCGCTTTTCGACCTCGCATAAGCCTCTGCGCACACGAGTCCTGTGATGCATCTATCAAGATATGGCGCACCTTGCCAAATTCTTTAGCACTCGAAGGCATCGGCTGCTAGAATGGCTCTTTGGCATGGCAGACATCGAGATGAAAGGGGTGAAGTCATGCTCTCAGATAGAAGGCAGCGCGTTCTCGCGGCGCTCATCGAGGAATACGTGGCGCGCGCTTTGCCCGTCGGGTCTCGAACACTCACCGAGCGCTACAAGCTTGGCGTGAGCCCTGCCACCGTCCGAAACGAGCTTTCGATCCTCGAAGACGAAGGCTACATCGCGCAGCCCCATACTTCCGCAGGTCGCATCCCGACCGATTTCGGGTATCGCACCTTCGTGGACGATTTGCTGGCAAATGATTCGCTTCCTGACGAGGAGCGCTACCGAGCGGTCGCCGAGGACCTGCGCAAAAGCGCCTCGGAACTCGATTCGCTCCTCGAGCAAACCTCGAGCGCGCTTGCAAGGCTTACCGATTGCCTCTCGATCGTCCTCGCGCCGACGGTCCTTGAGACGCGCATCAAGCAGATCACGCTCGTGAGCCTTACGGCGTTTCGCGCCATCTGCGTTGTCGTGACCGAAGACGGCAACGTCTTCAACCGCCAAATGGACTTCACCATCCCCGTCGGCAGCGACGAGCTTTCGCGCATCCAGGTCCTGCTCAGCAAGGCACTTTGCGGGAAATCGCTCTCCGACGTGGAACGCGGCCTGTCGTTTGGCATGAAGCGCGCCTTCTCCGATCCGCTCGTGCGCGCAGTGCTCGACGAGGTGCTCTCCTGCATTCAGGAAGGGCAGACGGGGCGCACCCATCAGCTTGGCATGAGCGCGCTTCTCGCGCAGCCCGAGTTCTCGCATACCGACGCGGTGCTGCCACTTGTACAGGTGCTCGAGGATGACACGGTGCTTCTGCATATCCTCGACGACCTGACGAGCACCGACGAGGACCTCTCCGTGCAGATCGGGAAGGAGAACAAGACCGAGGGCCTCTCGGGAGTGTCCGTCGTGGCGAGCCGCTACGGGCGCGGAGAGGCGGAAGGTGTCGTCGCCGTCATCGGACCGACGCGAATGGATTATTCGAAGGTTATCCAAGCCGTGCGCGCAGCAAGCGCGGCGCTTGGTGAATCGTAGTGAACTGTGCGGCTTTGACGAGCCGCTGACGAGAGTAGTTGAGAAAGGCAAGAGATGGCCAAGGACCTGTATGAGATTCTCGGCGTGTCGAAGGACGCGTCCGACGCCGAGATCAAAAAAGCGTTTCGTCGTCGTGCGCGCGAGCTGCACCCCGACGTGAACAAAGCTGCCGACGCTGAGGACCAGTTCAAGGAACTCAACGAGGCATACGATGTCCTCTCCGACCCCAACAAGCGCGCGCAATACGACCGCTTCGGCACCATTCCCGGCGCCGCGGGCGGCGGATACGGCGGAGGATCGGGCTACGTCGACTTCGACGACCTGTTCGGCGGCGGTTTCGGCGGCATGGGCGACATCTTCTCGTCGTTCTTCGGCGGACAAGGTGGCCAGGGCGGACGGCCCGCGCGCAAGGAAGGCCGCGACATGGGCGTCGGCCTGCGCATCACGCTTGAAGAAGTCGCACGCGGCGTCGAGAAGGAAATCGTCTACGACCGCCTCGCACCCTGCCCCGACTGCAAAGGCACGGGCCTCGGCGAGAACGGCAAGGTCGTCACGTGCCCCGAATGCGGCGGCAAGGGGCGCGTCGTCAGCGTTCAGCGCACGTTTTTGGGCGACATGCAGACGGCCACGACCTGCAAGAAGTGCAACGGCACCGGCTCGTCGATTGAGAACCCCTGCCCCGAATGCGAAGGTCAGGGCCGCGTTCCCGACCGCCAGCGCGTCACGGTGAAGGTGCCTGCGGGCATCCGCGACGGCCAGCAGCTGCGCGTGGGCGGCTTCGGAGAAGCGGGCATCCAGGGTGCGCAGGCGGGCGACCTTATCGTCACCTGCCGCGTCCAGCCGCATGAGTTCTTCGAGCGCGACGGCGACGACTTGCATGGGCGCGCGAACGTGTCCTTCATTCAGGCGATCCTCGGTGCCGAAATAGAGATCGACGGCATCATGCCCGACGAGAAGGTGCAGGTCCGCATCCCCGCGGGTTGTCAAAACGAGCAGGTCGTTCGTGTGAAGGGCTTCGGCATGCCGCGCCTGAAGAGCGACATCCGCGGCAATATGTACGTCCACGTGAACGTCGTCATCCCCGAGAAGATCACGAAGAAGCAGCGCGAGCTGCTCGAGAAGCTCGCGGACGAAATGGGCGAAGAGGTGGCGGCTCCCCGAAGCCCGCTGCAAAAGCTGCGCGACGCCTTCAACTAGCGCACCTGAAGGGTAAGGTTGCAAACACCCATGTCACTGCCACGTTTCTTCCTTGAGAATCAGGTTATCGCCGACGAGCCGCAGGAGGTTTTCCCCTTGCGGCTCGCGCGCGATGACGCCAAGCACGCTAAGGTCTTGCGCTTGGCCCCGGGCGAGCACATCGCGGTCATCGATGCGGCTCAGGATTACTTCGAATGCGAGATTGCGTCATTTGACGACGATTTCCCCCTCGTGCGCATCACGCGCCACGAGGACGCGACCGACGACGGCCCGCTTGTGATGCTCGTGCAGGGACTTGCCAAGGGCGAGAAGATGGATTCGGTCATTCGACATGCAACCGAGCTCGGCGTGGCGGCATTCATGCCCCTAACCTGCGAGCGCTCCATCGTGAAGCTCGACGCGAAGAAGACGAGGACGCGCCTCGACCGATGGTGCTCCATCGCAAAGAGCGCCGCGATGCAGTCGGGTCAGCCGCGCATCCCCGAGGTGCTCGAGCCCCGAAGCACGAAGGAGGCGGCGTCCGAGCTCGCAGAGGCGACTGCCGTGCTCATCTGCTGGGAGGAGGCTCCTCAGACTGCTTCGCTTGCGCACGCGATCGAGCGGGGGCTTTCGGAGTGCTCCTGCCCCCGCAGCGATGCGCGCATTGCCGTCGTCGTCGGACCCGAGGGCGGGCTTACCGAGCGCGAGGTTGCCTTCTTTCTGGACGCGAACCCCCGCGCATCGCTTGTCAGCTTGGGCGCGTCTATTCTCCGCACGGAGACGGCGGGCGTCGTAGCACCTGCTCTCACCTTGTATGAGCTGGGAAAGCTTGGAGGCACTCGATGAAGTACGCCGTCGTCAACCTTGGCTGCAAGGTCAACCGCGTCGAGTCGGACGCCTTCGCGTCCTCCCTCGATGCCCACGGTGCGAAAAGCTGCGACGCGGCCGACGCTGACCTCATCGTGGTGAACACCTGCACGGTTACGGGCGAGGCCGAGAAAAAGACGCGCAAGGCCGTGCGAGGAGCGTTGCGCGCGAACGACCGTGCGACCGTCATCGTCACCGGGTGTGCCGCGGCCATCGACAAGGACACCTTCCTTGTAATGGACCCTCGCGTGCGCGTCATGGGGAAGGCCGAGCTTGCATCCTCGATCGATGCCGGCGCCTGGGGACTTGACGCTGCGGCGCACGGGCCCGCGCTTCCCGTTGGAGAGGGCTACCGCACCCGCGTGGGCGTGAAGGTCCAGGACGGCTGTAATAATGCCTGCACCTACTGCGTCGTGCACGTTGCACGTGGGAAGGCGACCAGCGTGGATCCTTGCGAAGTCGTGCGTCAATGCCGAGCGCTTGCGAGTGCCGGCGTGAAAGAAATCGTCCTTACCGGGATAAACCTCGGCTCCTACCGTTGGCGTAACGAGGAGACGGGGAAGGCGACAGGGCTCGCCGACCTTCTGCGGATGCTCCTCGAAGAGACGGCCGACCTGCACGAAGAAGGGGAATACCCCGTGCGCTTCCGCGTTTCGAGCGTCGAGCCGCGCGACGTGCACGACGATCTGGTCGAGGTGCTCGCAACGGCAGGCGGGCGCGTCTGCCGGCACCTTCACCTTCCCTTGCAATCGGGCAACTCGAAGGTGCTGCGCGAGATGCATCGTCCCTACAACGCCGAGCATTTCGAGGCCATCGTCGCCAACCTGTACGAGCGCGTTCCCGAGCTGTCGCTGTCGACCGATATCATCTGCGGCTTCCCCGGCGAGACGGAAGGGGAGTTCGAGGACACGCTCCGCGTCGCCCGCACCTGCCAGTTCTCGAAGATTCATGTGTTCCCGTACTCGAAGCGCGAGGGAACGCCTGCTGCGGCGCGCATCGACCAAGTACCTCCCGGCGTGAAGGCCGACCGCGCCCAGCGGCTGCGCGATTTGGGAGACCTGCTGCGCGACAAGGAGCGCGAGGCCCGCAAGGGTACACGCGAGCTCGCCGTCGTCGAGGAAGAGGGAGTTGCCCTCACGGAGAGCTACTTCGAAGTCCCTGCGCCAAAGAACGCGAAGGCGGGCGAGATGATCGAGGTCACACTCTAGCTGGGGTTTCCCGCTGTTCGAGACGAACGTTCGCCGAAGTAATGTTGCCTCCAACCAAAAGGAGCCTTCCCTTTCCCGAGCACGAGAAAGGGAAGGCCCCTTCGCGTTGTATGGCGCAGCAGCGCCTCTTACAGGCCTACGCTCGCGAAATATTCTTCCGCATAACGCGCCGAATCGGCCGCGTCCTTGCTGTAGTGGTCGGCGTGGATCTGCGCGGCGTATTCGGGCGTGAGCACGGCACCGCCGACGAACACCGAGCACCCCGGCACTTCGCGATGCAGCAGCTCGATCGTCTCCTCCATCGCCTTCACGGTCGTCGTCATGAGAGCAGATAGGCCGACGAGGCGAACGTTCTGCTCGCGCACGACGCGCAAAATCTCGCTCGGATCAACGTCGCGCCCCAGGTCGATGACGCGATACCCGTAATTCTCAAGCAGCATCTTCACGATGTTCTTGCCAATGTCGTGGATGTCGCCCTTCACTGTCGCGACGACGATCGCGCGCCCGTCGTCGATGGCTGCGCTCGATTCGCCCATATGCTCGCGCACGATGTCGAAGCCTGCCTTCACGGCCTCAGCCGATGCCATGAGCTGGGGCAAGAAGAACTCGCCTGCATCAAATTTCTTGCCAACGACATCGAGTGCGGGGATAAATGCCCCGTTCACGACGTCGAGCGCATCGCAGGACGCAAGCAGCTTCTCGGTCATTTCTCCCATAGGGCCCTTACGGCCTGACATGATGAGATTGACGACCTTCTCGACCTCGCCCGATGCATGCGCGAGCGATTCCGGTATAGCGATCGGGCAAGCGGCGTCGGTTGGCTTTGCGGGCTGCGGCTGCGGAAGGGTTCCCGCCTGCGCCGCCGCCGTGCCTACGGGCGCCGTGTAGGGGTCGGGCGCATTCGCGTAGTCCTCGATGTAGCGCACCGCGTCCTCGTCCTGCATATTTAAGACGCGGAAGGCGTGCACCGTGTCCATATAGCGCGCCGAAGACGGATTAAGGATCGGGAAGTCGAGCCCGCAGCCGAGAGCAGCCGCTAGAAACGTGCTGTTCAGGAGCGCACGCTGCGGGATGCCGAAGCTCACGTTGGACACGCCGAGCACCGTGCGCACCCCGAGGCGCTCTTTGACAAGCGACACTGCCTTCACGATTTCCATCGCTTCGCTCTGATTTGTGGCGACGGCCATGACGAGGCAGTCGATCACAATATCCTCGCGGGGGATGCCGATGCGCTCGGCCTCGGCGACGATCTTCTCGGCAACGGCAAAACGGCCCTCGGCCGTCGGCGGGATGCCCGACTCGTCAAGAGCGAGCCCGATGACCGCGCAGCCGTATTTCTTGGCGAGCGGCAACACGGCGTCGAGGCTCTCGCGCTTGCCGTTTACGGAATTGATCAGCGGCTTTCCTGCGTAGCTGCGGACCACGCGCTCGATGGCGTCGGGGTTGCTCGAGTCGATGACGAGCGGCAGCGTCACCGTGGCAGAGAGCTTTTCGACGACGGCGGAGAGCATGGCAGGCTCATCGAGCTCGGGAAGGCCAACGTTCACGTCGAGCACATCGGCGCCTGAGTTTCTCTGTGTGACCGCTTCGCCGATGACGTAGTCCAGATCGCCCGAGCGAAGCGCGGCTTTAAGCTTCTTCTTGCCCGTGGGGTTAATGCGCTCACCGATGACGGCAACAGCGTGTTTTCCCTTTTCAAGCACAACCGCTTCCTGGGCGCTCGCAAGAACGCAGGCGGGTTTGAAGGCGCGCGGCGTCGGCTTCCCGCGGCGGGCGAGTTCTTTTGAAAGCAGCTCGATTGATCGGGGACTCGTTCCGCAGCAGCCTCCGACGATGCTCGCGCCGGCATCGAGCAGAGGGCCCATTGCGCGCGCGAACTCCTCAGGACCGACGTCAAAGACGGTCTCGCCGTTTTCCATATGGGGCAAGCCGGCATTGGGCTGCGCCATGAGCGGGCAGCGCACACGGGACGCCATAGCGCGCGCAGCACCGGTCAGCTCGGCAGGACCGAGCGAGCAGTTGAAGCCGGCCGCCTGCGCGCCGAGCGAGCTTAGGACCTCCGCCGCGATCTCGGGGGTGGTACCGAGGAACGTTCGGCCGTCTTCCCCGAAGGTCATCGTGACGAACACAGGCAGCGTCGAGTTTTCGCGCGCCGCGAGCAGGGCGGCCTTCGCCTCGCGTAGATCCGCCATCGTCTCGATAAGGATGATGTCGCATTCCGCGGCGACTGCTGCGCGCACCTGTTCAGCGAAGATATCGTAGGCCTCGTCGAAGGAAAGCGTTCCCATCGGCTCGAGCAGCGAGCCCGTAGGGCCGATGTCGCCCGCGATGTAGGGCGCGCCGGCAGCTCGCGCACAATCGGCCGCTCGCCGGTACGCCTCCTCGACGCTCATCTTATCGCTGAGCTTCAGGCGATTCGCGCTGAACGTATTGGTCGTGATGACCTCGGCGCCCGCCGCAATGTAAGATGCGTGAATCGCCGTGATATCGTCTGAGTGCGTCTTGCAGAGCAGCTCGGGGACGGCTTCGAGCGCATCGAGGCCTCGTTCCTGCATCTGCGTTCCCATGGCACCGTCGACGAGCAGGTACTCCCGCCCCTCGAGTGCTCGCTTTAAGTGCTCGTCTTTGATGGTAAGGCCGCTCAAGTTGCTAGCCATGGCATGTTCTCCCTTGTTTTCGTATCATGCATACCTGCCCGAGCGAGCACGTGGCGCAGCTTCGCCTCACGCCCACCGCGCGCGTTCCAGGCTCGAAGAGTCCGATTGCCGCCGTGATGCTCTTCGACGGCACGAGCAAGAAGCTGTCGGTGCAGCTCACCGCCAATCGCCCTGGTGCGCCGAGCGCTCGCAGCAGAGCGGGCTGCATCGAGAGCGGCGCATCGCCGTAGCCTGGGCTGAAGCGCCAGTTGGTGCGAAGCCCCGCCTCACTCGCTTCTGCGACCACCTCGGCTTCGACGCGGTTCGCGCACGCTTCCACAAGCGCGGAAGCGCAAGCGCTGTAGAAGAGCGCCTCTGTCGGGCTTGTCGCTTGGTAGCGCGCGATCGCGCGCTCGGATGCCATTCCCACCGTGCACGAGAGCAGCGCCACGCCAGCAGCACCTTTCATGTGCACCGCCATGCTCGTTCCCTCAAGGCGAGCGGACGTCCCGCAAAGATGCACCCCTGCGTCTTCTCCATCAGGCACGTTGCGATCGATGGCGAACGCCGCCCACGAGTAGGCGGGCGAAAGCGTCTCCTCGCACTCTTTCGCTATCGCGTCGAAGCGGGCAGCAAGCTCGCAATCGAGTTCCTGGTCGCCGTAGCCAAGGTATCCGAGCGCCTCGTCGCGATCGAGTCGCAAAGACCCTTCCGCCGGAGCGCAGGGAAACGTTGCGCTTTTCGGCTTCCCGTCGAGGAAGCAAGCGAAACGCGAAGCGCTGTCGCTCCTAGCCGGCACGGCGTATCGCCTCGGTGCAGGCGCGCGCGATGTCGGGGTGGTTCATCGTGTAGACATGAAGGCCGTCTGCGCCGTGTTTCTCAAGGTCGACGAGCTGCTTGCAAGCATACTCGATGCCAGCCGCACGAAGACTTACGGGGTCGTCCTCGTAGCGGGCGAGCAGTTTGATGATGGGGCTCGGAAGAGAGGAGCCGCACATGAACACCATGCGCTGGATCTGCTGCTTACTCAAAAACGGCATGATGCCGCAGGTGATCGGGGCATAAATCCGCGCGGAGGTGCAGCGCTCGCGGAAGCGGTAGAAATAATCGTTGTCGAAGAACAGCTGCGTCACGAGGAAGCTCGCTCCTGCATCGACCTTCTCCTTCAAATGCTCGATGTTAACCTTCGGGTCGATGCAGTCGATGTGCCCCTCGGGATACGCCGCAGCGCCCACGCAAAAACCGGCATCGGCAAGCGTAGGAATAAGATCCTTCGCGAAGCGGAACTCAGTGGGCTCGACTCCTGCCGGGATATCACCGCGCAGTGCGAGGACGTTCTCGATGTTGTGCGCGCGCAAATCCTCGATGGAGGCTGCAATCGAGGACGCGGTCGCCCCAGCGCAGGTGAGGTGCGCGACGCAGACCGTGTCGAAGTCGGACTGGATGATCTCGGCCACATCGTTGGTGGAATGCTTGTTGCCGCCGCCGCCCGCCGAGTAGGTGACGGAAATGAAGTCGGGGCCAAGAGGGGCGAGGCCTCCTGCAACCTCGCGCGCGGTACGGTGGTCCAGATCGCCTTTTGGCGGGAAGATCTCGAACGAGAGCGTTGGACGCGAAGCGGCTCGCGATTCATCGAACAGTTGCTTTACCGTGGTCATGATAGTTCCTTCTGCATCCAGTGATGTGGTGAATGTCGGGCATCAGGGTAACGTGTTGCCCGCATGCTACAATGGCAAGCATGACAGACAAAACGCAAATTACACTAACTGCACCGGCGAGCGTTGACTTGGCGCTTGTCGTCGGCCCCGCGGACTCGACGCTGCGGGTCGTCGAATCGGCATTTGAGGCGAACATCACCGTGAGGGGCGATTCCATCATCCTCGCAGGCGATCAGAGCGAAGTGCAGTCGCTCACCGCGCTCTTCTCCGACTTCATCAAGGTTGCGGAGCGGGGCGAGGAAGTGAACCCCGAGTACGCCTTGCGCTCGATCGAGCTTCTCCGCAGCGCGGAGTTCTCGCCCCAGGCGCTGCGAGAGGACATCTTGCTCACCTTTCGCGGGCGAGCCATCAGGCCGAAAACGGCAGGCCAGAAGCGTTACGTCGACGCTATCCGTTTCCACACCATCACGTTCGGGCTCGGCCCCGCGGGAACGGGCAAGACCTATCTTGCCATGGCGATGGCCGTCGCCGCGCTCAAGCGCAAGGAAGTCGGGCGCATCATCTTAACCCGGCCTATCGTTGAGGCGGGGGAGAACCTGGGCTTTTTGCCGGGTACGATCAACGAGAAAGTCGACCCCTATATCCGCCCGCTCTATGACGCGCTCTTCGACATGACCGACATGGAGCGCGCCAACGACCTCATCGACAGCGGGGTCATCGAGATCGCGCCGCTCGCCTTCATGCGCGGGCGCACCTTAAACGACAGCTTTATCATCCTCGACGAGGCGCAAAACACCACACCCGAGCAGATGAAGATGTTCCTGACCAGGCTCGGCTTCAACTCGAAGATGGTCGTCACCGGCGACCTGACGCAGCGGGACCTTCCGGGGTCGCGCTCGGGCCTTGCCGACGCCGAGCGCGTTCTTGAGGACATCGACGATGTGTCGTTTTGCCGCCTTTCGGGAAAAGACGTTGTGCGGCATTCGCTCGTGGCCGCAATCGTCGCCGCCTACGACCGGGCCGATGCTTAAAGCACGCAAGGAGATTTTCATGAACATCGAAGTGAACTGCGAATACAAAGAGAACCTCATCGCGAGCGTGCCCGTCGCTGAGCTTGCCGCCTTCGTGCTCTCCCAAGAGGACTGCCCCCAAAACGCCGAGGCCTCCGTGAGCTTCGTTGACGACGATGAGATGGCCCGCCTCAACGGGGAATTCCGCGGAAAGACCGGTCCCACCGACGTTCTTTCGTTCGAATGCGACGGGCTCGACGACGAGATGGGCGGAGGGTGCGACGAAATCCCTGGGATGCCCTTCGAGCTCGGAGACGTGATCATCGCGGTTGACGTCGCCGAGCGGCAGACCGAGCAGTTCGGCACAACCTTCGAAGGCGAGCTGAGCGTCCTTCTCGTCCATGGCCTTTTGCACCTGTGCGGCTACGACCACATCGAAGACGACGAGGCCGAGGTCATGGAGTCGCGCGAAGCGGAGCTTCTTCGCGGATGGGCGCGCAAACGAGAGCTCGGGCTTTCCATCTTCGGCGAGATGAACGGCCCGGGAGCGCTTGTGAGGGGAGAGCACTAGATGGCCCAATCGCTCCCTCATGCTTTCAAATGCGCAGCCGAGGGCGTCGCGTTCGCCTTTAAGCAACGCAACATGCGCATAGACGCCGGCTTCGCCGTTGCCGCCGTTGTGCTTGGGTTCGTCCTGTGCATTGATGCCCCCTCGTGGCTTGCTATCGTCATCTGCATCGGTGCTGTCATGGCGGCCGAGACCGCGAACACCGCCATCGAAGCCGTCGTCGACTTGGTGTCGCCTGAATACCACGTGCTCGCAAAGCACGCCAAAGACTGCGCGGCGGGAGCGGCTCTCATTCTCGCCGTGGCCTCGGTTGTCGTCGCCGCCATCGTTTTCATCCCCAAGATCGGAGAACTGCTGTGCTAGGAATGCAAAAAGAAGGTTTCAAGTCGGGTTTCGCCACCCTCGTCGGACGTCCGAACGCGGGCAAGTCGACGCTTTTGAACGCTATCATGGGCAAGAAGATCGCCATCACCTCCTCGACCGCCCAAACGACCCGCCACCGTTTCCGCGCTGTCTTGACGCGCGATGATTTCCAGCTCATCCTCGTCGACACGCCGGGCATCCACAAGCCCCACGACGCCCTCGGCGAGGAGCTCAACGAGTCCGCGCTCAAGGGCCTGCAAGACATCGACGTCGTTGCCATGGTGATCGACGCCTCCCAGCCGATCGGCCGCGGCGATGAATGGGTCGCCAAGCAGGTCGCCGCCTGCAAGGCACGCCGCATCTGCGTGCTCTCTAAGACCGACATCGCGACACCCGAGCAGATCGCCGCGCAGCGCGAGGCAGCAGAAGCCCTCATGACCTGGGACGCCATGGTGGCGCTCTCCGCGCGAAGCGGAGCGAACGTCGACGCCTTTGTCGAGGAGGCTGTCTTCTTCCTGCCCGAAGGCCCCGCGTGGTTCCCGCCCGACATGCAGACCGACCAGCCGATGGAAGTCGTGATCGCCGAGTTCATCCGCGAGAAGATCCTGCGCTCGTTTCACGATGAGGTGCCGCACTCGATCGGCGTCGCCGTCGATAACATGCAGTACGAAAAGAAAAAGGACCTCCAGCGCATCTTCGCCACCATCTACGTTGAGCGCGACAGCCAAAAAGGCATGATCATCGGGAAGAAGGGCGCTGCGATCAAGCGCATCGGCAGCGAGGCGCGAGCCGATCTCGAGCAGCTGCTCGGCTGCCGTGTGTTCCTCGATTTGAACGTAAAGGTGAAGAAGAACTGGCGTCGCGACGCTACGCAGATTCGCCGCTTCGGCTACGGCGAGGGCGCTTAATTCTCGCGGCCTTCGCTTTGTGCAGGTATTGTCGCGTATCGGACGGAGTGCGCAGCGACGCCGAAATACTGACGTCTGTTCAGCTACAATAACGCAGATGAGACGTTTGAACGGGAGAATGCGCGCATGATGATCTGCCCTCATTGCCAAAGCGAAAATCGCGAAGGAGCTAAATTCTGCAATGAATGCGGGAGCCCTCTGCTCTCGAGTGCCGGCAAAACGCAGGTCATCGACGCGGTGACCCTCGGCGATGCGCAGGGGCTCGATGGGCGCGAAGAGGCGGGTGATGCAGATAAGACGCAGATCATCGACGCCGTTACGCCCCTGAATGCTGAGGACCCGAAGATGTCCGGTATCGACGAGACTAACTCCTTCGAGCTCGTCGACGAAGACGACTCCGACTCCATCGACGATGTAACGGAATTGCTTGATATCGAGGAAGCCGAAGACGAAGAACTCGGGCAGATCCCCGACGAGCAGGCGGCCTCGCATGACGCAATCGACGATGCCGAACGCGAGGCACTCGATGAGGCCCTGCCGCGCATCGACATTCCTCAATCCAGCGGAAGCGATTCGCTCGCCACCGAACAGACGCGCAAGATCGACCTGAACGCGGCGAATACCGTCGACCTGTCGGGCTTCGAGCGGCTTGTCGACTCGAGCTATGTCCCGCCTGCGCGCTCGTGGCGCTCCGGCGATACGATGGAGCTTCCCAAAATCGAGGGCGAGCCCGCGCCTGCCCAGAAGAAATACGAGTCGCCCGACGCCGAGAAGGAAGCGAAGAAACGCAAGGCTACCCGCAGAACCCGCGCGATCGTTGCGGTCGTCGTTGTGGCCATCCTCGCCGCCGCGGCAATCGGCGTCACTTATTCGCTGGAGCTTTGGGGTGGAAAGACCGTGCCCGATGTGTCGGGGGAGGCCCAGGCTGACGCGATCTGGCTCCTCGAGAGCAAGGGATTCGCCGTCGACACGTCGCAGGTAAAATCGGACGAAGTCGAGGGCATCGTTCTCATCACCGACCCCGCTGCAGGTTCGCGCGTTCCCAGCGGAACCACGGTGAACGTCTCCATTGCGACCCCGCGTGCCGTCCCCGACATCGTAGGGAGCACCCAAGACGAGGCGAAGGCCGCCTTTGAGAAAGAGGGCCTTGGCAACGTCACGTTCAAGACAGCGAAATCCGACGAGGCCGAGGGCACCGTGCTCGAAGTCGAGCCCCAAGCAGGAACGAAGGTGAAGTCGGCGACGGCCGTGACTGTCACGGTTGCCGAGTCCTACGTTGTGCCTGACGTCACTGGCAAATCGCAGGACGACGCCACCGCCGCGCTCAAGGAGGCGGGCTTTGCCGTCGAAGTCGCAACCAAGTATTCCGAAGACAGCTCCGAGGGCACGGTGCTTTCCACCGATCCCGCCGCGGAGACCAAGCTGAAATCAGGCTCCACTGTGACGATCACCGTGTCGAAGTCGCGCGAGAAGGAGCTCGTCTCCGAAACCTATTCCTTCTTCAGCAAGGGCGCAACCGTTGTCATGGACGGCATTAACTACGAGATAGTCTCCTGCGACAGCGTGAACTACGAGGGCGACGGGGTCGTGAGCTACACAATCACCGCAAAGAAGTTCGAGAACACGCTGCTTTTCGGCACGATTTACGGCTCGGCGGAGCAGAAGTCGGGCACCATCAAGTGGAACTCGGATAACAGCATCGCCTCCAGCAAACCATCGCTTAAGAAGTAGCGCTCGTGGCACGTCCCACCTATACTGCGCGCGTCATCGTCGTGCGCAAGACGAAGCTGGGGGAGAGCGACCTTATCCTCACCCTGCTCGCCGAGGACGGATCGCAACTGCGCGCGGTCGCCAAGGGGGCGCGCAAGCCGAAAAGCAGCTTCGCCTCGCGGCTCGAACTCTTCTCGGTGGCAGACGTCCTCTGCGCGAAGGGCCGCTCGCTCGATGTAGTGTCCGAGGCGCGACTCGTCGAAGGAAATGCCGCCCTGCGCGGCGACATCGAGCGCACCTCCGCCGCCGCCCCTATAGCCGAGCTCGTCGAGCGCACCACGCAAGCAGGCCTCGAATGCCCGAACCTCTTCGCGATGACGCAGACCGCACTTCGGGCGATGTGCAACACCGATGCCGCAGGTGCGCCTTCAATCGCTGCCGGTCATCTTCTGAAGGCGTTCGCCATGACCGGTGTGCGACCCGTGCTCTCCGAGTGCGCCGCTTGCGGAAATCCCGTGACGCCCCTGTCGGACGGCTCGCTCGCCTTCTCCCCGCGCGAAGGCGGTGTGATATGCTCGCACTGTCGAGCGCATACTGAAGCCGGCTACATCGACGCCCAAGCCGCCGAATGGTCGAACTTTCTTCTGCGCTCGACGTTTTCCGACATCGCAGGCGCGCGCATGGGGGTACGCGAGGCGTTCTCGGTGCTCGATCTGTGCCAGAGATGGTGCGTCGAGCATGTCGGCTGCAGGCTTCGCTCGCTCTCGTTTATGTTCACGAGCGGGCTTTACGAATCGAAATGACGGAAAGAGGAAGAAATGTACACCTATCGCACCAAAGGGGTTTGCTCCCGCGCCATCAACGTTGAGGTCGAGGGCGACTCGATCAAACATGTCGACTTCATCGGCGGATGCAACGGCAACCTGAAGGCAATTTCCAAGCTCGTTGAGGGCAAAGACATCGCCGAGGTCTGCTCAATCCTCGATGGAAACACCTGCGGCAATCGTTCCACTTCGTGCGCCGATCAGCTTTGCCACGCTCTTCGCGAGGCGAAATCGGCCGAATAACGGCCAGATTGTGCAGAACAGGTGGGAATGCCCCTTGTCTCACTTGTCGCACCGAAGACGTCCCATTACAATAAGCAGGCTGTCATAACGGCAGCTGGTTCGCCCCTAGTTCGCATGCGCCACCCGCTTGCTTACCCGGGACGATCGAGAGCTTAGATACTTGAAAGGTGGAAAACAAATGGCAACGAAGCTCAGCATCTCCAAGGAGAAGACCGCCGAACTCATCAAGGAATTCGGTAAGTCCGACAACGACTCCGGCTCCGCCGAGGTCCAGGTCGCCATCCTCTCCGAGCGCATTCGCAATCTTACCGAGCATCTGAAGTCCCACAAGAAGGACAATCACACCCGTCGTGGCCTGATGAAGCTCATCGGTAAGCGTCGCGGCCTCCTGAAGCACATCAAGGAGCGCGACATCGAAGAGTACCGCGCACTCATCAAGAAGCTCGGTATTCGCGACAACATCTAAGCTTGGAACGTGGGCCCGCAAGTTGCGGGTCCCGTGCTATATGCAAGGCGGTCGCGAATCGCATCCGGCGGGCGCGCTCGTGGAAGCGGGGGAATGTGAGTACCCCGCAGCCGAAGAAGCTCAGGCGCAATAGGGCGCATGAGGCTAAGAGAAAGAAAGAAACACATGGAAAAGATCGTCGAATCCTTCGAGCTGTACGGTAAGCAGTACCGCTTCGAGACTGGCGAGCTGGCCAAGCAGGCAACCGGCGCCGTGCTGGTCACCCAAGGCGACACCACGATTCTCGTGACCGCCGTCGTCTCCAAGCAGGAGAAAGACTACGACTTCTTCCCCCTCACGGTCGACTACATCGAGAAGATGTACTCCGTCGGCCGCATCCCCGGCGGCTACCTGAAGCGCGAGGCGCGTCCTTCCGAGAAAGGCACCTTAAACGCTCGCATGATCGACCGTCCGATCCGCCCCGGTTTCCCTGATGGCTACAAAAACGAGGTCCACATCGTCGCAACGACGCTCGTGTGCGACGGCGAGAATCAGCCTGACGTCATCTGCGTCGGCGGCGCGTCGGCGGCACTGCTTGTCGGCGGTGCCCCCTTCGACGGCCCTGCCGCCTGCGTCAAGATCGGCCGCAACGCTGAGACGGGCGAGTTCATCGTCAACCCCACCTACGAGGAGGACGCCAACTCCGACCTCGACCTCACCATCGCCGGCACCAAGGACTACATCTCCATGGTCGAAGCGGGCGCTAAGGAAATCTCGGAAGAGGACATGCTCGCTGCCATGACCTTCGGCCAGGAAGCGATCGCCGCGTTCTGCGACAAACAGGCCGAGTTCATCGCCAAGGTCAATCCCACCCCGATGGAGTACAAGCTCCATACCCCCGCTCCTGAAATCGCTGAGCGCGTCGAGCCGTACTTCGATCGCATGTCTGCAGCACTCAAAGACGCCGACAAGCTCTCGCGCATGGGCAAGGTCGAGGATCTGAAGGCCGAGATCACCACCAACGAGTTCTCCGACGAAGAGCGCGCAAGCTGGGGCTCCGACATCGCTGCTGCGCTTAAGAAGCTCGAGAAGAAGGCCATGCGCAAGATGGTCATCGAGACCGGCGAGCGCGCCGACGGCCGCCGCCCGGACGAAATTCGCCCGCTGCACATCGTTCCTGGCTACCTGCCCCGCGTTCACGGCTCCGGTCTCTTCCAGCGCGGCCAGACCCAAGCGCTCTCCATCTGCACGCTCGGCATGCTCAACGAGTGGCAGCGCCTCGACACCATCGAGCCGGTCGAGGGCAAGCGCTACATGCATCAGTACAACTTCCCGCCGTACTGCACCGGCGAAGTTGGCCGCATGGGCTCCCCGAAGCGCCGAGAAATCGGCCACGGCGCTCTCGCCGAGCGCGCGCTTCTGCCCGTGATTCCCTCCGAGGACGAGTTCCCCTACGCCATCCGCGTAGTCTCCGAGATTATGGAGTCCAACGGTTCTTCCTCGATGGCGTCCACCTGCGGCTCCACTCTCGCGCTCATGGACGCGGGCGTGCCCATCAAGGCCCCCGTCTCCGGCATCGCCATGGGCCTTATCAAGGAAGGCGACGACGTCGTCATCCTCTCCGATATCCAGGGCCTCGAGGACTTCCTTGGCGACATGGACTTCAAGGTCTGCGGCACGTCGAAGGGCATCACCGCACTTCAGATGGACAACAAAGCCAAGGGCCTGTCCGTGGACATCCTCGCACGTGCGCTCAAGCAGGCTCACGAAGGCCGCGCATTCATCTTGAGCGCCATGCTCGAGAAGCTGCCCGAGCCCCGCGCTGAGCTTCGCGACACCGCGCCGCGCATCGAGACCATCCACATTCCCGTCGACAAGATCCGCGACGTCATCGGCTCCGGCGGCAAGGTCGTCCGCGGCATCCAGGAGGAGACGGGCGCCAACATCGACATCCAGGAAGACGGCACCATCCACATCGCTGCAGTCGAGGGCAAGGCCGGCGAGGCTGCCAAGGCCATGATCTTGGGCATCGTAAAGGAGCCCGAGGTCGGCGAGATCTACGAGGGCGAAGTCGTCGGTATCAAGGACTTCGGCGCCTTCGTGAAGCTCACGCCGGGCAAGGACGGCCTGCTCCACATCTCCCGCGTCGCCAACGGCCGCGTGGGCAAGGTTGAAGACGTCCTCTCCCTGGGCGACATCGTGAAGGTGCAAGTCCTCGAGGTCGACCCGAAGACGGGCAAGATCTCGCTCGATCGCCTCGATAAGCCCGATGCCCCCGAAGGCTCCGCCGACAACGGACGCGAGCATTCTCACCGCAACAACAATGATCGCGGTGAGCGCGACATGCGCCCCGGCCGCAGCCAGCGCTCGAGCAACGGCCGCACGCCGCGCCGTCGCCACGAGGCCTAAATCACGCACTATCCGACTGCACGAGAAACGGAGACACCATGATTAAAGTAGCTGTTTCTGGATGCTTCGGCCGCATGGGTTCGGCGGTCATCGATGCCGTGAGCGCCGCAGACGATATGGAAGTCGCCTGCGGCATCGACCCCTTCCCCAAGAAGGGGGCATCGTTCACGGTCTACTCCTCGATGGAGGAGGCCGTGGCTGCCGGCGGGTTCGACGTCGTCGTCGATTTCACGCAGCCGAGCGTCATCGAGGGAAACCTTCGCTGCGCGCTGCCCGCTGGCATCGATTGCGTCGTCGGCACGACGGGGCTCTCCGATGAGAAACTCACCGAACTCGCAGCGCTTGCGCCTTCCGGAACCTGTTTGTTCTACGCTCCGAACTTCACGACGGGCGCGGTGCTCATGATGGAGTTCGCCAAGGCGGCAGCCCCTTACTTCCCCGAGGCGGAAGTCATCGAGATGCACCACTGCAACAAGAAGGACGCGCCTTCGGGCACCGCCATGCGCACGGCGCAGATCATCTCGGATGCGCGAGGCGGCAGCGCGAGCGAGGCACCTGGGGCCGAGACGGAACTTCCAGGGGCCGAAGGTGCGCGCGGTGCGCTCGTCTCGGGTGTTCCGGTGCACTCCGTGCGCTCGATGGGCTTTGTCGCAAGCCAAGAGGTCATCTTCGGATCGATGGGGCAGACGCTCACCATCCGCCACGACTCCTGGGATCGAGCGTCCTACATGCCCGGCGTTTTGCTGGGTATCAGGAGCGTCGGTGCTCGTGAGGGCCTGATTGTAGGTTTGGAGAACTTCATGCATGAGGCGTAATCCGCCCTGCGCACTTTGGCATAATAGATAAATCGAGCATATGTTCGCCTCCTTGCCTTTATGGCGGGGAGGCGCACGCATGAATTAAGGAGACGCCCATGTCGAACGTTGAACCCCGCTTCGGTCGCCTGATCACCGCTATGGTCACGCCCTTCAACGATGAGCGCGAACTCGACCTCGACCGCGCGCAGGCACTCGCCACGCGCCTTATCGAAGGCGGTAACGACTCGCTTATCATCAATGGAACCACTGGCGAGAGCCCCACGGTCTTCTACCCTCAGAAGATCGAGCTTTTCCGCGCCGTCGTCGAGGCAGTCGGCGGCAAGGCCCCCGTCATCGCCAACGTGGGGGACAACTGCACAGCCGACACCGTCGATTTCGCCAAGGACGTCGCGAAACTCGGTGTCGACGGCTTCATGTGCGTCGTCCCGTACTACAACAAGCCTCCGCAAGAGGGAATGTACCAGCACTTCAAGACCATTGCGGATGCGGTGGAGCTCCCCATTATCCTCTACAACATCCCAGGCCGCTGCGTTGTCAATATGGAAGCTGAGACCACGCTGCGCCTCGCCAACGATTGCGAGAACGTCATTGCCGTGAAGGAAGCGTCCGGCAAGATGGATCAGATCGCAACCATCGCCGCTGCCGCCCCCGAGGGCTTCAGCGTGTATTCCGGCGACGACTCTGCAACCTATGACATCATGCGCCTCGGCGGTGCGGGCGTCATCTCGACCACCGGCAACGTCGCGCCGGAGCGCATGAAGGAGCTCGTCACGAAGTGCGCCGAAGGCAAGTGGGACGAGGCATGGGCTGCCCACGAAGCGCTTCTGCCGCTTATGAACGGCCTGTTCGAAACCTCGAACCCTATTCTTGTGAAGGAAGCCCTCAAGCTTGTCGGCTTCCCCGTCGGCGGCGTGCGCCTGCCGCTTATCGACGCCACCGCCGAGCAATCGGCACGCCTCGCATCGATCATGCGCGAGGTCGGCGTCCTTTAATCGATCAGCGCGAACGCCCGCAGGTGAATTGCGCCTGCGGGCGTTCGCGTACCGTGATAAAGGAAATATATGGAAAAGGAAAAACATACCGAATCAGCTTCTCGGCAGCCCGACAACGGTGCTGCGGAGAAGGGAAAGAAAACCAAGACATACAAGCATGTGAAGCTCGAGCATAAACGCCCCCAGCTTACCAAGGGCGGGGAAGCGGGCGACGGCACTCAAAAGAAGCGCAAGCCCACTCAAAAGAAGCGTTCGTCGAGCGCGGGCAAGGACCCCAAGGCCAAGCTGAAGATCATCCCTCTTGGCGGCCTTGACGCCATTGGCAAGAACATGACCGTGTTCGAATGCGGAAACGACATGATCGTCGATGACGCGGGCCTTATGTTCCCCGACGACAATCATCCCGGCGTCGACCTTATCCTGCCGGACTACACCTATGTGCTTGAGCATGCCGACAAGCTGCGCGGTATCGTCATCACGCACGGCCACGAGGACCACACGGGCACGATTCCGTACCTCCTGAAAGATCTCGATCGCCCGGTTCCCATCTATGCGACCAAGCTCACGCTCGGCCTCATCGAGGGAAAGCTCGCCGAGCACCGTATCAAGAACGCCAAGCTCGTTGAAATCAAGCCCGGCCAGCAGGTGAAGATGGGCTGCTTCACGACGGAGTTTTTCGCCGTGAACCATTCGATCCCCGGCGCCGTGGGCGTGTTTCTGCAGAGCCCGGCGGGCAACGTGCTGCACACCGGCGACTTCAAGCTCGACCAGACCCCGATCGACGGCGTCCACTTCGACTTCGGTGCGCTTGCGCGCTACCACGAAATCGGAGTCGACCTCATGATGAGCGACTCCACGAACGCGACGAAGTCCACGTTCACGCCGAGCGAGGCCGAGGTTGGCAAGACCCTGAACCGCATCATCAGCCAGGCGAAGCAGCGCGTCATCATCGCCTCGTTCGCGAGCCATATCCACCGCATGCAGCAGATCTGCGACGCCGCGCGAGCGAACGGCCGCAAGGTCGTCGTCACGGGCCGCTCGATGGTGCAGAACACCGATATCGCCCGCAAGCTGGGATATCTCAACATTCCCGACGAGGACCTCATCGATGCTTACGAGCTGAAGGGCATCCCGCCCGAGAAGGTCGTCATCATGTGCACGGGCAGCCAGGGCGAGCCGCTCTCGGCCCTCGCGCGCATCGCGAACGGCGAGCACAAGACGATCGACATCGAGGAAGGCGACACCGTCATCATCTCGGCGACGCCTGTCCCCGGCAACGAGAAGGCCGTCACGCGCGTCATCAACTCGCTCGCGAAGATTGGCGCTGACGTGTACGATAAAAGCCGTGCGCGCGTCCACGTTTCGGGACACGCAGGTGCTGAGGAGCTCAAGATCGTCCTCTCGATCGTGCAGCCGAAGTCCTTTATGCCTGTCCATGGAGAGTCGACGCACCTTCGCGCCCACGCTCGCCTTGCGGAAGCAACCGGCGTACCTAAGGACAATATCTTTTTGTGCGAGAACGGCGAATCGCTCGAGCTCACTCCCCGCGGCGTCCATCGTGGCGAGGTTGTCCAGAGCGGCATCGTCTATGTCGACGGCCTATCGGTCGGCGACACCTCGCAAGACGTCCTCGACGAGCGCTGCGCACTCGGCGAGCAGGGCTTTGCTTGCATTGCAGCTGCCGTCTCGCTTTCGCGCCACGAGGTACAGGGCGAGGTCCAGGTGGAGATGCGCGGCATCACCGGCGGAGACGACGCCTACCTCGCGCGCGACGCAGAAACTGCCGTGAAGAGCGCGCTTCGCAAGGCGCTTGGCAAGAACGCCACGCTCAAGGAGGCCAAGAAGGCCGCACGCGACGCGCTTTTGTCCCTGCTGTGGGAGCGCACCAAGCAGCGCCCCATGGTTATCGCCAACCTGCTTGAGATTTAAACAACCCAACACGCCCCTGCGCCCCAGCGACGCGGGGGCCTGCTTCGCAAACACGCAGCATCAACGAACCAGTTAGGAGCAATAGTGGCTCGGAAGCCATCTTCGTCGTCGAGGAACACCGCCGCGAACCGTCGCTCGCAAAGCGCGGGGTCTGGGAAGCCAGGCACCCGCAAGGGACGCAATCCCCGCGCTCAGAAGGCGGCTGACGCCAAGCGCGATTCCCGCAAGCTCATCGACGAGTACGCGAAACGCGATATCGTGGGCATCGCCTTCACGGTCGCGGCCGTCGTGCTCTTCATCGCAGCCGTCATACGCTCCGACGCGATCGTGACCTCCTTCATTTCGAGCGCGCTTCATCTCACGCTCGGAATCGGTGCCTATATCCTGCCGCTGTTCCTGCTCGCTATCGGAATCACCTTCCTCATCCGTTTCGAAGCAGAACGCGTGCCGACCCGCGTCGCAGTGGGTCTTGCGCTCGTTTTCGTCGCGCTGCTCGCGGTGTTCGCGCTCGCGACGCCATTGCCTGAGGGGGGCGACCCTGCGGGCATCCTGTTCAACGACCATGAGCTGACCGTTCGGGGCGGCTATATCGGAGCAGGCATCGCCTGGCTCGGCATCACATTATTCGGGCAGGTCATCTCGATGGTTATCGTTGTCGGCGTCGCTGCTGCCGGCGTGTGCATCATCGGCTTCTCCATCTCCAAGCTTATTGAGAAAATCAGGGAAAGCGGCGCCAAGCGCCGAGCGGAGGAGGGTGCGAACGCGTCGTTGCCCTTCGCGAGGATTCGCCGCAACTCAAAGGGAATCGATACAGCAGATGAGGAAGCTCCCGAGGTCGACGGCAGTGCCGAGACGCGGGTCATCGCCGCGCATCCCCTGGCAACCCCCGAATCCATCGCACAGGGAACGTCCTCCTCCGCGAAAACCCGAGCCCTCGGCCGCGCAGAGCGCAAGGCGGCTCGCCTCGCCGAGCTCGAGGAGCAGCAGTCAAGCACTTCCGATGGGGGAGAGGCTCAACCTGCCTCGATGCCGACCCGCAGGATCGAGCCCATCGAGGGCACGTCATCGTCGCTCACGCGAAAGCTCGGCAAAAAGGCTGACACCGACGCAGCGGCACCGCAAGAAGAGGCGCCCAAGCCCAAGAGGACGGCGCGCGCGAAACTGCCCGCAAGTGCCCCGACGCCGCTCGAAGGGTTCACGCTGCCCTCGATGGACCTGCTTTCCTACTCCAACGACCCCGAGAAGGACCGTGCGTCCGAAATCGAGCTCCAAGACACGGCTGCCCACCTGCAGGAAACGCTCGCCGACTTCCATATCATGGCCGACGTCGTCGGATGGGTCGCAGGCCCCACGGTCACGCTCTTCAAAGTAGACCTTCCTGCAGGAGTGCGCGTGAGCCGCGTCACGGCGCTCTCCGACGACATTGCGCTCGCGCTCGCCGCCCCAGGCGTTCGCATCTTCGCGCCTATTCCCGGGACGAACTACGTTGGCATCGAGGTGCCTAACCGTACTCGCCAGACCGTCTTCCTAGGCGATGTTCTCAAGGACGCCGATGGCGGCCCGTTGCTTATGGCCATCGGCAAAGATGTCGAGGGCACGTCGATCATCACCGACCTCGCGAAGATGCCCCACCTGCTCATCGGCGGCACGACCGGCTCCGGCAAATCGGTGTCCATCAACGCCATGATCATGTCGATCCTCATGCGCGCGACGCCCGCCGAAGTCCGCTTCATCATGATCGACCCGAAGCGCGTCGAATTCACGCCCTATAACGGGATTCCCCATCTCTACGTCCCGGTCGTGACCGAGGCGAAGGAGGCGGCGAGCGCGCTCGCCTGGGGCGTTGCCGAGATGGAACGCCGCCTGAAGGTCTTCTCGAAGGTCGGCGCCAGAAACATCGGCCAATACAACGCGAAGGTGCATGCGGCTCTCGAGAGCGCGGAGACGACCGAGGAGCCCGTCCCTGAGGAGCTTGCCACGCAGCTTCCCTATATCGTGATTATTATTGACGAACTTGCTGACCTCATGATGAACGTCGGCAAGGAAGTCGAGTTCTCCATCAGCCGCATCGCGCAGCTTGCCCGTGCCGCGGGCATTCATCTCATCGTGGCGACGCAGCGCCCTTCCACCAACGTGGTGACCGGCCTCATCAAGGCGAACATCACGAATCGCATCGCGTTCAACGTGGCGTCCGGCATTGACTCGCGCGTTGTCTTGGACACCCCCGGAGCCGAGAACCTCATCGGTTTGGGTGACATGCTCTTCAGCAAGCCCGAGTACGCGAAACCGCAGCGTATCCAGGGGTGCTACGTCTCCGAGGACGAGATCAACGCTGTGGTAGACGCGCTGAAGGAACAGGGACAGCCCGAGTACCACTCCGAGATTTTGAAGACCAACATCGTGACGAACCTCTCGCAGTCGCCTGACGGCTCAGGCGGCAATGTGGAGGAGGACGACCCGCTTATCTGGGAAGCTGCCGACATCGTCGTGTCATCGGGTCTTGGATCGACCTCGAACATTCAAAGACGCTTGAAGGTGGGGTATTCGCGAGCAGGTCGTATAATGGACATGCTTGAGGAACATGGAGTTGTCGGTCCGCCCAACGGCAGCAAGCCGCGCGAGGTTCTCGTCGATGCCATGGAGCTAGAGACACTGAAAGCATTCGAAGCGAACGACGCCGCAAAGGAGTAGAAGGTGGCTAGCAATACGACATTCGGCGCTGTGCTCAGGGAAGCGCGCGAACGCCGGGGGATGGACGTCCAATCCATCGCACGGCAGATGCGCGTTCGCGCCGACATCATTCGCGCAATCGAGAACGACGATTTCACGCGCATACCGCCTCGCGGATACGCGAAGAACATGGTCGCCACCTACGCGCGCATCGTCGGCGTCAATCAGACGACCATCACGCGGATGTACCTCGAGGCCGCAAACGCCTACGAGACGGGGAAGATGAAAAACGACTCGTCGCGCGTTCCGAACATGAGGTCACAGCGCTCGTCACGCGGCTCGAGCTCGCGACAGCCAGACAATTCCTCGCGCAGGTCATCGGGGCGTCTCATGTTCGACGACAGGCACGACACACGAGGAACAGCTCGCGGAAACGACCATGTGCACACCTCGCGCAGGCCGCTCTCGCCGGGAAGCCCGCAATACACCAACCTCTACGCGGCGCCGCAGAACGTGACGCAACAGCGCCCGAAGCTTCCACTGCTCATCGGCATCGGCGTCATCGCCGTGATCGTCATCATCATCTGCGTGTTCGTGTTCGGCGGCAAAGAGTCCAAGCCCGCTCAGGAAACGCCGACCGTGCCCATCACGGGCTTCTCAGATACGTCGAACAAGCAGGCGCAAGGCGACTCCGAGAGCACCTCGACCTCAGACTCCCAGACCCAGCAGTCCTCCGTCGCGCCGACGAAGGCCACTTTCACCTATAAGGTCGCGTCGGGTTCGAGCGCCTACATCGAGATCTACGAGGGCGATTCGAGCTCGGCATCCGTCGCCGAGACGGTAACGGGGCCGGCCGAGAAGTCCTTCGACGTCACGACTAAGCTACGCTTCATCTCCGACGCTTCGAGCGCAGTTGAGGTCACCGTCGACGGGGAGAAGGTCGAATTGACCGAGAACAGCAACGGCATGTACGACTACACCGTCGACTTCTCGCAGATTCTTGCGAAATGGCAGCAGGACCACGGCCAGTCGTCCTCGTCGTCGAGCGCAACCTCAAGCGATTCTACGAAGTCGACTTCGACGTCGTCATCCAACAGCACGAAAAGCACCACCTCTTCTTCGTCGAGCAACGCAACTTCGACGAAGAGCACGACCCGCACATCCGAATAACCAAGGAGGCCCACATGGCAAAGGAATCGAGCTTCGATATCGTATCGACCGTTGACATCCAGGAAGTCGACAATGCTTTCCAGCAGGCTAAACGCGAGATTTCGCAGCGCTACGATCTGAAGGACTCGGGCGCTGAAATCACACTCGACAAGCAGAACAAGACCCTTGGGATCCACGCACCGGCTGACTTCGTCGCCCGCCAGGTGAAAGACGTGATCGGCAGCAAGCTCGTGAAGCGTGGGATCGAGCTTACCGCTGTGAAGTGGGGTGAGCCGCAAGCCGCAACCGGGCAGAGCGTGCGTCTTTCCGCCACGATCGTCGACGGCATTGACAAGGAGACGGCAAGCAAGATCAGCAAGGACATCCGCAACCTCAAGCTGAAGTGCAAAGCGACCATCGAAGGCGACAAGCTCCGCGTCTCCTCGGCTTCCCGCGACACGCTTCAGGAGGTTATCGCCTTCCTGAAAGGCCAAGACTACGGCCAACCGCTTCAGTACACGAACTATCGCTAGGAATCCTTGTTCATGACAGTGGAAGTTACCCAAGGCGGCGGGCGCTCCGTCGCCTTCATCACGCTCGGCTGCGCCAAAAACGAAGTCGACTCCGAGAAGATGCGCGCAAAGGCGAAAGTCGCGGGCTACCGAATCGAGCAAGACCCCGAGAAAGCCGATGCGATCGTCATCAACACCTGCTCGTTCATTCAGAGTGCTACAGAGGAAAGCCTCGAGGCGATCTTCGAGGCAGCGGGCATGGAAAACGTCTCCTCGGGAGATGCCAAGCTTATCGTTGCAGGGTGCATGCCGGCACGCTACGGCGACGAGCTTGCGGCAGAGCTGACCGAGGCCTGCGCGTTCGTCCCCTGCAGCAAGGAAGACGACCTTGGGGAAATCCTTAATGCCCTGTTCGGAGGCTCGCCCGAGCGCACCGCGTCGGACGACAACTCCAATGACGAGCCCGCAAGCGTCTCAGCGTACGTGAAGATTTCCGACGGCTGCGACCGCTTCTGCTCATATTGCGCGATTCCCTATATTCGCGGGCGCTACCACTCCTTCACACTGGAAGGCATCGACCACGAAGTGGCTGCTCATGTCGCGAAGGGCGCACGGGAAATCGTGCTCATCGCGCAGGACACCGGCCGCTGGGGACAGGACTTCGAGGAACCGTCATCACTTGCAGCGCTTATGGGCGAGCTTGCGCAGCGCTACCCGTCGACGTGGTTTCGCGTCATGTACGTCCAACCCGAGGGAATCACCAACGAGCTGCTCAAGACCATAGCGGATTTCGAAAACATCTGCTCCTACCTTGATATCCCGCTCCAGCATGTCGACAAGTCGCTTCTGCGCGCCATGAACCGCGCAGGCTCGCGCGAGAAGTATCTGGCACTCGCCGAGCGCATTCGCGCAGCAATTCCCGACGTCACCTTGCGCACGACGCTGATCGCTGGCTTCCCCGGCGAGACCGAAGAACAGTTCGAGGATCTGTGCGATTTCGTCTCCGAAGGGCTTTTCGACTACATAGGCGTCTTCGCGTACTCCCGCGAGGAGGGCACGGCCGCATACGAGCTGCCGGGCCAGATCGACGAGGATATCAAGGCCGAGCGCGCGCAGACCTTGCGCGACCTTGCAGACGCATCGTGCACACCGCGCATCGCGCAACGCGTCGGGCGGGAAATGGACGTGCTTGTAGAGGGCATCGAAGAAGACGGTCAGCTGTTCGGCCGTGCGATGTGCCAGGCACCCGACGTTGACGGCGAGACCTACCTCACCGAGGGGGACGTGGGCGACATCGTTCGTGTCCGAATTGCCGACACGCTGCTCTACGAAATGGAGGCCGAGTAATGTCGACCGAGTTGAAGCCGGGGGAGACCGACAAGCTTTGGACGATCTCCAACATCATCACGCTCGTGCGCATCTGCCTCGTCCCGGTGTTCGTCGTCGCGCTTATCACCCCCTGGCCGACCTGGTTCAGTATTGCAGGCGTTTCATCGACAACGAAAAGCCTTATCGCGGCCCTTATCTTCATCTTGATATCATGCACGGACTGGCTTGATGGCTACCTCGCGCGCAGCCGTGGCGAGGTGACGAACTTCGGCAAGTTCATGGACCCGCTTGCGGACAAGATTCTCGTCTGCGCAGCGCTCCTCGCGCTGGTTGAACTCCGGGTCCTGCCTTCTTGGCCGGTGCTCATAATCTTGGCACGCGAGTTCATCGTGTCTGGCATCCGCATGGTCGCCGCAGACAAGGGCGTTGTCATCGCGGCAAGCTGGTATGGCAAGGCGAAGACTGTCACACAGATCATTGCAATCGTACTGTTCATCGTGAAGGACTCCATCCTCCCCGTGACAAGCCCGAACCCCTTCGACAACCCGCTCTACGTGCTCTCGTGGCTCGTCATGGTCGTAGCGCTCGCCCTCACCATCATCTCGATGATGGATTACTTCGCAAAGGCGCGCCATCTCCTCGGACTCACCACGAGCAAGGAGCGCGCTCTCCTGCAAGAGGAGAACGCGAAGAACGAAACGAACGAGGACATCGCACGTCGCATCATCGAAAGCGCGAGCGAGAAGGGTGCAACCATCGGGTGCGCCGAGAGCCTGACGGGAGGCCTCATCGCAGGCACTCTCACAGCGATTCCCGGTAGCTCGCAGGTCGTGCACGGCGCGATTGTGAGTTATGTGAACGACATCAAGCATCGCGAGCTCGGCGTTGACGCGGAGGTTCTCAAGACCAAAGGGGCCGTCTGCGAAACGGTCGCCCGGCAGATGGCAGAGGGGGCACGCAAGAACCTCAGTGCCGACATAGCCGTCGCTGTGACGGGAATCGCAGGTCCCGGTGGGGAAGAACCAGGCAAGCCGGTCGGCACTGTATGGGCCGCGGTGTCCACGCAAAACGCCTGCGAAGCGATGTGCTTCCATTTCGAGGGGAATCGCGAAGAGGTCCGCAATGCGACAGTTCGGGAAACTTTGCGCATGATCGAGGGCGCGCTTTCGACGAGTTTCGCTTAATTTCCTGCAGATAAGCTGCCAGAAATCGGGAAGGTTTTCGTAAAAGCTCTACCAGAATGCGACGTTACGATTCTGCTGAGGCAAGTTCCACTGCGAGTCTTGACTCACAAACGTTTGTTCGTATAATGAGGAGCTATGACATGGACGAAATCGCCGTAATCGGAGGAGAAGGAATGAACGACGAAAAAGCCAAGATGCTCAAGATCACAACCGATCAGATCGAGCAGAAATTCGGTCGGGGATCGATCATGAAGCTTGGCGAAGGAGGCGAGCACCTCAACATCGGCGTCATTCCAACTGGGGCCTTGCCGCTCGACGCAGCCCTCGGAATCGGAGGCGTGCCTCGTGGCCGCATCATTGAGATTTACGGGCCTGAATCATCGGGCAAAACAACCCTTGCCCTCCAGATTCTCGCCGAAGCCCAAGCGATGGGCGGAGTGGTCGCTTTCATCGACGCCGAGCATGCGCTCGACCCTGTGTATGCCGCACGCCTCGGTGTCGACATCGACGAGGTGCTCATTTCCCAGCCCGACACGGGCGAGCAAGCGCTCGAAATCTGCGATATGCTCGTGCGCTCCGGTGCGATAGACGCCGTAGTAGTCGACTCGGTCGCGGCGCTGGTCCCCCGAGCTGAAATTGAAGGCGAGATGGGTGATACCACCGTCGGACTTCAGGCGCGACTCATGTCTCAGGCGCTGCGCAAACTCGCAGGCTCCCTTTCAAAATCGAACACAACCTGCATCTTCATCAACCAGCTCCGCGAGAAGATCGGTGTGATGTTCGGCAACCCCGAAACTACCACAGGCGGCCGAGCCCTGAAGTTCTTCTCCAGCGTGCGTATTGATATTCGCCGCATCGACAGCATTAAGAAGGACGGCGAGGTCGTGGGTAACCGCGTTCGCGCGAAGGTCGTCAAAAACAAGGTGGCGCCTCCGTTCCGCCAGGCCGAGTTCGACCTTATGTACGGCGAAGGAATCTCCCGTGAGGGCTGCATCGTCGATATGGCCGTCGAATGCGGCGTCGCAAAGAAGAGCGGCGCGTGGTATACCTACGGCGAAGAGCGCTTGGGACAGGGCCGCGAGGCCGCAAAGGCTACATTGCGTCAAAACCCCGAGATGAGGGAAGAGCTCGAAAACAAAGTTCGCGAAGCGTTTGAAATCCCCATCCCGACGCGCACCGCAGAAGAAGCCGATGCGGTCACCCCCGTCGCCAAGCCGAAGAAAAAATAACGGTTCATGGCAACGCTCGTCGACATAGAACAGCTAAAGCGCAATATCAGGGAAATCGAGTCCTCCTCCGTTTATGAAGAGACCAGCTTGGCGGAGGAGGAGTCAAAGGTCTTCAAGAAAATACTGAAACTCGCAAGCATTCGAGAGCAAGCGAGCAAGAAGCTCCATGAGCGGCTCATCAAGGACGGCTTCAGCGAGCAGGCTGTCTCGAACGCCCTTGGGCGCGCAATAGAGGCACACATTGTCGACGACGCGCGCTATGCCGAAGCCTTCATGCGCACCCAGCTGGCGCAGGGCAAAGGCCGCCGAGGCGTCGAGCGCGCACTCGAACAGCTCGATGTCGACTCGCCTTCCGAAGAAGCTTGGCAGCTCGCCTACGAGCAATTCGGAGACGATGAGCTCGAGCGCGCGATGGATCTTTTAAACCGAAAACCACCGCGGTCGAAGAATCTCCGTGAAGGCGCCTATCGTAAGCTCGTCCAAAAAGGCTATAGCGCAGACGTCGCCGCTTCCGCCGCGAGACGCTGGAGCGAGTCTGTTGTTGCACCTGAACGCGAATATTTCGCCGACTAAGCGAGCAATTTCGCATTTTTTGACCTTGAGGGTTATATGACCAGCAAACATCCTCTATTATGTATGGAGGCATAAGTGATTTGCGTCCCATGAGGGACTTCATATATATCTATAACCCAATATGACGCTCCTTTTGATACGCGTTTCGCTTTGGCCCGGCATTGTCCGGGTTTTTTATGCCATGACTATTGGAAACCAAAAAGGGAAGGGGGAGCATATGCCCGGAATTGCATGGCTGATCATCGGCGCAATCGTCGGCATAGCTCTCGGCTTCGTCATCACCCGCTACGTAATCAACGCCTCGACGAAGAAAGCTGCTCAAGAGGCCGACGACATGATTGCTGATGCAAAACGACAAGCCGAGACTATGCGCAAAGAGGCGGTCCTCGAAGCAAAGGATCAGGCTCTCAAACTCAAGCAGGAAGCCGAAGCAGAGAACAAGGAGCGCATGAAAGAGGTGCGCGCCGCTGAGAACCGCGTCTCCCAGCGTGAAGAATCGCTCGATCGTCGCGTCGAGTCGCTCGACGCAAGGGAGCATCAAATTTCCTCGTTGCAGGGCCAGATCGAACGCCGCGAGCGCGATGTCGCTCAAGTCGAGCAAGAAGCATCGCAGCGCCTTGAGCGCATCGCGGGCATGACGCCCGAGGAAGCGAAGAACGAACTGCTCACCTCGCTGAAGGATGAGGTTGCTCACGAATCTGCCGCGATCATCCGCGATGCGGAAGCGCAGGCGAAAGCCGAGGCAGACAAGAAGTCCCGCATGATCTTGAGCCTCGCCATCCAGCGCGTGGCTGCCGACCATTCGGCTGAGAACACGGTGTCGACGATCCATATCCCGTCCGACGACCTCAAAGGCCGCATCATTGGACGAGAAGGCCGCAATATCCGTTCGTTCGAGCAGCTCACCGGCACGAACCTCATCATCGACGACACTCCCGAGTGCGTCACCATCTCATGCTTCGACCCCGTTCGCCGCGAAATCGGTCGCGTCACGATGGAGAACCTCATCGCTGATGGCCGCATCCACCCTGCGCGCATTGAGGAGATGTTCGGCAAAGCCGAGCAGTACGTTAACCAGCGCGTTCGCGAAGCGGGCGAGCAAGCGGCTTTCGACACTGGGATCCACGACCTGCATCCCGAGCTCGTAAGAACCCTAGGCCGCCTTCGCTACCGCACCTCGTACGGTCAAAACGTGCTCAACCACTCGCTTGAGGTTGCATATCTCTCCGGCGTCATGGCCTCCGAACTTGGGCTCGACCCGATTCCCGCCAAGCGAGCCGGCTTGCTGCACGACCTAGGCAAGGCGGTCGACCACGAAGTCGAGGGCAGCCATGCCGTCATCGGCGCAGACCTTGCACGCCGCTTCGGAGAGCGTCCCGAAATCGTCCACGCGATCGAGGCACACCACAACGACGTCGAGCCGAACAGCGTCCTCGACGTGCTCGTGCAGGCCGCCGACGCCGTTTCCGCTGCGCGCCCTGGTGCACGTAAAGAAACCCTCGACGCATACGTCAAGCGTCTTGAAAAGCTCGAGGAAATCGCCAACTCCTACAAGGGCGTCGAGCGCACCTATGCTATCCAGGCCGGCCGCGAAGTTCGCGTCATGGTCGAGCCCGAAGTTGTCGACGAGGCTCAGACCGTCGTCTTAGCTCACGATATCGCTCACCGCATTGAGAGCGAGATGCAGTACCCGGGGCAGGTCAAGGTCGTTGTCATCCGCGAAAGCCGAGCCATCGGGATCGCAAAATAATTCATGGGCGCATCGGATCTCGAAAAATTCGTTGATTCCATCTGTGACGAAAGCCATCTCCGAATCGAAGACGATTTAGGGGATGGCTTCGTTCGTCTTCGCACGTCCGAAGCGGAGCGACGCCAAGCTGTCCACGACATCCGATCGACCGAGGACATCGTTATCGAGCTGCTTCGCAACGCACGAGACGCCCATGCCCGCACCATTTTCCTTGCGGTAGGACGCGACGGGGACACTCGCAAGCTCACGATGCTCGACGACGGAGACGGCATTCCACTCGCCTTGCATGAGAAGATCTTCGAACCGCGCGTCACTTCTAAGCTCGACACTGTCCACATGGACAAATGGGGAGTCCACGGCAGGGGAATGGCTCTCTACTCGATCAAAATGAACTCGACGCAGGCAAAGGTTCTCACATCGGACAAGGATTTCGGTAGCGCGATTTACGTCGAAACCGACCTCACCAAACTACCCGAACGCGCCGACCAATCGACCTTCCCTACGTTCGAAGTGACTGAAGCGGGAACCTACTCGATGCGAGGGCCGAAAAACATCGTCCGCACAGCAACGGAATTCGCCCTCGAATCGAGGAAGGTATGCACGGTTTATTGGGGTTCGGCGACCGAAATCGCCGCCACGCTCTACGAGTTCGGGGCGACGACCACTTCTCCTGCCCTTCGGGCCTTCTGCAAAGACCCGCTCGAGCTGCCGGTATGCAAACGCCTCTGCACCGCATCGGACCCGACAAGCTTCGCCGAAATCGCAGAAGGATTGGGGCTCTCGCTTTCGGAGCGCTCGGCGCGCCGGATCTTAAATGAGGAGATCAAGCCCATCATTCCATTGGCCGAACTCGTAAGGACTCAGGCGATTCCCGCAAAGGAAAAGGCACCCGAAACCTCGAAAGCGGCCAGCCAGAAAGCCGTCAATCGCGACGGCAGGTCGCTTCGTCTCTGCGATGAGGACAAAGCAATGCTCGCGGATTCCTGCAAGGATGCCTTCCTCGATATCGCCAATCGGTATTACCTCGATCCGCTCGGCGCACCGGAAGTGAAGGTCGGCCCCCAAAAGATCGAGATCACCCTGCGCTTCGATAAGCTGAGATAGCCGTTTGCGCAGGTTGCCACGCTGATGAGTAATTGCTATCATTTCTCACAGTGACATAAATACCACCACTGAAACACACTACGAAACGACAAGGAAATGCTCGTGACAACCCCATCGGAATCGCAGCCGTCAATCGGCTGCTTAAAAGTGTCGTCGAAATCCTCTCCTGCATCTGTCGCTGGAGCGATCGCTGGCATGATCAAGGATGGACTTCACGTCGATATCCAAGCGGTAGGGGCCGGTGCCGTGAACCAAGCGGTCAAAGCCATCGCAATCTCGCGCGGCTTCCTCTCTCCCGTGGGCATCGAAATCGTATGCGCCCCATCCTTTGCAGACATCGTCATCGATGGCGAATACCGAACCGCCATCCGTTTTACCGTTGAACCGCGCGGCGCCGTGATACCTTCCATCGCCGCTGAACAGAAAACCGCCAACCCTACGGAGCGCTGATACCGCATGCATTCACCCATCAATGGGCTTACGTTCTGCATCCACACCTTCGGATGCCAAATGAATAAACACGATTCCGAGCGCATAGCGGGCATGCTTGAGGCGCTCGGAGCACTCATGGTAGAAACCGTTGAGGAATCCGATGTCGTGGTCTTTATGACCTGCTGCGTCCGAGAAGCAGCCGATACGCGCCTCTATGGCCAGGTCGCCTCCATGAAAAACATTCCACTTCGTGCAGAATCTCCTCTGTCGAAGCGCGTCATCGCTGTCGGCGGTTGCATCGGGCAGCGCGACGGGGAGAAGCTCACTGAGGCCCTTCCTCATCTCGATGTCGTGTTCGGCACGCACAACCTTGGGTCGCTTCCACGTTTGCTCGAGGCGGCAATTGAGGGACAGGGGAAGCAGGTCGAAGTTCTCGCCGCCTCATCCGAATTCCCGACCGAGCTCCCGACAAGCCGTGAGCATTCTTGGGCGGCGTGGCTGCCCATCACCATCGGATGCAACAATTTCTGCTCGTACTGCATCGTTCCTTATGTCCGCGGTCGCGAGAAATCACGTTCGATTGAGGATATCGTCGCCGAGGCCGAGCGCTATGTCGCTTCCGGCGTGAAAGAAATTACACTGCTCGGACAGAATGTGAACTCCTACGGCCGTGATCTTTACGGAAAACCCCGTTTCGCCGATATCCTCGACGCCGTCGACCAAACGGGAATCGAGCGGCTTCGCTTTGCAACGAGCCATCCGAAGGACCTTACCGACGAGGTTATTGAAAAGTTCGGATCCTTGAGATCGCTCATGCCTGCGCTCCACCTTCCCGTGCAGTCGGGCTCCAACGCCATTCTCGCGGCAATGAACAGACGCTATTCACGCGACCATTACCTGCGCCTTATCAGTAAGATTCGCGAGGTGCGACCCGATATCGCCCTGTCGAGCGACATCATCGTCGGCTTCCCAGGCGAAACTGCGAAAGATTTCGAAGACACATACCGCCTCGTGGAAGAGGTAGGCTACCATCAGGTATTTACCTTCATCTACTCGAAGCGTGAAGGTACGCCTGCGGCCCAGATTGAAGACTCCACACCGCGCGAGGTTATCCAGGAGCGATTCGACCGACTCGTTGACCTTGTCCAAAAGCGCGCATTCGAGCTCAACCAACCGGATGTCGGAAGTGTTGTCCCTATCCTTGTGGAGGGATCCTCGAAGCGCGATGAGCGAATGATCGCAGGCAAAAGCCCCAAGAACCAAACCGTGCACGCGCTCGCCCCGCAGGGTGTGACGCCGAGCGAACTTGCCGGCACGTTCGTGAACGTCAAGATCGACGACGCTAAGACATGGTACCTTTCGGGCCACGTGCTGGGCGCAGACGATCGTCTCTAAACGCCATGATCGACGAAACGGGGAAGACGGCCATCAGCCTTCCGCTTATGCGCCCTGTCGTCTGCGTCGTTGGTCCGACGGCATCAGGAAAGACCGACGTTGCGCAGCTGCTTGCGCAAAATCTCGGTGGGGAAGTGGTGAGTGCCGATTCCATGCAGATTTACCGCGGCATGGACATTGGCACTGGCAAACTTCCCGAAGAGGAACGGCTTGTTCCCCATTTCGGGTTCGACCTCGTGAACCCGGGGGAGCCGTATTCGGCAGCCGTGTATCAGCAATATGCAAGAGAATGCTTCTCTGATATCGACAAACGTGGAAAGAGAGCGCTGCTTGTCGGGGGAACGGGACTCTACGTCCGCGCGGCAATCGACGCCTATGACTTCCCGAAAGGGGAGCAGGTCGACAACCCCGTACGCGAAAAGTGGACTGCCTACTACGAGGACAACGGAGCCGATGAGCTTTGGGAGCGGCTACACGAGCGCGACCCCGAAAGCGCATCCGTTATCCACCCGAACAACGTAAGGCGCGTGATCAGGGCATTTGAGCTTCTTGAAGAGGGTACAACATATGCGATCCAAAAGGAGAATCTCGCATCGATCCCGCAAGCTGTTCCTGCCAAATTTATCGGACTCGCCGTCGATCCAGAAATACTCAACAAGCGAATCGAACGGCGTGTAGACAACATGATCGAATGCGGTCTCGTCTGCGAGGTTGAACGATTGCTCGACAAAGGCTTTCGCCAGGGTATCACCGCACCTCAGGCTATCGGATACAAGGAAATCGTATCCGCGCTTGACGGGGATATCTCGCTTGATGAAGCCATCGAGCAGATCAAGACCGCAACACGGCGATACGCAAAACGACAGCGTACATGGTTCCGCAAAGATACGCGAATTGCATGGATTGACGCGGATTCCGGAAACGCTGAAGTAATCGCAACACAAGCGCAACACTCACTTGGTACAATGGGCGCCTAAGCCAACAGAAAGAGGACATGCACCTATGGAGCTTTCATTCACCAAACTTAACGGAGCTGGCAACGACTTTGTCTTCGTGGACGATCTTTCTAACGAGATCGAGCTGACCACGTCCCAGGTTTCCTGGCTTTGCGATCGTCATTTCGGCATCGGCGCCGATGGCGTCATTCTTGTGCGCCCCTCCGAGCGACCGGAGTGCGCCGCCTATATGCACTACATCAACTCAGACGGAACGCTTGCCCAAATGTGCGGCAATGGCGTGCGCTGCTTCGCGAAGTTCCTCGTCGACCGTGGATACGTGCAGGCGAGCGACGGCTCGTTTGTCGCTGATACGCTCGCAGGACCGAAGCCGATCAGCTTCACTGTCGACGATGAAGACAAGATGACCCAAGCAACGGTCGATATGGGCCATCCGATCCTCGAGCCGAGCGAGGTTCCCGTTAACGCCAAGACGAACGCAACGTCTCCGGCGGGCGCGGCCTACGCTCGCGAAATCGAAGTCGACTCGCCCTGGGGGCCGGTCGCTTTCACCTGCGTCTCAATGGGCAACCCTCATGCGGTCACCTTCATCAACGACTTCAACGCACTGCCGAAAGACCTGTTCACTTCCGAGGAAAGGTCACTTGCGACGCTCGACCTTGAGAAAATCGGGGCATTCTACGAGTCGAACCCCGTATTCCCGGAGAAGGCCAATATCGAGTTTGCCCATATCGGAGAGACGGGAATCGAGATGCGCGTGTACGAGCGCGGCTGCGGCGAGACTCTTGCGTGCGGCACGGGCGCATGCGCAACCTGCGTCGCTGCTGCGTTGACCGAACGCACCGGACGCGAAAACGACCTCATCCTCCGCGGTGGCGTGCTCCACATCCTTTGGGCCGAGGACGACCATGTCATGATGACGGGACCTGCCGCCGAGGCGTTCGAAGGAACGGTAGTCCTGTAAGCATGGAGCAGTTCGCCACGGTGCTCACCAAGGGAGCGCAAACGACGTTTGAGGAACAGCGGGAACGAGCAATCCTCGTCGGGGTTGATCGTCCGAACCAGAAGTGGTCCCTCGACTCTTCGCTCGCCGAACTTGAGCGCCTCGCCGACACTGCAGGCGCCGACACCGTCGCGAAGACGACGCAGAAACTCGAATCGCCCAATCCTCGAACGTTCGTCGGAACAGGCAAAGCGGAAGAGATCGCCCAGCTTGCTCGCTCATATGCGGCAGACCTGGTCATATTCGACGATGAGCTCACCCCGTCGCAACAATCTAATCTCGAAAAGACCGTCGATAAGAGCGTTAAGATCATCGACCGTACGGCGCTCATCCTCGACATCTTCGCACTCCATGCCTCCTCGAAAGAGGGCAGGTTGCAGGTGCGCCTTGCGCAGAACCAGTATCTCTACCCACGACTTCGCGGCATGTGGGCGCATCTCGCCTCGAATCGCATGGGCGGCGGCGTCGGATCGCGCTTCGGCGAAGGCGAAAGCCAGCTCGAGGTCGACCGAAGGATGGTACGCAAGCGAATCACGTCCATCAAGCGCGAGCTCGCCCACTTAGCTGACGTTCGGTCGCTGCAGCGAGAGGAGCGATATTCGAGCGGCATGTTCCGCGTTGCTCTGGCCGGATATACCAATGCAGGTAAATCAAGCCTGATCAACCGCCTTTGCGACGCCGATGTCCTCAGCTATGACAAGCTCTTTGCAACCCTCGACTCCACGACAAGGAAGTTCGAGCTGCCCGAAGGACGTGAAATAACCGTCACCGACACCGTTGGGTTCATTCAGAAACTGCCGACGACCTTGGTTGAGGCATTCAAGTCGACACTCGATGAAATCACGGGAGCGCATTTGATTCTGCACGTGATTGATGCTTCTTCAAGCGAACGAGAGGGCCAACGCGATGCCGTCGACGAGACGCTCGAGCAAATCGGCGCTCAATCGATTCCCCGAATCGAGGTATTCAACAAGTGCGACCTGCTAAGCGAAGAAGACATTAGCGCTCTCAAGTCCCGTTACCCGCAGGCGATTGCGATATCCGCTGCAACAGGGAAGGGGATTGAGGAGCTCATCAAACGAATCGCGCAAGCCGCTTCAGCTGCCGATACGCATATGAGCGTCCTCATTCCCTATGCAAAGGGAGCGCTCGTTGCCAAGGCGCACGAACGCTGCCATATTGTAAGCGAAACCCACGAGGAACAGGGGACTGCTATCACAATGTTCGTCCCCCGAAGCTACGTCAGCGCCTTTCAGCCCTACCTTACAAACGACGGAACACCGCAACTACCTTGCCCGCGATAGAACAATTCGTGGTGATAATCGGATCCATGGAGGAGTTCTCCGGCTGAAGCCGAATATGGTCCTTCTCCTTGTAGAAGCGCTTCACGGTTGCCCCATCGTCGATGATGGCGACAACGATATCGCCGTTATTGGCAACTGGCTGCTCCTTAACGACCACGTAGTCGCCGTCGTTGATGCCTGCCTCGATCATTGATTCGCCGCGCACGGACAAGAGGAACGAGGGGGCATCGCCGACGATGTCGGTCGGAAGGGAAATCGTATCGGTAATATTCTCTTCAGCAAGAATTGGCACGCCCGCAGCGACATCGCCCACAAGCGGCACGTTCACGATTTTACTAAAGCTCGGCTGAACGACCTCTGGAACGGAGCTCGCCTGCACCGATGAGCCCTCAAGAGGGTAGGTAAGCGAGATCGATCGAGATTTTAAAGGGTCTCGTTTGATAAGGCCCTTTTCTTCGAGAGCCTTCAGGTGGACATGGACGGTGGAAGGGGAGGAAAGCCCCAGGGCATGGCATACCTCGCGAACCGTCGGCCCGTAGCCCTTTTCCCGAATGCAATCCTCAATGCAATCGAGAACAGCTTGTTGACGCTTCGTCACTTTGGCGGCCATAGTGCGTCCTTTCAATAAATCGAACAAATGTTTGAAATAATTATTGACGTGAACCTTTGTTCGATTTATTATAAACGCGAACAAAGGTTCTACGCAAGGGCAAGGAGGCACAAAGATGGGAAATTTCGAAATGAGGTACCCCGTACACGGATCAGCCGCGCTGAAGCCCAGTTCAGCAGAGCAATCGCAATCTGCGACCATCATCGAGTTCCCAGCTATTGCGCAAAACGAGTTCGATTGGGAGTCTTTCGAACAGAACAGCACGGTGGCACAGCCTTCAGACTTCTCCCAACTCAAAGCACTCTTCACCACGCCACTCGATGATCGCCAGATGGTGCGAAGCCTCAAAGAAGGAACCTTGCGCGGCGTCTCTCACAGCGATATGAAGCCGTCACACGCAATCGCATGCGGCGTCGCAATGACAATCGCTTCGTTTATCCTGTTTTTCCTGTAAGAAACTTTTTGGTGGTGTCCGCATCTTCAATTGTGCGGACATCCTAATCAAAGCCGTAACGGACAATCCATACGGTATGATACCTTTAACAGAAGTAAAGTTTAAAGGAGCATGCGCATGCGTTGTCCCTCCTGCGGCTACCTTGAATCAAAAGTCGTAGACTCACGCCCATCCGAAGACGGAACATCGATTAGAAGGCGCCGAGAGTGCCTGAAATGCCAACGCCGATTCACCACATACGAGCGCTTGGGCGATAACCCGCTTGTCATCGTTAAAGTCGATGGTTCGTCCGAAGCTTACGATCGCAACAAGCTGTTCAGGGGCCTGCTTATCGCATGCGCCAAGCGACCGATTTCAAAAGAGCAGGTCGACGACTTGATCGACAGCATCGAAACCGAGCTTCGCAATACCTCACGAACCGAAATAAGATCGAAAGAACTTGGCGATATGGCGCTGAAGCGCCTTGCAAAGCTCGACGATGTCGCCTATGTCAGGTTCGCGAGCGTATACAAAGACTTTCAAAACATTGAAGAATTCGCTGAAGCACTTGAGGAGTTGCGATAAAACATGCCAGAACAGTTACTCGTTCCTATAAAACGGCTTGATGAAACCTTGGAGGTTCCCCGTTATGCGTACGAGGGCGACGCAGGCGTAGACCTGCGCTCAGCCGAAGATTTTTCGCTCAAGCCCTTCGAGCGAAAGCTCGTTCCAACAGGAATCGCAATCGCACTGCCAAGAGGCTATGCAGGCTTTGTTATGCCGAGGAGCGGCCTCGCAGTGAAGCACGGAATATCTATCGTCAACACGCCGGGACTTATCGACAGCGACTACCGAGGCGAGCTGAAGGTCACCCTGATCAATCTTGACCCAAAAGATACCTTCCAAGCGCAAAAAGGCGACCGCATTGCTCAGCTCGTTATCATGAAGGTAGAGAACGCAAACTTCGAATGCAGAGACTCATTGGACGAAACAGAGCGCGGCGACTCCGGATTCGGAAGCAGCGGCGTTCAAAGCTAGCGGTTTCCACGGCATAGTTGCCCAAAGAAACCAAGATCGTACCTTAGAACGGCTCTCAGAGCTTCATATGTGAAACCCCAGGTCAACAACTTGATAATTTACGAGATGAAGGATAGCAGTGCGGAATAGCGAAGAAAAAGAGCATAGACTCGCCTCAACGAGGAAACTGATTACGTTCGCCAACATCGCTGGGCCCGTCTCGCTCATCATCGGCGGAGTCTTGCTGAGTACGGCAGGACTTATATGTTCGTTGATTGCTCGTTCAAGAATCAACACCATGTTGAAAGAACAACCGCAAGACCAAGCATTTTCACGAAAGGTCATGCAAGCGGCAAAACCAGGCGCCATTGCACTGATTATCTGCACGATAGCGCTTGTCCTTAATGTCATTTCGCTGGCGCTCGTGATGCCAGCCGTGCTCGAAGCCTCACAGACCGGTAACCTGACGACGCTTTTCGGGGGCGGTGCAGTAAACACCGCAGGAACATCTACGTCCACCTGGGGCTAGAGAAACGACTGCGTTTCTCTAGCCAAACCACGCTTCAATCAAAAGCCCATTCAAGGGTTCGCTAATCCACCATGCATCCGCTCTTATATTAGATATAAAAACTTGATAATAGGCGTTATGTAAACTAGAACAAATGAAGATAAGGTGTGCACTTTACAGATGACAAGTCATGTGTAAAGTACTACGTCATACTCAATCCGTGAGCAACGATACGAAACATGGAGCGAGCATGAACGAACTAGGCAATCGCGATTCCAAGCCAAACACAACGCACGCCTCAGATGCTCTGGCATCAGCGGAACACGATGCAGCCGTCGACATCGAAGCATTGTCGGCCGAAATCAAGCGGCTTAAAACAAGCCAAGACGCTGTCATCCTGGCTCATTACTATGTACCGCCCGAGGTGCAGGATGTTGCCGACTACGTTGGAGACAGCTTTGCGCTGGCAAAGCTCGCCGTTGACCTTCCGCGGCAGACCATCGTGCTCTGTGGTGTGGAATTCATGGGAGAATCGGCAAAACTGCTGAACCCTGAGAAAACGGTACTCCTGCCCGAACCTGCTGCAGACTGTCCGATGGCGCACATGATCCGCAAGGCCGACATCGACTCTATCCGCGCTAAATACTCCGACGACCTTGCCGTCGTATGCTACGTGAACTCCACCGCCGAAGCGAAAACATGGTCGGACGTATGCGTCACCTCTTCGAATGCCGTGAAAATCTGCAGCTCCTTGCCGCAGCGCAACCTCCTGTTCATTCCCGACATGAACTTAGGTCGCTACGTTGCCGAGCAGATTCCCGATAAGCATGTCATTCTGAATAAGGGCTACTGCCCACGACACATGACCATCAGCCGAAAGCAGGTCATCGATCTTGAGGAAGCCTACCCCGATGCCGTGGTAATGGCACATCCTGAATGCCCGGCGGACGTGCTGGCCGAGGCGGATTTCATCGGCTCCACAAAAGGCATGATCGAACACGCAACCGCTTCCGGTGCAAAAGACTTCATCGTGTGCACCGTCGTGGAAATCTTGCGCGAACTCACCCGTCGAA
>JAUNWQ010000160.1 GCA_030540225.1 Coriobacteriia bacterium | reverse complement strand
ATGCCCGCCGCCATGAGCACGCGCGCGGCCTTGATCTTGGTGATCATGCCGCCCGAGCCGACGACGCTTCCCGCGTCCCCCGCGACGCCCATGATGCTCTCGTCGATGCGCTCGACGCGCTCGATCAGGTGCGCGCCTTCGACCTTCGTCGGGTTCGCGTCGTAGAGCCCGTCGATATCGGAGAGGATCACCATGAGCTCCGCCTCGACGAGGCAGGCCACGAGCGCCGCGAGCGTGTCGTTGTCGCCAAAGCGGATCTGCTCGACCGACACCGTGTCGTTCTCGTTCACGATGGGCACGACCCCCATCTCGAGCAAGCGGGAAAGCGTGTCGCGCGCGTGGAGATACGCCGTGCGGTCGGCTGTGTCGCGCCTGGTCAGAAGCACAAGCGACGTGGTAATCCCATGTTGGGCGAACGCGCGGGCGTAACCTGCTGAAAGCGCGCTCTGCCCCACCGAGGCCGCTGCCTGCAGGCTCGGCATGTCGGTGGGCCTTCGCTCGATGCCGAGCGCCTCGAGCCCGCACGCGATGGCCGCACTCGTCACGATAATGGGCGAGAAGCCCGCCTCGCGCACACGTGCCACCTGGCGGGCGACGTCGTCGAGGAACGCGTAGTCGATCTTGCTCTCCGACGTGGTAAGCGTCGAGGAGCCGATCTTAACCACGAGCGGACGCAGATGGGCGGCAAGCTGCCCCTCGCGGACGTCGCGCGACTCGCGGCCCTCATGTGACTCGCGCCTCTCCCCCGCTGCGGAAATGTCGATCCTGGCCTCGTCCATTAGATGTCAAGCTCCTCGAACGCGTCGTCCGCCGTCGCCGACTCGAACTCGAAGGCACGCCCCACGATGCGGATCTCGTCGCCGTTGCGGGCGCCCGCCTTTGCGAGCGCGTCCTCCACGCCGATGCGCTTGAAACGGTGTTGCAAGAAGGCGATGGCGTCCTCGTTTTCCCAGTCCGTCTGGATGACCATGCGCTCGACCTGGCCGCCCTCCACGCGGAAGACGCCGTCGGAGAGCTTGCGCACGGTGAAGCGGCGGTCGCGCATCTCGCGCTTGTGCTCCCACACGTGATCGAATTCCGGCTGGTCGGCGGCTTGCGCGCGCGCTTCCTCGCGCAGCTCGTGCACCTTCGTCGCGATGGCGGCCTTGAGCGAGTCGACGCCCTTGCCCGTGAGTGCGCTGATGCAGTAGAGCTTCGGATCGATGGGGCTGTCCGCGAACTCGTCACCGCCGGCTGCGGCGATAGAGTCGGCTCGCACGCGCTCGGCAAGCTTCTTGCAGACTTCCTCGGTGCCGGGGACGTCGATCTTGTTGGCCACGACGATGCGCGGGCGGGACGCGAGGTCGCTCGCGTACAACTCGAGCTCGCGGTTGATCACCTCGTAGTCGTTCAAGGGGTCGCGCCCCTCGTAGTCGCCCGTGAGGTCAACCACGTGCACGATGAGCGCGGTGCGCTCGATGTGGCGGAGGAACTCGTGGCCGAGCCCGCGCCCCTCGTGCGCGCCCTCGATAAGGCCGGGGACGTCGGCGCAGACGAAGCTCAAATCGCCGCTCGTCGCCACGCCCAAATTCGGGACAAGCGTCGTGAACGGGTAGTCGCCGATCTTCGGTCGGGCAGCCGAGATCTTCGAGATGAGCGAGGACTT
>JAUNWQ010000159.1 GCA_030540225.1 Coriobacteriia bacterium | reverse complement strand
CAGTCGAATCAGCAGGGCCACGATGCCTGGAGCCAGTCCTCTCAGCAGGCGAGCGACGTCTGGGGGCAAACCTATCAGCAAGCAAGCGGCCAAACCTACCAGCAATCGCAAGGCCCCTGGCAAGCCAACCAGGCGTATTCCCCGCCCTACACGCAGCAGCCTTACGGACAGCCCTACCAGCAGCCTTACACGCAGGCTGCCCCAAACACGAAAGACCATGTGGCGGCGGGGCTTTTGGCCATCTTCCTCGGCAGCCTCGGCATCCACAAGTTCTATCTGGGCTACAACACACCGGGGTTCATCATGCTCGCCGTCACTATCGTGGGCAGCATCTTCTCGCTGGGAATTGCGGGCCTTGCCATGGTGGTCATCTCCATCGTCGAGGGGGTGCTCTACCTTTCCAAATCGCAGACGGAATTCGAGCAGGTCTACGTTTTCAATAAGAAGGAATGGTTCTAGCGGTTCCTGGGCTGCTTTCGCGCGCGCCGTATATCGCTTGCCGACGCGTGCGGCGCGCAGGCCTCCCTTTTGCTAGAATATCTTCCGTGCGTCGCCTGACGAATCGCCGATGTTTCGGCCGCGGCGCCTTATATCGCATCCTAAAAGGAGGATCAACATGCCGAAAATCACCCGTGATCAGGTTCGTGTTCCCGCAGACGTCATGCCCGAGTCCCGCGAGGAGTACATCGACAATTACCTGAAGGCCACGCGTGGAACCGGTCGACTCATGCTCTTCGCATGCGACCAGAAGATCGAGCATTTGAACAAGGACTTCTACGGCGAGGGAATCGATCTGGCCGACGCCGAGCCCGAGCATCTCTTCGAGATCGGCCGTCAGGGCGTGTGTGGCGTCCTCGCTGGTCAGCGCGGTCTCATCGCGCAGTATGCTGCCGATTATCCCGAGATCAACTATCTCGTGAAGATGAACTCCAAGACCAACTTGGTGAAGACTTCGCAGGACGACCCCTACTCGCCCCAGCTTTACGATTTGGACGCCATCCTCGCCATGCGCGAAGCGGGCGTGAACATCGTCGGCCTGGGCTACACCATCTACCTGGGCAGTGAGTACGAGTCCACCATGATGGCCGAGGCTGGCGAGCTCATCGCGCAGGCGCACGCGAACGGCCTGCTCGTCGTGCTGTGGATTTACCCGCGCGGCAAGGCCGTCACCGCCGAGAAGGACCCCGACCTCATCGCTGGCGCTGCCGGCGTGGCGCTTTGCCTCGGCGCCGACTTCGTGAAGGTGAACCCGCCGAAGCCCGAGGGCGACGATACGCGCACCCCTGCCGAGGCACTGAAGGTCGCTTCCATGGCCGCGGGCCGCACGGGTCTCGTGTGCGCAGGCGGTTCGACCGTCGACGCGAAGACGTTCCTGACGCAGCTCTACGACCAGATTCATGTGGGCGGCGCCTGCGGAAACGCAACGGGCCGCAACATTCACCAGCGTTCGCTCGACGAGGCCGTGCGCCTCACGAAGGCCATCAGCGCCATCACGCTGGCTGATTATTCCGTGGCCGACGCCCTTGCGGTGTTCAACGGCGAGAAGGATTTCAGCCTGTAGCTGGCAGGCCTCGTCGGCGCGCCGATGCGGGCGAGCTTGCTCGCCTCTGAGGACGCAGCTGACGCACAGCGGGCACGTTATGAAAGCGTTTGGGAGTGGATTTCACCCCAAGCGCTTTCTAATATGAGCAGGACATTGTCAAGAGGCAAAATCGGGCCTGGCCCCAGCTTTTTC
>JAUNWQ010000062.1 GCA_030540225.1 Coriobacteriia bacterium | reverse complement strand
CCCAGCGCAGAGATGCGCCACGGGCGGATATTAAACTGCAAAGACGAGCGTCGGAAAGACACGCCGAGGTCGCCGCAGGAGGGTTGAGATAGAGAAAGGGCCTGACCCAGAATATCTGGGCCAGGCCCGACTTTGCCTATTGACAATGTCCTGCTCATATTAAGAAACGCCAGGTCTTGCGGCCTGGCGTTTTCATTCTACTCTGGTGCCCCTGGCAGGATTCGAACCTGTGGCTTTCTGCTCCGGAGGCAGACGCTCTATCCCCTGAGCTACAGGGGCACAACCCAGGAATTATACGCTATCATGGGTGAATCGCAAACATAGATATCGAAAATGAGGGAGAACGGGCAAGGGCATGGGAGAAATCGTAACGATCGAGCGCATGGGATTTGGCCCCGAGGCGGTCGCGCATCTCGAGAGCGGGAAGGCCGTGTTCGTCGAAGGCGGCGCACCGGGTGACGTGCTCGCTATCGAGCTGACGGAGGAGAAGCACTCTTTCGCCCGCGCGCGCATCGTCGAGGTGAAAGAGCCTTCGGCGTGCCGCGTGGCCCCCACCTGGGCGGAGCCGTCCTCGCAAGGAGTCGCCCCCTGGCAACATCTCGCTTACGAGACCCAGCTTGCCGCGAAGACCGACAACGTCGTTGCGGCGCTTTCGCGCACGGCCGGCTTCGGGGGCGAGCGCGCGGCTGCTCTCGTGCGCCCCTGCTTGGGAAGCAAGCGGCAGTGGGGGTACCGCAACAAGATTGAGCTCGGCGCGGCGTTCGATGCGGCGGGCATGTTCCAGCTGGGCTTCCACGATGAAGGTTGCCAGGATGTCGTGGCGAGTGCCACGTGCCCGGTTGCCTACAAGCAGATCGAGCGTGCCCCCAAGGCGCTGCGCGGGGCGCTCCGCTTCGCGCAAGGTGCGGACGACCTGGGTATTTTCCGCGTCGGCGTGCGACATAGCGTGCGCACCCACAGCACCGAGGTCGCACTTTGGACGACGCCCGCCGCCTTCCCGCGCGGCCATGTGGCCAACATCCTTAAGGGATCGTTCAAGGCCACGAGCATCGTGCGCGTGCTCGCCGACCCCGGTCGCGCGCGCAAGATCAAGGGAGTGGAGGTGCTCGACGGCAAGGGCTTTTGGGAGGAGAAGCTGCTCGGCTTCACCTTCCGCGTGGCAGCGCCGTCGTTTTTCCAGGTGAACACCGCGCAGGCAGAAAAGCTCATCGACGAGGTCATTCGCGGGCTCGGTGGGGAAGTGGGCGATGAGGGGCCTGTCGGCCTTGACGAGATGCTCATTGCCGACTTGTACTCGGGTGGCGGCACGTTCTCCATTCCGCTCGCAGCGGCGGGCGCCGATGTGATTGCCGTCGAGTCGGCGGGAAGTTCCGTGCGCGACTTGCGCCGCAACGCCGATGCCAACGGGGTCGACATCGAGATTATCGGCGGCGATGCGGCCCGCGAGCTTCCCGAGCTGGGCGAGCTCGACGCGCTCGTCGTCGATCCGCCGCGTGCGGGCCTGGCAGACGGCGTGGTGGAGAGCATCGCCGCGGCGCGCCCCGAGCGTGTGGCGTACGTGAGCTGTAATCCCGCGACTTGGGCGCGTGACGTGGCCCGATTTGAGGAAAATGGCTACAAGCTGCTTTACGCGCAGCCGGTCGATTTGTTCCCCCAGACCTACCACGTCGAGGTCGTGAGCATTTTTGTGCGGAAAAATGTAAAATAGTTCTTGCCAAGGGCCGCGACCTTTGCGATAATATCCTGGCTGCTTTCGCAAGGAAGCGACTTCGTCCCCATAGTCTAGAGGTTAGGACGCGGCCCTTTCAAGGCTGAGACACGAGTTCGATTCTCGTTGGGGGCACCATTCAAAATGAACGGGCTGGTAGTTATCTTCCAGCCCGTTTTTCGTATGCGCGCCAAAACGGCGGTAGTTGTTCCTTTGTGCCTTCCCCGCGTGTCTTCTGGCTTTGCCTTCGTTTGCGAACATTGCGGTTTTTGCATCATGTTCGCCGCATACTGGTAAAATACAGATTCGTATGCAATCATCTGCTCGCCGTGCAGCCTGGTAGGCCGCCCTGCGAGTCAAGGAAACGCAAAGGAGCCGCCTTATGGCGTTGTACACCCCCGAATACAAGCCGAACGGCAACGAGATCGCCGTCCTCACCACTTCCAAGGGAACCATCCGCGTGCAGCTCGCCGGCAACGATGCCCCCATCCACGTGGGCAACTTCGTCGAGCTTTCCCAGAAGGGCTTCTACGATGGCCTGAAGTTCCATCGCTACGTCCCCGGCTTCGTCATCCAGGGCGGCTGCCCGAACACGCGCGACCTCACCCCTGAGCAGGTCATCAAAGAGGGTTCTCGTCGCGGCTGCGGCACGGGCAACCCGGGCTACTCCATCCATGAGGAGTACACCACCAACCCGAACAATGTGCACAAGGACGGCACGCTCGCCATGGCCCGCTCGAGCAACCCCAACTCCGCGGGCTCCCAGTTCTACTTCTGCTTGGGCGCGCAGCCCTTCCTCGATGACGGTTACACCGTGTTCGGCCAGACCATCGAGGGCAAAGACGTCATCGGTCAGCTCCGCGTGGGCGATGTGATCGAGAAGATCGAGATCGAGAACGCCAACGAATAAACAGATATCCCGGCATTCTGCCCGGATCGAAGGAACCAGATGAACTACGAGCTTTTCAACAAAGCGCAATCTCTCTACGACGCCAAGGATTTCCAGGGCGCGCTCATGGCGTTCACGCAGTGCCTGCAGGATGAGGCTATGCCGCCGGCGCCTGGCGAGACGGGGCGTTTGTACCACCAGATTGGCAACTGCCTGATCAAGCTGAGGGATGCCAACGAGGCCATCCAGGCCTACACGCAGGCCGTGGCCGATCCCGCCTACGACATGAAGGGCGCGGTCGACTGCAATCTCGGCATGGCGTACGCGTCGCTCCACGACTACGACAACGCGGTGCACTATTTCGAGGCCGCGGTGGCCGACGAGGGCTACGACGCGCGCTACAAGGCCTACATCGGCATGGGCAATGCTTACATGAAGGTAGGCAAGACCGCGGAGGCGGGCGTCGCGTTTCGCGAGGCCGCGCTCGACGAGGGCAATCCCGATCCTACGAAGGCGCTGCTCAACCTGGGTGTTTGCTTCATGGCCCTCAATCGTCCGGCAGATGCGGTCGCGTCCTACGAGAGCGCGTTCCAGTTCGACATGCCCCAGGCGATGAAGAACAAGCTCAACGCGAATCTGGGTCAGGCCTACGTCGCATGCGGCGACATGGCGAAGGCCGTCACTGCGTTCGAATCGGCCATTGCCGACAAGACGTACTATCTCTCCGACTCCGCGAGCGTCGACTACCAGCGCGCGGTGGGAGCCGTGGCTCAGGGAACGTCTTCTCAGCCCACGCAGGTCCTCGCGCCCGTCGACATGTCGGGCTTCGACGTTGCTGCCGACGGCACGGCGGTCTATCCCGAGGCTGAAAGCTATCCTGCTGACGGACCTTCTCAGGACCCTTACTACTATGACGAGGGTCCCATGCAAGGCGCGCCAGGCTATCCGGAAGCCTACGCGGACGGCAACGACGACCGCTTCTTCACTGCGAGCGATGAAGAACTCGAGCAGTGGTCGCGCGGCATCGCCAAGCAGGAGCGCAAGCGCAGAAACGTCGGCCTCAAGATCGTGGTGGCCATCATCATCGTGATTATCCTTGCATTTGGCGCCGCCGTGTTCGCCTACACCCAGGGCTACGGCTTCCCGATGCAGGAAAGCGTCGCGAAGGAGCTGCTCGCGAACCCGTCTGGCTCCAAGGACCTGTTCTCGAAGGACGTCGAGGACGTCGATGCGCTCACGGGCCCGATCGTGACCGACTCCTCTGCGGAGGTGCTCGGCGTCGACAAATCGATGAGCAACTCGACCGTTTACGTGAAGGCAACCACCGACCAGGGTGGGGAAGTGCAGTACAAGATCTCGATGGTTCGCGACCTCATCGGTTGGAAGATTTCGAACGTCGAGCTCTATTTCCCCAGCCAAAACTAACTATTTCGCGCGCTTTGGGCGCGTGGGAATAAAACGTAGCGAACAAGAAAGGTAACAAGCATGGCAATCGAGAAGACCTACAACATGATCAAGCCCGACGGTGTGCGCAACGGCCACATCGGCGAGATCATCTCCCGCATCGAGCGCGTTGGCCTCACGATCGAGCGCATGGAGCTCGGCATGGTGACGCTCGAAGAGGCGGAGGCGAACTACGGCGAGCACAAGGGCAAGCCGTTCTACGAGGGTCTTATCTCCTACATCACGTCTGGCCCGGTTGTGAAGATGGTCGTCTCCGGCGAGAACGCCGTGGCCACCATGCGCAAGCTCATGGGCGCAACCAACTGCGCCGATGCCGCCCCCGGCACCATCCGCGGCGACTTCGGCCTGACCGTCGACGAGAACGTGATCCACGGCTCCGACTCCGTCGAGTCCGCCGAGCGCGAGATCAAGGTGTTCTTCGGCGCATAAGCCGCAGCCTCAACTGCAGATAGCTCGCATTCGCGACGCATCGAAAGCCGACATGCCCAAAGGCCTGTCGGCTTTTTGTTTTCCCAGGTTGTGACCATGTTCGCGCTTCGGGTGCGGGAGACGGCTTGCCGCGTGTTTCATCTGCCTGTTAGAATAAAGCTGCCCCGGGGCTCTTCGCCGGCGGTCTCTCTGTCTTTTCAGGAAAGGGGTCGTCATGTCTTTCGAAACGCGCGAGCAAAACGGATCTTCGCAGCCTGCTGAGGAGAAGCCTTCGAAAGCGAGCGGATGGGCCATCACGGTTGTGGGCATCGTCGTTCTCGCCGTCGTGGTTTCCTTTCCGATGTGGGGGCAGATTTCGACGCTTTTCGGGCAAGCAACGCAAGGGGCGAATGGCTCGCCTGCGACAGAAACAGCCTCTGACCAGGGAATTACCGCTACCGTTGAATCGTCGAGGGTGAGCGGTGCCACCTCGACGATCGTCGTTCGCTTCAAGGACGAGGACGGCAAAGGGCGCATCTCCGACAAGGTTGACTTCGGGCATTATTCTGTGCAGATCGGCACGAACCGCCCGTTCTCCACGATTTCGCTGCGCGATTACGACGCCGCGTTGGGCGAGGCATCCTACGCGATTGCGATAGAGGGCGATTTTGCGGGTAAACGCGCGCTCGTCGACTTCTACAGCATCTCGTCGGGTCAATATAACTTCTACGTCGAGTCGATCGATGTCGACATCCCGTCCGTTTTGCGCGACGATGCGGCGGGAACGTTCGGTCCCTTAGAAGGTGATCTCAACGGCTTCGGTGCGAAGGACTCAAACGGGTTCTCGTGGGAAAATGCGCTTACGACGAGCTCGAACATCGGGGATAGCGAGCATCGGCCGCAGGGCGACGTGCTTGCGCCGAATGCCATTCACGTCGATCTGCCAGATGCCCAGGGTGCATATCTTTCGAACGTCGCGTACCGCGATGGGGCGCTGTACCTGCAAGCGGCGATTCCCGTGGGCGATTCCGGCGAATGCATGCTCAGCGTGTTTGCGGAATCGCAGTTGACGGGCATATCCTTCGCGCGAAGCGGGGACTCGTTTTCCTATCTCTACACCGATGCGGAAGGCACGCGCCTGCAGATTTTCGAAACGCAGTTCGCGGTTTCGGAGAGCGACTTGGCAAATTGCCGACTGGGCGTAAGCGGCATGGGGAACCGAGGGACGACTAAGGGGTCGTGGCGCGTCGCATGCACGTTCGCGGAAGCGCAGCAGGATTCGAGTGCAGAGCCCGTCGCGGAGCCCGTCGCCATAGAGCCCGCCGCAGATTCCCCCGAAGCGCGCTAGATTCGCCACTGGTCGATAGGTGGCTTGTGGGGTGTCGCTTTCGGGGTAGCATAGAGTTCAAGCACGAAGTAATCCCAGACGAGATAAGGATGCGTGCGTATGCTCTATCGAGTTATCGACGCGAGCGAGCTTCCTTCGCTTGTGTCGGCCTTCTTGGAAACCTATGAGGTAATCGCCCCCGTCAAGAGCGGCATGAGCCATGCGTACTCGACGGTCGAGTCGTTCGAGGAAATCGCGCTCGATTACACGACCACCATCACCCCGCTGAAGAAGCTCTTCTTGCCGGTGCGCGAGACGCTTCTCACCTTCGACACCGAGACCAACGACGTCACCGAGTACTCGGAGCCTGTCGTGCCGCGCGTCGTGTTCGGCGCCCATGCGTGTGACATCAACGCGCTTAACAGCCTTGACCTGGTGTTCCGCGACGGTCCGTACCCCGATCCGTACTATACGGCGCGCCGCAACGCCACGCTTATCGTGGGCATCAGCTGCATGCCGACCGACACCTGCTTCTGCCATCTGTGGGGCTCTGACGAAGCGCGCTTCGGTTACGACCTCTTCCTGCAGGATATCGGCGGGAAATACCTGGTGAGCATCTCGAGCGTCGAGGCTGCGAACATCTTGGAGGCGGCGTGCTCTCCCCGCGAGGCAACCGACGAGGAACGAGCGGAATTCCGCCACGTCACCCGCCGCCGTCAGGAGGCTTTCAACAAGGAAATCCCCGACATCCAGGAAGTCGCCATGCTGATGGATGCCTTCCATTCCGATCCCTTCTGGGAGGAACTCGGCGCCCGCTGTCTGTCGTGCACCGCGTGTGCCTCGGCGTGCCCAACGTGCTACTGCTTCGATATCCGCGACGTGCGCACCCCCGACGGCAAGCACGGCTCGCGCGAGCGTGTGTGGGACTGCTGTACGAACCCGCAGTTCGCTGTCGTAGCGGGCGGGCACAACTTCCGACCCGACGGGCGCAATCGCGTGCGCCATCGCATGTATCACAAGCTCAACGGCTTTCTTGCCACGCACGACCGCATGCTCTGCGTGGGATGCGGGCGCTGCGTGCGCGCTTGCAAGGCCAACATCAATCCCATCGAGGTGCTGAAGTTCTTCGAGCGAAAGGGGGCAGACGATGCCGAATAACGTTGCAGCCTCCGCAATCGAGGTGCATCCCTTCCATGACGCTGGGTCTCCGATGACCGGCGCCGAGCGCATGGCCGCGAACCCGTATCGCCCGTGGCCGGCGCGCATCACGTCGATCACCGAGCTCACCGCGACCGAGAAGCTCTTCGAGTTCCGTCTAGTCGACGAGTGCATCCGCAATGCGTTCCGCCATGAGCCCGGCCAGTTCGTCGAGCTTTCCATCTTCGGGGTGGGCGAGGCGCCGATCTCCATCTCGTCCTCGCCGTCGAAGAGCGGTTTCATCGAGCTGTGCGTGCGCCGCGCGGGCCGCTTCACCGAGGCGCTCCACAAAATGCAGTGCGGCGACATCGTGGGCATCCGCGGGCCTTTCGGACGCGGCTTTCCCTTCGAGAAGATGCGCGGCCACGACATTCTGCTTGTGGCGGGCGGTCTTGGCATCGCGCCGCTTCGCAGCCTTATCAACAACATTCACGACGAGCGCTCCGACTTCGGCAAGGTCACCATCATCTACGGCAGCAAGACGCCGCAGGAAGTGATGTTCCGCAACCAGTTCGAGATGTGGCGCCATCGCAAGGACTTCGACCTCTATCTTACCGTCGATCATGCCGACGAGACGTGGGATGGCGAGGAAGGCCTGGTCACTAAGCCGTTCGAACATCTCGAGATCAACCCCGACACCACGTTCGGTGCACTGTGCGGGCCTCCGGTGATGTATCGGTTCGTCGTGCAGGAGATGCGCAAGAAGGGCATTTCCTACGACCACATCTACATGAGCTTCGAGCGGCACATGAAATGCGGCATGGGCAAATGCGGCCACTGCCAAATCGGGCACCAGTACTGCTGTATCGACGGGCCCGTGTTCAACTACTGGGAAGCCAAGAACATCCAGGGGTCGATGTAGCATGAGCAATCTTGAATTCGAGCGCGAGCGACCGGCTGCACCGCGCGTTGTGGTGGTGGGCCTGGCGAGCTGCTTTGGCTGCCAGCTCCAAATCACCAACGCCGAGCCCTACCTGCTCGACGTGCTGGGCCAGATCGACCTGCGTTATTGGCAGCTTGCCTCGAGCGATCCCATGCCCGAGGAGTTCGACGTGGCGGTGATCGAGGGCGCGGCGACGACCGCCGAGGACATAGAGACCCTCAAGGCCGTGCGCAAGAAGGCGAGCGCGGTGATTGCCGTGGGGGCATGCGCTACAACGGCGGGCATCCCCGGCATGGCGGCGGGCAATGTGGAAGCTGGCGCCGCTGCCGTCTACGGCGAGGCCGGCGCGCCCGAGGCGTGCGGCGAGCTTATCGACCCCGCGCCCATCTCGGCATACATCGATGTCGACTTCGAGGTGCTCTGCTGTCCGATCGACACCTTCGCCTTCATCGACGTTCTGCAGCGCGCGATTTACGGCTCGAACCGCCTGCCGCAGACGGCGACGCTGTGCGGCGAGTGCAAGCACAACGACCGCGGGTGCTTCTTCGGCCGCGGCGTTTTGTGCCTGGGGCTCGTCACGCGCTGCGGGTGCGGTGCGCGCTGCACGTCGCTCGGCCGTCCCTGCAACGGCTGCGCGGGTCTTTCCCCCGATGCGAACGTGGCTGCCGCGCGGGCGGTGTGCGCCGAGTCGGGCGTGAGCGTTACGGCCTTCGACGAGGCCCTTCAGATGTTCAATTACGTGAACCCCGCCCTTTCCGAGGCGAGCGAGGAGTAGACGCAAGATGAGATGTTCGATCAACGTTGACCATATCGCGCGTATCGAGGGCCACGGCAACGTCCACCTCGCGATCGAGGACGGCGCGGTCGCAACCTGCGAGATGAACGTCGTGGAGCCGGCGCGCCTGTTCGAGAGCATGGTGCGCGGCCGCACGTTCTCCGAGATCCCCTATATCGCCTCGCGCATCTGCGGCATCTGCTCGGCGAGCCACGTGGTCACCGACCTTCTGGCCATCGAGCGCGTCTTCGGCGTCGAGGTGAGCGACCGCACGCACGCCCTGCGCGAGCTTTTGATCTACGGGTCGTACCTGCAGAACCACGCGACGCACCTGTTCGTGTTCGCGGCGCCCGACTTCACGGGGCACGCGAGCGTGTTTCCCCTGGCCACCGAGGCGCCCGAGCTGTTCAATCAGGCGCTTGCCTTGAAGGCGCTCGGCAACGAGCTGTGCACGAAGGTGGGCGGGCGCTCCGTGCACCCGATTACGGCGGTCGTGGGCGGCTTCACGAGCGAGATCTCGCGCGACGAGTACTTGGCGCTCGCCGAGAAGATGGAGGCGATGCTGCCCTTCGCCGAGCAGACGGTCGACCTGTTCAACAGCTTCCCTGTTCCCGACATCGAGACGGCAGGCGACATGCTTGCCATGGTACAGGAAGGATACTACCCGGTGTGCACCTCCCGCGACGCGCGATTCGTGGGCGCGGGGGAGACCTTCGATGCCGACGACCACGAAGCCCATGTCGAGGAATACGCTGTGCCGCATTCCGGCGCACTCTTCGCGCGTTCTCGCTTGTCCCGAAAGCCGTACATGACGGCATCGCTTGCGCGCATCAACGCGTCGTGGGGCCAGCTCGGTCAGCGTGCGCGACTTGCCGCTGCAAAGGCGGGGCTTCGTCCGCCGGAGCGCAACCCCTTCCGCAACAACGTCGCGCAGGCAGTCGAGCTCGTCGATGCGCTCGATCGCTGCGCGGGCATAGCGCGAAGGCTCGCCGAGGACGACAGCTGCTTTGCGGGTTCGAGCGAGCCTGTGCCCTTCACAGTACGCGCCGGTCGCGCGACCGGGTTCACCGAGGCCCCGCGAGGCGTGCTCTTCCATGATCTGGAGCTCGACGAGGAAGGCCGCGTGAAGCATGCGTCGATTCTCACGCCCACGGCGCAAAACGTCGCAAACCTCGAAGGCGACATGCGCGTTCTCGCCGAGAAGATGGTGGCGGAAGGCGCCGCCGAGGCCGATATTCGTTTGCGGGTGGAAGAGCTCGTGCGAGCCTACGACCCCTGCCTCTCCTGCAGCGTTCACTAAAGGCGCAAGCTCGCTTTCGAGATGGGCGGGCGGGTCTGGTGATTGTGCCCCTCGTGGATTTTCAATCAGGTGAAACGCCGTGTGATAAAATCAGTCGTTACTTGAAACAACTGTGACCTCAAGGGGTTTTGCTTTTATGTCGTTTATGGATTGGTTCTCGAATCTTACAGGCCAGATGGGCACCGACATGGCCATCGACCTTGGAACCGCGAACACGCTCGTCGCGATGACGGGCGAGGGCATCGTCATCAACGAGCCCTCGGTCGTCGCCATCGAGAAGAGCACCCATCGCGTTCTCGCCGTCGGCCATGAGGCGAAGAACATGATCAACCACACGCCCGAGGCGTTCTCCGCCGAGCATCCGCTCAAAGACGGCGTCATCGCCGACTACGATGTGACGGAGGCCATGCTCTCGGCGTTCATCAACAAGGCGGCGGTCCGCAAGTACCCGTGGCAGGCCAAGCCGCGCATCGTCATCTGCATTCCCTGCGGTGCCACCTCCGTCGAGAAGCGCGCCGTCTTTGAGGCCGCCATCCAGGCGGGAGCCCGCCAGGCGTACCTCATCGAAGAGCCGATGGCGGCGGCAATGGGCGCTGATCTGCCCGTCACCGAGCCGACGGGCTCTATGGTCGTCGACATTGGCGGCGGCACCACCGAGGTGGCCGTCATCTCCTTGGGCGGCATCGTGACGTCCTCGAGCCTTCGCCTCGCGGGCAACCGCATGGACGAGACGATCGCCATGCACCTGCGCGATTTGCTCGGCATCAAGATTGGCGAGCGCACGGCCGAGGTCATCAAGATCAAGATCGGCTCCATCCTGCCCTTCGAGGACGGGCGCGAGCGCGACATGATCATCTCTGGCCAGGACGTGCTCACCGAGCAGCCGAAGGAAGTCACCATTCAATCCGAAGACGTGCGCCAGGCACTCCAGGCGCCGTGCGAGGAAATGGTCGTCCACATCAAGGAAACGTTCAAGAAGACGAACCCCGACCTGGCTTCCGACATCATCCAGAACGGCATTCTGCTCACGGGCGGCGGTGGCCTGCTTTCCGGCCTCGACCGCTATCTGTCCGACAAGCTCGAGATTCCCGTATGGGTGAGCGAGACGGCGCTGACCAACGTCGTTACGGGCTGCCTGAAGGTGCTCGAGACGCCCACGGCGCTCAAGCAGACGCTCATGCGCTCGAAATAGGTGCTGAACAGCTTTTATGTCGCTTAATTTCCAAAACAGAAACGGAGCATCCGCCAATCGGGTGCTCCTTATCGTTCTGCTCGCTGTCTCCCTCGTGATGGCGACGGTGTATTCCCGCGAAGGGGAGTCGGGGCCTTTGCACACGCTCCAGGGTGCCGTAAATTCGATTGCCGCGCCCCTGAAGTTCGTCGGTGCATCCGCTTCATCCGGCGTGGGCGACGCCCAGGATGCGCTTAACGACGCCTCCGCGGACGATGCGACGCTCACGCAGCTGCGCGAGCAGAACGCCGAGCTGCGCGAACTCGTCGCCCAGACCGAGGAGTACCGCCAGGAAGTCGAGCGCCTCGAGGGGCTTCTCAACCTCAAAGAAAGTTCAGGTGCCGAAGGAATTGGCGGTCGCATCATCGGGCGCAACACCGATGCGTGGAACCAGACGGTCACTATCGATGTGGGAACCTCCTCCGGCGTGACGACCGGCCTTACCGTCATGGGGCCGAATGGCGTTATCGGGCAGGTGGTCTCGTCGCAGGCGAACTCGTCGACCGTGCGCCTTTTGAGCGACTCGCGCTCGGGTGCGGCGGCGCTTATCCAATCGAGCCGTGCGGAAGGCGTGGTCAGAGGCTCGCTCGATGGCTTGCTCTACCTCGAGAACATCGACTCCGATGTGCAGGTCTCGGTGGGGGATGTCGTGCTCACATCGGGCTTGGGCGGAAGCTATACCCGCGGGCTGCTCATCGGAACCGTCGTGAAGGTGGAAGGCGCGCAAAATGATGCGAGCCGCCGCATTGTCGTCTCTCCCAACGATGCCGCGACGTCGCTTGAGGAGGTCCTCGTCGTCACGAGCGCTTCTGAAAGCTCGTCGGACTCCTCGTCTTCGCCGTCTTCGTCTTCCTCGCAATCGAAATCGTCGTCGAGCACGGGAGGTGCGAAGTAATGAACGAACCGATCACCGTCGTGCCGCGCGTCATCGGCGCGATCATCGCCGTGCTGCTCCAGATTGCGCTCGCTCCGAACATTGCGCTTTTCGGTGTGGTCCCTAACTTCATCATGGCCTATGTGCTCATCGTGTCCATCGTCTGCCCCGACCAATCGGGACCTGTGTTCGCGTTCGTCTTGGGCCTGCTGTTCGACCTTTTGGGTACGGGCCCTGTGGGAGCGATGGCATTCCTGCTTACCGGCGCGTCGTTTCTCGCAAAGCGCATCTTCATGCTGGTGAACAACGACACGCTCTTCATGCCGCTGTTGCTCGCCGCCATATCGACGCTCGTCATCGAGCTTCTCTACGCTGCGTTCATGATGGCCTTCGGCGCGGGCGTGAGCGCTCTCGATGCGTTCGTCTTCCGCGCGCTTCCGGGCACCGTCTACAACTTCCTTGCGGCGCTTATCCTCTATCCGATCGTCGTGCGTTTCCTGGCGCAGCCGATTCAGCAGCAGCCTGGAACGCCGCATCTTCGCTAGGGGGCGCGCATGCTGGTAGCCATCATCGCAGCAGTGGTCGCGGCGCTCGTTGCGGCTGCGATCATCGTCGTCGTGCTCTCCGTGCGCAACCGCACGAAGACCCCTTACGCGAACAGCGGGAAGAAAGAGGTGCAGCAGCTCTCGACTGTCGGCGTCGGCTCGAGCGGGGGCTTCGCCCGTGGCAAGGGCGCCTCTTCCCGCCCCGAGTCCGACGTGCAGGTGAATAGCGGCCATGCCAACTCGAAGAAGCCCGCCGACAGCTTGAAGGGCCGTTTCACGGGCGTCAGCATCTTCTCCGTCGCCGTCTTCGGCACCTTGGCGGCGAAGCTGTGGAGCATGCAGATCCTCTCGAGCGAAGACTACGCGAACAAGGCAGCGAGCAACCTCTATACCACGGTGTCGACGCCCGCACCGCGCGGCTATATTTACGATGCCGACGGCATCGCGCTCGTGAAGAACCGATCGAGCCAGACCGTTCTCGCCGATGCGGACGTGGTCGACGACCACGACGTCGTCGCCCGGCTTTCGGCGGTCCTCGGCATCCCCCAGGCGATCGTGCGACAGCGCATCCAATCGACCACGGCGGGCGCGCAGAGCCAGCGCGTCGTGGCGAGCGATGTCCGCCTGCGCGACGTCGCCTTCATCGCCGAGCACTCCGACGCCTTCTCGGGCGTGACGGTGGAGACGCGCACCGTGCGCGATTACCCCTTCGGCGCCCTGTGCGCCCATGCCCTGGGCTACACGGGCACGCCGAGCGAGGACCAGGTTTCCAATGCGCCGTCCAACCGCGATATTCAATTAACCGACGACGTGGGCAAATCGGGCATCGAGAGCGCGTACGACAACCTGCTCGCGGGCGACCACGGGCAACGCGTCGTCACCGTCGATGCGCAGGGCAACGTCGTGGACGTGGTGAGCGAGACCAAGGCGACCCGCGGCTCGGACGTGTATCTGACGATCAAGGGCTCGGTCCAATACGCCGCCGACGAGGCGCTCGCGAGCCTTATCGCGCCTGGTGACGGTGTTATCGGTACAGGGAAGGGCGTCGGTGGTGCGGTCGTGGCCATGGACGTTCGCGACGGCAGCATCATCGCGCTGTCGAGCTATCCCACGTTCGACCCGACGAACTGGGTCGGAGGTCTTTCCACCGAGGCGAACAACGTCTACA
>JAUNWQ010000158.1 GCA_030540225.1 Coriobacteriia bacterium | reverse complement strand
GGCGACCAGATGGGCATTAACCGACACTTTGCGGAAACGATCTTGTTCCATGACGGACGAAGTCCAGAGGCATCCTTCCGAAACACGCAATAGCAGCCGAGGATGAAACTGCCTATTGCAAAATTAGCGACGCTCGCCGAGGCGATCGCGAGCCGCCCACCGCGCAGTCGAGAAGCGCCCGCTGGGCCTTACGATTTACCCGCTCCATGCGCAATCGCACGCCAATTCCCTTCGCCACCTGAGATGCAAGTTGATCCAATCCAGGAATGCTTGCCACCTGGCTCTTTGTAGCCGTGATAACCGTGAAGCCAAGAGACGCGAGCGCGTTTCGCCGTCTCGCATCGTGTGCGATCTTCTGCGAACCAGTGTGAAACATGTCGCTATCGTACTCGACGCAAAGATTCGCCTCCGACCATAGCAAATCGCACCGAAATTGCCTTCCGTACGCAACCCTCCAATCCCCCTTTGGAACTTCAATCGTTGCATTAAGCTGAGGCAACGGCAATCCGTATCCGCCCTTCGCCTTCGGCATTGAAAGCAACGTAGCGAGAACTGTTTCCATCGGCGAGGCGGATCCCGAAGAAACAAACCGCAAAGCGTTTCTCGCCTTATTCGCACCAAACAGGTAGCCTTGGGAGGAAATCGAGAGCAGTGCCGAGTGGGTCACGAGCGGCAGCGACGAGAAGAATCCCTGTTCAGAGTTCGAATTCAAACGATAGCTGCCCGTTATCTCGTAGCCCAGCAGGACCAGCTCAGCGAAGTCGAGTTCAACCGCTGAGCGGACAAATGCAAACGACGGCGAACACGCATACAAGCCACAGCCCAAGGAGACAAAAGCTCCATTTGGAATAGGCGACCCAAGGACGCGACACTTAACATCGCGAATTCGGCAACGCTTCGACGGTTCGCTTACGAGAAGGCGAGGCAAAGCGAGACTTGGAAACGATTTCCGAGCAGCTTTCAAGCTTGCCTCATCTGGCGAGCTTGCCGCAAACTCTCGAGCGTAACGCTTCGGCGCACCGACAGACGCCCGCGATAAGCTCATCACGCGGTAGCAATCCAGTGCCGATATGCCATCGAAGAAAATCGTCATAGGCAGAACCATAGCAGCCGCACAGCATGATTTCCAGTACTATTTTCTTGCTCATTACCTGGTGTTATATTCTGTCAGATTTCAGTTAGGAATATGACAATGCCCGCCGAATTTCCCTCGAGGATCTGCCAGATAATTGCCAGGAAACAGTGGATGTTATGTAGAAAATACGCCGAGAAAAGAAGAGAGTACGGGGAACTGCATGGCGGACGCTACAGGGGGACTACAGGAGGCGCCTAAGGAACGGGCTGAAGGAGCAGAAGGAAAGCTGGGTGGGGGCTGTTTCGCCTTTTTGATAGGGCTCAAGCACGTGAGCGCTATCCTTTCCTCGCGAAAGACCACCCTCGTGGACAAAAATCGCCGATATGTGAGCCACTTTCGAGCTGGCCGATCGAGAGGGCCGCGGCGTTTCCGTAAAAGACCAGGTCACAACTTCTCACCTTCTGAACGCGTCTTCTCCTTGGAGTAGGAAGACTCACATATCGGCGATTTTTGTCCACGAAAGAGAGATATCGGAGAAGACGGAAGCGGGTCGGTTGGTGGCGGACCTGGGGTCGGGCGGGTTACGCAGGTTGTGCGGGCGGTTGGTTGGTGGCGGACCAGAGGGTCGGGGCCAAAGAGCCGAGAGGGTCGGGGGCCGAAGGCCCCGAGCCGCGCTCCCGAATGCGCCGAGCCACGCAACCTCG
>JAUNWQ010000157.1 GCA_030540225.1 Coriobacteriia bacterium | reverse complement strand
AGGCGCAGTAGAATGGGCTCGGGCAGGTACAAGATTCCTGCCGCAGTCCCTATCGCCATTTTATGTCCATCGCACCCCGCTTTTCGAGAAGAAGGGTGGCTATGAATCCAGCGGTGGCCCCGATGCGCCGTCCTTCGAAAACGTTAGCGTCAGCTTTCCCTACCCCACCTGCTTCTTCATCATGGGATAGGTAAGAACGGCCAGCACCGGAATGGCGAACGCAACGAAGGCGCCCGTGCCGAAGCACGCGAACGATCCCCACGTGTCGATGATGACGCCGGCGAGCGTCGGCCCGAATGCAAGGCCGCAGATGCTGCCTGAGGTCACCCACGTGAGCGCCTCGGTGATGTTCGCCTCGGGCACAGCGCGCTCGGCCGTCTCGTTCAGCGTGATGACGAACGGGGCGTACGTGCCCGCCGCTACGAAGATGACCACAAGCAGGCTTACCGACGAGCTCACGAAAATCATCGACCCGTAACCGAGGCCGATTACGATGGAGAACGCCAGCATCTTCTTGCTTTGACGTGCGGTGAAAAGAATCATGCCGAACACGAACCCGACGATGGTCGACACGAGCGACTCGATGGCGAGGATGAGGCTTGCGAACACCGGGTCGTTAAGCTCGATCTGTGCGAAGGACACCGTGGCGGTGTCGAAGATGCCGAAGAAGCAGCCCATCAGAAGCGACAGGAAGAACAGTGTGCGCACCACGGGATTCGTGAGGAACAAGCTGCGGGAGCGCTTCTTCTTGTTCGCGCGAGCATCGTCGACTGCATCCGCGGAAACGTCGCACGCAACGTCCGGGCCAGCTGCAGGAGCGCTTCCACTTCGCGAGCCTTCGGCCGCCGCACCGGACTCGGCCAAGGCGGCACCTTCGGCGCGATCGGCAAGCGCGGCGCCCCCTCGATTCGCAAGCTTCTTTTCCCAACCCGGCACCGGCTCGGTGTCCTTCGATGACACAAGCAGCAGCGTTCCCACCACGCAGCAGATAAAGCCGCATCCCATGCCGGCAATGGGATGAATGCCCGAAGCGAGCGCGATGGAAAGCGCGGGGCTCACCATGAAGACGATGTCGTCCATCACGCCCTCGTAGGAGAAGACGGTCTTGAGCTCGGGCGCATCATCGCCCAGGCGACCCGATTTCACCAGGTAGACCCAGCGAGCACGCGTAAGTGCCTGAGGCGTGGGAAGGAAGCCCATGAGCACCGCGCCCACGAAGCACAGCGCAATCGGCAGTTTGAGCAGCACGGTGACCAGCAAGATCGCACACCCTAGCAGCGCGATGCACGTGGCAGGCAAGACGATAGCGCCCTGACCGCGCTCGTCGATTTTCTTCGAGACGCGCGGCGATATCAAGAACAGGGCAAACGCCACCACCGACGCAACCAAACCCGCCATGAAATAGGAATACCCCGAAAGCGTGAGCATGGACACGGTGCCGATGGTGCGCATGAACGCGTACATGCGCACGAGAAGACCGCCTACCTCGAAAGAATAGGCGGCCTTCACGCGAAACATCGCACCATATGCGTTCAAGTTAAACGAACTAGCCATAATGGATTCATTGTACCCGATGGGGCGCGAGGAAGTTACGTCACCTTCCGAACGGCTGCACGGCGACCCTCGCAAGGTGCGCGGGCGTCAAGAGAAGACGATTCCCTCGAAGCATCGTTTTCGCGCAGTTCGCGCAAAGAGAAAGAATCAGCTGTATCCTATACGGAATCGATCCGTCGCTTCAAGCAAAGCATGAGACGGCGTAAAGTTGATGGGGGTTCAGATTCCCCTATCCATAATCGCCATGCCCT
>JAUNWQ010000156.1 GCA_030540225.1 Coriobacteriia bacterium | reverse complement strand
GCGCTCGCTGGCCTCGGCCATCGCCGACGCAAGCGAACGGCTTCTTCTCTCGTAGAGACGTTGCAGGAGCCTAAAAGTTACCTCTGGTTGATTCAAGGAGGAAGCCATGGTAAACTTCTTGTGATTTGTCAGTCATATTGAACGGTAAGCAGGTACGACGCGTGAACGAGCAGACTGCCCAAATTGAGAAGAGCATCCCAATTGAGCAGGTAAAACGAGGTGGTTCTCGTCTTCGATATGGAATTTGGGCGGCAGGCGGCTTTCTCTTTTTCGCGCTGGGAATGGTCGGTGTAGTGCTGCCGATTCTTCCTACGACGCCGTTCATTCTGGTCGCTGCCTTCTGTTTTGCGCGCAGCTCCGATCGCCTGAACTGCTGGTTTAAGGGCACGAAGGTCTACAAGATGGTGCTCGAGGGCTACATGACCAAGCGCTCGATGACGCTGCGGGCGAAGCTTACCATCCTTGTGCCTGTTACCGTGCTCCTCGCTGTGGGGTTTGCCATGATGAGCAACGTTCCCATCGGCCGTGCGATTGTTGCCGTCGTGTGGGTGGGTCATATCGTCTATTTCGGGTTCGTCGTGAAAACCGAGCGCTAACCAGGACGCCCGCGCTTGTCGGCAATTCGCGCTGCGCGAGCGGTGTCACGCGGCGCCTTCCTTCCTGCGGTCCTCGCGCGGCGCCTTCCGCCCGCCTCTTCCGCCTCGTCCCCTGCGCAGTTCCCGTGCCCAGCCCATCGCCCATCGTCTGGCGCTATTTCCCTCCTTTGGCGATCGCCGCGAGCCATTGCGCCTGCGCTCCTGTACCATGGGACGGTTCGATGATTCGATGGGGAAGGGGAGCGGCCGCGTGAGGCGAATGGGCAAAAGCGATCGTGCCACGATGGTGGGTTTTCTCGCGCTCGTGTTCTGGAGCATGATGTTTGGGTTTGTGCGCCTGACCTCGCAAGGTTTCGGCGTCTTGCTCGGCGGTGCGCTCATTTACACGCTTGGCGCCATCTCGCTGTTCATCGTCTTGCGCCCGTCGAGACCGAGTGCTTACCCTTTGAAATATTTCCTGGTCAGCGGCGGTCTTTTCGTGTTCTACGAGGCCGCCATCAGTGCCTCGATCGGCCTTGCTGCCTCGTCCACTCAGACGGTCGAGCTCAGCATGGTGAACTACCTTTGGCCCTCACTTACCGTTCTTTTGAACTCCACGGCGATGCGCGGCGCGCGCGGATTCGCCCGTGCTCTGCCGGGTGCTGCGGTCGCGACGGTGGGCGTAATGCTCGCTATCGGGGGAGATGCCGGCCTTGACGCGGGCGTCGTCGCGGCAGATATCTCCTCGAATCCGCTTCCATTCGCCCTGACGCTCGCGGCGGCGCTTGCCTGGGCGTCCTATTCCGTCGTCACGCCGCGCATCACGAACGGCAAGGATGCCACGCCCTATTTCATGATCGGCGTCGCGGCGGTGTTCTGGGTGATGTTCGCCACCTCGGGCGCGTCTGCTCCCCAAAGCATGCCGTCTATCGGGTCGATCCTGGCGCTTCTTGCCGCGATGGGCTCGATCGCCGCAGGGTACGCGTGCTGGAACCACGGACTGCTGTTCGGCAACGTGTCGCGCATGGCGCTTGCATCGTATGCCGCGCCCTTTCTCTCGGTGACGGCGAGCTCGATTATCTTGGGGCTCGCGCTGCCTGGGCTTTTCTGGGCTGGCGTCGCCTTCGTCGTTGCGGGGTCGCTATTGAACCTGCTCATGGGCAAGCGCACGGAGAGCCGCGAAGATAACTAGGCCGGGAAGGGAAGGCTTGAGGAGCTCGCCTGGCAGATGCGCGCCGTCTAGT
>JAUNWQ010000155.1 GCA_030540225.1 Coriobacteriia bacterium | reverse complement strand
ACAGCAGATGCAAGGGCGCGGCAAGAGCGCACGGCCCGATAAGCCACATGACGATTCACTCGCAAGCCCACATGCGAAGAGCGCGAAGCCTACGCGCACTCGATGCGCACGCGAACGAGACCCCCGTGGCGCGCCGTCGCGCCGCTCGCACGTTCCCATTCGGGCGGGACGATCTCGTTGTTGTTGCCTCCTCGCGAAACACCCTGCTCAAAGTCGCGCGAGGCAACATGCCCATACGCCCAATGTCCTTGCCCATAGCACTTCACAACCACGCCCGGAAGCGCACCGTCCCATGCCTTTGCGCGCACGACGATCGAGCCCTCGGGCGACGACACACGCACCGCGTCACCCGACCGAAGGCCAAGGCGCTCCATATCGATCGGGTTGATTTTCACCACGTCGTCCCCGGGTTCATCCCCTGGGTCAAGCCTCTTCAGCTTGTGGTAGAGCGGAGCGTTCGCCGATCGGCCTTCCAGGTTGGCAATTGAGCGATGCTGGGAGAACACGAAGGGGAATTCGCGCTCGTTCCCCTTGCGAACAGGCGGTTCGTAATGCGGCACAAGGCTCTTGCGCCCCCGCGCCTCATACCCAAGCGCCGCCGCAACCTCTTCAGGAGCAACCTCGAAACGCCGAGCGTGCTCTTCGAACGCGCGGCAAAGCGCGCCGCTCTCGAACTCGAATCGCCCCGTCGGGGTGGAAAGAGGCGAAGGAGTCTCGCCCTTTTGGCGGCCGCGCACGGGGTCGGTTTCCCAGAAGCCCTTCGCGAGGAAGTCCCGCCAGGCGTCATCCGGGGCATCCAACTCGCCAGAGTGCCACATCCGAGAGGTCATCATCTTGAGTGCGCTTTCCGCAAGTTCCTCCCCCGACGCCGGCGCGGCCCCCGAACACGGGTCGGCACACTCGCGCTGAAAGTAGTCGAGCACTGCAGGAAAGCCGCGGTCGGCAAGCTTTTCGGCCAATGCGAAGGCGAGGCCCGCCTCGTCGTTACGCGACTCGCCCAAAGCCTTCACGCACGGCTGCTCGAGCACAACCGACGAGCGTCTGTTCTGGCGGCAGCGCGCAAATCCCCACGTCTCGAAAAGATGGTGGCATGCCGGCAGCACGATGTCCGCATACTGGGACATCTCCGAGATATGGGTCGTCACGTGCACGAGAAACGGGAGCTTTTCGAGCGCGCGCTCCCACCGCTTGGCCCCCGCGCACGAAAACGGGAAGTTGCACCAGTAGGCGACGAGCGTGTCGACGCGACCGCCCTCGATGGCCTCGGGGATTAGGTTCGTGACCGGGGCGCGATGCGCGCAGCCCGCCTTGGCGCACAGGAAGTCAGCCCGCTGGGGAACATCAACGCGAGGCAGCGAGCATGCGCGGCGCGCAATCTCGTCGCGGTACGGCTCGGTGCTGGGGAGTTTTTCGACGGGAAGCGAGGGGAAGGCGAGCACGCCGCCTTCCGCCCCGATAGCCCCGACGAGGCCGTTGAGCGCATAGCAGGCCATTCCCGAGTAAAGGCCATGAGCAGACATGGCGACACCGGGAGAGATCCACGACACCGCACGCTGGCCCGCCCTCGCGAACGCGCGCGCCATCCGAACAATGACGGATGTGGGAACGCCCGTCTGCGCCTCGGCCCACTCGGGCGTCTTGTCGAAAAGCTCCTCGTTCCACCATGCGCAAACACCGTGCGTGAACCGTTCCCGGAAGAAGCCCTCGTCAACCCTGCCTTTGAGCTGGGCTGCCTCGGCGAAGAGGTTCTCTGCGCCCTCGAAATCGCCAACGTAATCGCGATTCCAAAGCCCCTCGGCGAGAATCACGCGGGCAATCGCGGACGCAAGGGCGCCGTCGGTTCCGGGAACAACGGGAA
>JAUNWQ010000061.1 GCA_030540225.1 Coriobacteriia bacterium | reverse complement strand
CAGGTGAGGAACAAAAGAGTCGGCAACGTGAGCGTCTCCGTTGATAAAAGCTGGACCGATGCGGGGGCTGACCCGAGCGGGCGTCCGCGCGCGTGCTTTGTCCTCTCCTCGGCAGACGACGGCGTCGCCTTCCGCGCAGACGATGAAGGCAACGTCTACGTGACCGCAGGCGATGAGCAGGCAGATGAGAGATCATATGTGTTCACCGCTCCGGATATGCAGAAGAGGGCCATCTACAACACGAAAGCAAATCCTGGTAGGGTTTGGCTTGCCGACGAGAACGGCAACAAGGTAGAAGGCGATGAGGGGGCCAAGCTCGTCGTGCGCATCGATAGCTCGGCTGCGACGTCGCACACGGCGTTCGCCTTGCTGCCGAAATACGACTCCAATGGGTTTGTTGTCGATTGGAATATCGAGGAGGCGTGGCTTGAGGATAGCGGCGACTACACCTCAACGAGAACCAGCTATACGCGCGACTACACTTCGAAGTGGCATTATTTCGACTCAATCACGGCTTCTTATAACAACAAGCGCGCCCAAACGAAGGACGTTACCTTCTTCACCTCCTGGTACGACGGCTACGTCAACGAGGTACTGAAACAGCGCCCCGACGTCTTTCTCGCGCTGTGGCGTCAGGTGTACCAATATGACGCCGACGGCAAATTGGTGATGGACGCCGACGGCGTGCATCCGCGCGCTACATTGGAGAAGGTCACCGGATACGAGAGTTACTCGTGGGAGAGCATCGACGACTACCACAGCAAGGCAACTATCAGAAACCTTCCCCGCTACGATAGCCACGGCAAGGAAATCGTGTACTACGCAAGTTGCCACATCGGGACATCCGAAGATGCAGTGAGGGGTCTCGATTATACCGATTCGTGGTTTACCTACAGTGCCGAAGACCCCGATCCGGGCAATCCTAAGTGGGACCAGGCGAGTGCTGAGGTCTCTTCCGCGCTCAACAAAGTGAACGTTGGCTCGGAAGCCGAAGGAGACATGGCCGACGCGGTTCGCGAGGACGGCACCTTCAACTTCAGAATCGAGAACTCCATCGACATCAGCGGAGAGAAGACCTGGCGTGACCTGCCCTTCGGCTTCGACGAGGCAGACTTGCCCGATATTACGATTTACATGCAGAGAAGGCTCGCGAACGGGACCTACGACGAGGACGGCAACTGGGTACAAGGGGAAGTGCTTGATTGGCAGAACCTGGAGATCAGCAAAACCGCCGATGGCGGGTATTCCGTCGCGTCCGTTGACAACGCCGTCGATGGTGCCGGGGTGGCAGACGGCAAAACGGCTGTTGCCTGGACGGAGGACATCAAGAAAAACGCATCTGGGGGTTATAGCTATTTGATTTCCTCCTACGGCTCGAATAAGGAGGGCGTCGCGCCCGACGCTGCGAACAGGCTGCCGCGATACGACCGAAACGGCAATCTGTACGAATATCGGCCCACTGAAGTGGTGCGCGGTCTTGAGGACAAGCCCGGCGGCTTCACGGTCGACAAACTTGCCGGAAATGGGGCGGGGCAGTCGGCTGGCAAAGTTTTCGCCATTTCGGGTACTCCCGGCTCGTACCGCGTCATCAACACATACCAATCTGTTACGGGAAAGCTGACAGTGAAAAAGCTCTACGAAGGCATGGAGCCGGGGGATAGGGTCCCCGATACCACCTTCACGCTCTATCGCTACTACGTGACCCGCGATGGAAAGAAAAGCACAGCCGAGTGCGTTGCCTCTCACACCCTTTCGGCTGGCGAGATAGCCAAGACGGTTTCCGCCGACGGACAAGCGGGCGCGGGTGCTCAGACCGGAGTCGGGCAGTACACCTTCGACAACCTGGAGATGTACACCCCGTCCGGCGAGTACTGGGTGTACTACATTGCCGAAAACAGCATAGACGGCTTCGGAACGCGTGTCTCCTTGGGGGACAAAAGCCTTTCGGACACTGGTTTCTCATGGGGCAATTTGCTTGAAAACGGCTCCTGGGGATCGCCCGATCTGGGAGAGCCGAAGTACAACTACGATAAGGGAGCTTTCGACCAGCCCGAAAAGACGATGGTCGCCAAAGACGAGATCCCTGACGTCACGTTTAGGAACTCCTACCACCCCGAGGAAACGCTGACTTCCTTGCAGGGGAAAAAGACCTGGCAAGACCAGGGTAACGCGTTCGGCCTGCGCCCTGAGGACATTACCCTTCAGGTGACGCGAACCTACCAAAACGGCATTCCCGATGGGCAAGGGCAGGTGCCGGGGATGGTCGAGACCATGAGAAGCCTTGCGGGGCTCGACTCGGGTTCTCCTGCAGGGGTCATCGAACTGCAAAGCGGCGATCCCGTTGCGTCCAATTACCTGCAATGGAACAAGTCTGCCGACGCCAACACCTGGGTGTACACCATCTCCAATCTCGAGCAGTATGCTCCCGACGGCAAGCCGTGGCGTTATACGGTGAAAGAGATACTGCCCGATGGGTCGCAGTATCTCGTCAAATCCAACAGCAACGGCGGTACGGTGAGCGCCGACAACCACGACGTTGACAGACCCGTTTCGGTGCCGACGATTGAGAACTATCTGAAAGGCAAGCTGACCGTCGTCAAGAAATGGGACGACGGCCTCGATGCCGACTGGAAGCAGCGTCCAAGCCTGACGGTTCGCGTGCAGGCCAAGGTCGAGGGCGGCGAATGGGGCGATGCGGGCGAGGTTTTGAAGACGCTCGGCATCACCGACGAGAACAGGAACGCGCTTGCGGGCTTGGAGGCGGACGGAAAGTTCCAGCCCTTCGAGATGACTTGGCTTGCCACCGATGAGAAGAACCAAGGTACAGGCGAATACTCTTATACGTGGAAGAACCTGCCCACGCTCTTTTCGTCCGCAGACGGTCCGCGCAAAATCTCTTGGCGAGTGGTCGAGTCGAAGCTGACATACGACGCGGGGTCAGCTAATCAGACCGAGGTAGCGATCTCGTCCCCCGACGAGACGGGCTCGTACCTTGCTTACAAGCCCTATCAGCCTTCCCAAAGCGAATCTTTTGAGACTAACGGGAAAGGCGAGCTGGTCTCGACGTCGACGATAACGAACGCCTTGGAATCCACCGCGATTTCAGCGAGCAAGACATGGGAAGACGCGGGCAACGAGTGGGTTTCGCGGCCGGGAACGCAGCATGTCGGCGATACCTGGTTCCTCACCTACGCGTTGCAGCGCACGACGACCCCTTCTGACGTCTCATCGTGGAGGTGGCTGAGCGAATACGGAGCCGAAATCGAGAGCCCCTTTGCCGACGATCAGGGCAGCTTGAACCCCAAGTTGCTCACCGCCGTGCTTTCCGGAACGGGGAACTCGGCGTCGGCCACGTTCGGGAACCTTCCCGAAACCAATCCTTCGGGCGCGAAGTATGCCTACCGTTTGGTCGAGCAGGTCAAGGGAAGTTATAGTGCGAGCGGTACGATCGTCGCAACGAGCAACGACGGCAAGGTGAAGCTGGTCGTCGCGCAGGAGGACCAGGCGGCGAACACATTCGTCAATCGGCTCGACACTATCGACATCACGGGCAAGAAGCTCTTCAACGACTACGGCACGGGGCTGGCTCCTCAGAGCATCGAGCAGGTTCAAGACTTGGTCAAGCTTAGGGTGCAGCGCTCTGTCGATGGGCAGACTTGGACCGATGCAACCAAAGATGGGGGCAAGGCGAACGAACCTGTGTGGAAGCAGGTCGAAGGGACATGGGTCTACTCGTATTCTGGCCTGCCCAAAACCGACCAGGCGGGCAACGTCTACCGCTATCGCGTGATCGGGGTAAGCGACTGCTCGTCGGGCTTCTACGAAAGCTATGCAGACGATGCCTCCGTCGATGGTCAGACGGGCAATGTCACAGCGGCTACTATCACCAACACCTCCACCCGCTTCACGATGGACAAGGTCGGCGACGACACCCTCGGTTCCAAGGGCGAAACGCTTTCCGGCGCGACATTTGAGCTTTGGCGGGACGGCGAGCTATATGCCCGTTGGCAGCGCAATGACGAGGGCGTGGTTAGCAGCGCTGTTTGGCCCGCGGGCGCCTCGCCCGAGTCGAGCGACCCCGGCATTCAGATGCAGGGGGCGAATCAGGGCTTCATAGTCGGCTTGCCTGCCGGCACCTACACGGTGAAGGAGACTTCCGTTCCGGCGGGGCATGTGAAAGCCGCCGACTTTGAGATAACGATCGCCTCCGACGGCACCGTGGCTTCTGCTTCCGCCTCGAGAAGCGATGTCGCCGTGACCGTTGAGGGCAACGTGGCGACGGTGACGGTGACCGATGCTGTGGTTCGCGGCGAGGTCGAGCTGTGCAAGTACTATGATCACAACGGCGATCAGATGCCCGTTGTCAAGATGACGTTCGACCTATACAAAGGCATATATAACGAGAATGCCGAAAACGGCGGTGGCGTGTGCATAGCCACGGGGCTCGTCACCGACGGCAGCGGCTCTTGGCGTTCACGCGACGACGTCCAGTCGGTCTATAAGAACACAGACGAAGCGTTCGCCGAATTTGCGAAGTACTACCAGCGTGCGAGCGATGGCCTGCCGGAAGGGAGCTATTACTTCATAGAGACGGGGACGTCGAGCAACACGGTCGATGCGCAAGGAAAGTACTTTGCGTTTGAGATTGCCCAAACTGAAACGTCGCAGCCCTCTGTGAAACTGAATGCGGAAAACGACGAGTTCAACGCTGCTGCAAAACTTGAGAAAGTAAACTCGGAAACGGGGGCAGCGATTTCCGGCGCTCAGTTCACTTTGAGCCGAGACGATGGTACGGAAGGTGGCAGCCTCATAGCTTCTGGGCTCGAATCGGGTAAGACCTATGCGCTTGACGCGACCGGGTCCAAGGTCGAGTCAAGTTCTGCCGCTGAGGGAGGAATGCTCAAGCTGACCGGGCTCAAGAAAGGTTCCTATATTCTGGTGGAAACGCGCAACTTGGGATATTTCCTGGGCGATGAGGCACCTATACAGTTTACGGTCGACAACGACAATAACGGCGCCACGCTTTCGCTGGGCACTGACGGAAAGCTCTCAAACACGCCGCTGCATGGCGCGATCCACATGGAAAAGATTGACTCTGCGACTGGAAGCAGTATCGCAGGGGCGGAGTTTGCCCTGGAGCAGAAGGGCTCCGATGGAACATGGGCAGTCGTTGCCGGGGGAATCGTTTCCGGTAAGTCGTATCGAGCGAACGTTGCCGACGACGGGTCGATCGTCTCGCTGACCGAGGCTGCGCAGGCGGAGGGCAGCGCCTCATACGAGAGGGGGGCACTGCTTGTTTCCAATTTACCGTGGGGCACGTATCGCTTCGTGGAGACGAAGGCGGCTGCGGGCTATGCGGGCGTCGAGAATGGGCAGTGGGCGGTTTCCGGAGAAGCGACAGTGAGCGCCGAGAACGTCGAGGCGACGCTGACGACCCCGATCGCCGTTGGGCGGGTCGCCAACTCCCCAATCGACTTCAGCATTCGCAAGACCGACCCGAGTGGAACGGTTGTGCTTGCGGGCGCGCAGTTCAGGGTTGTGCCGAAGGAGGGGTCGGCTTTCGCCGACGGCTCAGCTTCAAAGGAATTCGAAACGGATGCCTCTGGCAGCGCACAGCCCGTTTCGGGCTCGACTTCCCTTAAGGGTCAGCTCATTGCGGGCAACAGCTATCTTGTCGCCGAAACTAAGGCACCTGAAGGATTCTCGCTTCCCGAAACGAGCGAGATCGAGATTGTCATTTCCGATGACGGCGTTGCCGCTTGTGCAGGCGGTGCGCTTCCCGAGGGCTGGGATCTCTCTTCCGACGGGAGCGCAAGCGTTCTCACGGTTAAGGACGAGCCTACGAGCATCATCGTGTACAAGCGCGACCAGAACGGCAATCCGCTTCTTGGCTCGGAGTTCAAGATAACGGGCGTTTTCGCGGGCGGCGCCACAGAGATGACTATAGCCCCCGAAGGCGATGGCGCTTCCGTCGTTGCTAAGGGGCTCTTGATCGCGGGCAACGTGTATACCATCGAAGAGACGAAAGCGCCTATCGGATACGAGAAGCTCCCCAAAGCGACGTTCAAGGTCACGGCGAGCGGGGGAATCGAGCCGATTGGGGCCCTCCCCGCCGGTTGGAGGCTAGCCGATGGTGGAGCAATCGTCACTGCGGTTGACACGCCGATAGAGGTTGTGCTTGCGAAGAAGAGCTCAACTGACCTGAATCTTGGGAACGCGACCTTCTCCATTGAGGGCGAGTTCCGAAACCAAGACGGCGAAATCGAGCAGGTAACGAGGCCCTTTACCACGGGATTGGACGGGACGGTTCTCGTTGACGGTCTGCTCTCCGGCGCCCGCTATACGCTTAAGGAGACACAGGCACCCGCAGGCTATATTCTCGATGACTCGCTGTTCGAATTTACGGTAAAAGAAGATGGCACGGTCGAGGCGCTCTCGCCTCAGGCGGATCATGGGTTCGGCGTTTTGAACGGGCAAACGGTGACGATAACCAAGACCGATGATGCGGTGAGCCTTCAGCTGGCAAAGCTGGGCGCCGACAACGGGGATGCTCGTCTGACGGGCGCGGAATTCACGGTCGAGGGCTCTTTCGCCAAGGATGCGACGAGCGGCGTTTTGGAGCAGCGTACATTCGAAGGTTTGAGTGTCGACGAGGTGAGCTCCCTTCACTTTGCCACGGGGCAGACATATACCCTTACGGAGACCAAGGCGCCTGCTGGCTATGAGCTGATCGAGGGCAGCCTGAAATTCACGGTCGCCGATGATGGGCGAGTGTATGAGGGAGGCTTCGACGCTTCGTCGGCAAGCAACGGGGAGTATCGCCTGCTTGGAAGTCATCTCGCTATCGTTGCCGTTGACCAGCCGATTGAGATTGAGCTTGTTAAGTACGGCTCGGACAAAGGAACGGATACCCCGGATAAGGCACTTGCTGGTGCCACTTTCCGCATAGAGGGAGTCTTTGCCGATGGCGAAGCGGGCGAGGAAACCGTAAGGGAACTTTCCATGGAAGGGGGTACGTGCACGCTTCGGCATCTCGTGGCGGGCAACGTCTACCAGCTTTGGGAAGCGGCCGCACCTGCTGGCTATAAGCTGATCGAGGGCACGTTGTCCTTCAGGGTAAACGCTGATGGAACCATCGAGCAGGTCGATGCGGAGGGGTCGTCGTTCGTCAACGGCTCGATGAGCATTGCCGAAGACGCCGTCTCGGTGCAGGCGGTTGACGATCCCATTGAGCTTTCCCTGGTCAAGAAAGACGAGGCTGGCGAGAAGCTTCTGGCTGGTGCCGTGTTTAAGGTAACGCCCGTTGGGGGGTCCTCGTTTGCGGATGGAACGACCGAGTCGAAGGTGTTGGCCGCGACCGGGGCGGACGGCAAAACCTCACTGAGTGGTCAGCTTGTCGCGGGCAGCTGCTACGAGATAACCGAGGTATCGGCGCCTGCAGGATACACGGTTCCCGGCGCGTCGCTTACCGTCGAGGTGGCAGCCGACGGGACCATGAAGGCACAAGGAAGCGTGCCCGTCGAGTTCAAGGCAACCACTTCTGAAGTGGGCACAACCGTCATCACGGTTTTCACGGGCGAAGTGTGGGACGATCCCACCAGGATGTACGTGCAGAAGGTGTCTTCCCTCAATGCGCTGGAAAAGCTGGAAAACGCGAGTTTCCTTCTTTCGGGCGTGTTTGCGGATGGGACGGCTGAGCGTAGCATGACGACCGATTCCAACGGAATGGCCGAGCTTGACAAGGGGCTTTTGATTGCCGACGGTAAAACCGTATACACGCTCACCGAGACTCAAGCGCCCGAAGGGTATAGGATCAATGCCAAGGCGTTTGCGTTCACCGTGGCGACGGACGGATCTCTTGTTCCCGCGGCTGGCCAATCCGCCGATGCGGGGTACTCGGTGGTGGGCGAAGGCAGCATTGTGGTTTCCGCTGAGGATTATCCTATCGAGCTTGCGATCCAAAAGAAAGCGTCCAATGGCTCTGCTGACAGCGCTATGAAGGGGGCTCGCTTCACGATAACGCCGAAAGAAAGATTCGCCTTCGCTGATGGCACGACAATGCCGAAGGAATTCGAGACCGATGAGAGGGGAGTTGTTTCCTGCATTGCCCAATTGGTCGCAGGTGGTTCCTACGATCTTGCGGAGACGCGGGCTCCCAAGGGTTACAAGCTCATAGAGGAGACGTTCGCCTTTACGGTAAACCCTGACGGTACGATATCTGCGGGGCCTTCCGTTGGCGAAGGGGAAAGCTCGCCCGCTCCAGATGCATCTCAGGCAGGGTGGACCTTTTCGAACAATATGGGTAAGGCGTGCATCATCGCTGTCGATGACCCACTCAAGGTGGGTGCTGTAAAGCTTGACGAGGGGGGCAGTGCGCTCTCTGGGGCGCAGTTCTCTCTTGAGGGGAGCTTCCCCGACGGCTCCACGAGCAAGTCATTCGTCTCCGACAGCGCTGGCGTTCTCTTCTCCGGCCTGCAGCTCATCGGCTCAGATGAAGGGGAGCGCTATGTCTTGAGAGAAGTCTCGGCGCCCGCTGGCTACCAAGTGCTCGATCCCGTAACGCTTTTGGTTTACTCCGATGGCAGACTGGCTTTGGGCGTTGACGTTTCTGCCGACCTTGCAGCTCATGTGGCGATTTCGGAGAGGGAGGGCACCGCGTGGGTAGCCGTAACGGACGATCCCGCTCCTTCTGCTGGGGGAAAGCCAGAATCGGAGAGCTTGGCGAAGACGGGCGATGCGCCCCTGGCGCAGGCAGCTCTTGCTGTCCTCGTTGCCTCGGGAGCGGGCGTCGCCTTTGCCCGCTCGCGCCGAGGAGCTTCTCGACGGGCGAGATGATTTAAGGGAAGGCGTCGTCGGTCGTCTCCGAGTGCATCCCATTCGCATGGTGGGATAGAAGGCAAGCTTGCTTGAGGATTCGATAGGCTTGCCTTCACACGAAAACGCCCTCGTCGGAGGGCGTTTTCGCTATTTGGGATATGAAGGGGCTTGGAGCTGCTGTGGAAATCCTTCTTGCTGTTTCCTCGCTCTGTTTCATGCTCGTTCCGTTTGACAAAGAAATTCCGAATGAAACAGACAGCAAAATCCGAATCTCTTCAGTATGAAAATCCGAATAGCGGGAGGGGGAAATTCCGAATTGGCTTCCCCCTCCCAAACCCTCCTTACACAATACGAAGAAGACGGTTGGCGTTCTCGAAGAAGACGAGGTTTCGCAGCTTTGGGTCTCCTTCTGTGGCGATCATCACTTGCTCGACCTGGCGTTTGTAGCTTCCAAACGGATAGTCGGTGCCGAACATGATTCTCTCGCGCCCGAGCAGCTCGATCATAAGCTCAATGTCCTCGTGCGACCGGAAGGACGTGTCGGCGTACACGTTGTCGAGCCCTTGGGACAATTTCGCGAGCCGCTCGATGTTGCCCGCCGCGGTTCCGCCGCAATGAGCCGCCACAAAGTTGATTTCAGGATGACGCCTTGCGCATTCGACCAGATGGGCAAGGTCGCCGAACTCGGGCGTCGCATACTGATCGTTAATCTCGGGGTAGTAGTACATCCCCGCGCCGCAATGCGACGTCACGGGCTTTCCCGTCTTCGCCCAATAGCGCAGCGCTTCTTCGGTCAGGGGGTCGTCAAGGGCGCGCTTGCTCAAAATCGGGTGGAGCTTGAGGGCATAGGCGCCCTTCTCGGAATCTTCGAGCAGCTTTTTCCCGGCGTCCTTGCCGAGCCGGTAGTCGATGCAGGTGAACGGGATGCAACGCGGCTCGACCATATGGGCGACCTCGTAATCTTCGAACGACAAGGCGGGCATGATCGGCAGCACGCAGACGTAGTCGATGCCGCACTCGTCCATTTCTCGCTGCATGTTCTCAAGCGTGTTCGTCCGGCAGCGCTCGTGGTTCACGTCGATGAACTCGCGCAGCGCTTCATCGGTGTCCTCCGTGATGAACGGCCCTTTGAACCCTCGCTCTTCCCTGACGGTGAACGGGTCGGGCATATCGGCGGGCTTGAGACCCAACTTGTAGATGACGTTGTGCGCATCTTTGAATATGTCGCCGAGATGCGCGTGAAAATCGATGATGGTTTGATCTTTCATTATGTCCTCCATCTGAAACGGCTGGTGATCGTCGCTTTACACAACGCTGCCGCGGCAGGCACCGTGAGGGGTGGCTGTAGTGGCTCAGAAAGAGGCGGACATGATGCACTTGCTGAATGCATCATAATACCCACAGGCGGTATGCGTGAAATTCGTTTTATGACGATTGCGAATTCGGAATATCATTCGCCGCCTTCGCAATCCGAATAGATAGAATTCGATTTGGGAATAAGAGCCCCAGAATAAAGGGGCTGAAGGCTGCGCCGCATTCGAATGCGCTATGCTATGAGCATGCGAAAACGCACAGCAGGGGAGGGCGCATATGCTGAACGCCAACTATGTTATCGAGTTCACGGAACTTGCGAAGCGGCTCAACTACACGGAGACGGCGCGTGCGCTCAACATGAGCCAGCCGTCCCTGAGCAAGCACATCAGCCAATTCGAGAAGGAGCTCAAGCTCGAGCTGTTCAAGCGCGACGGGAACTCACTGCGCTTGACGAAATGCGGTGCCGAATTGCTTCCTTTGGCGTACCGCGCGATCGAGGCGATGGAGGAGCTCGATAGCAAGGCGCACTATCTGCGACGCCACCCGCCCGCTCACTTATCGATTAGCGACCTGACGGATGAGGGCCCTTCAACGGAGGTTCTCGGATTCCTTATCTCGCTACTCAACAGCGAATATGGCGCGAATTGCCTCGAGGTGAAGCGCCGATACAACAAAAATCCGGCGGAGATGCTCGAGTCGGGAGACGTCGACATTGTATTCGATCCCGCTCCAGTAGACGAGATGCCCGAGGGCAGCAACGTTGAGGTGCTGCGAGTCGCCGACCTGAAGCTGACTGCGATCGTCGATGCGGGGAATCCGTTAGCGTCGAAAGACCGAATCGGAGTGAGCGATCTTAAGAAATCGACCTTCGTCAAGTACGAGGGAATCTATCTGAGCAGGTCATGGTGCTATATCGAGGAGGCGTGCGAGCGCCACGGTTTCACCCCCAAGACCCGTTCGTGCCTCTGCTCGAGCATCCCCGAGCTGTTCGCCCTGTGCGCGGGCCTCGGAGACATGGTGCTTGTCGTGGGGTCGAACTTCGGTGCGCGAATTCCCGAGGGAATCAAGCCCTTCTGCCGCGTGCTCGATGTGACGGGTGACGATTTCTGCATGCCTTTGCAGCTTATGTACCGAAAAGATAACGACAATCCGGTTCTGGCGGAGCTCGTCTCACGCATCGAGGCGATGCCGAATCCCCCGTTGAGGTTCGAGTAGGGTCAGCTGCGTGAAGGCTCGAAGCTGCAAAAGGGGAGCCTGCGATTGAGGCTCCCCTGACGTCGGGCGTGGATTTCTATGAGGCATGCGCTCGCATGAGGCGTGCGCAGGTCCCTAAGTTCTGCGCGCTCGTGTTGCTTACTACTTCTTCGCCTTCTCGGCGATAAGCTGCTTGCCTCCGAGGATGAAAAAGAATAGGAATGGCAGGAGCATGCCGCATGCCATGAGTGGAAGCGCGATAGGAAGCTTCGACCAATTCGGAATAGCAAGCGGACAGATGATGCAAAGTGCGAACAGAATGACGACGATGCACATCATGATAGCGAATGGGACGGTGCCCGAGTCGCTGCTTCCGCTGTTCTCGCTGGTGAGCGTATCGAGTGATCTCCCGTAGGTGTCGCGCACGAAGACGAGCGTGCAGATGAGGCCGAGCGCGAAGGGGATGATCAGGGTGAGCACGACGCTCGACCAGTTGGTCGTCCCGCCTGTCTGGAAAATCGCCATCGTGGCGATGCCGCCAAGAACGATGGAGGATGCCGACCCGCCGAAGCGAGCGAACGCCTGGCACCACGCGGTGCCCGTGTTGCGGATGGCCGTCGGATACTGCTCGGGCATAAGCGGGTAGATGGCCGAGATGGCGAAGTTGAGCGCGAACCCGAAGGCGAGCATGAGCACAGCGCAGATGATGAAACTATCGGGCGTCACGAACAGCGAGCAGGCGATGATGACGACGATGCAGAGAATCCAGGCGAAGATGAGGCATTTCTTCCTGCCCATCGTGTCGGAAACGTACCCGACGAGGCAGTTCGAGATGATTGCCGCGACGTTGTTCCACGTCTGTAGCGCGACGGCGTCGGAGGCGGAGTAGCCGATGCTCTTGAACCAGGTCGGAAGCCAGGCGTTCATGCCGTATACGCAGAACTGGCCCACGAAGCAGACGGTCCAGATGGCGCTCGTGCCGACGATGAACTTCTTCGAGAACAGCACGTTCGGCGTAGTTTTCTCGGGACGAGGCGGGATGATGATCGCGTTCGGGTCCCTCTTGGTCGAGGTGCCGACGGACTTCATCTCGAACTCGGCGAGGACTTCGACGGCCTTCTCAGTCTGCCCAGTGTTGGCGTACCAGTGCGCGGTCTCGCGCATGGCGAACGCGAGGAAAATCGCGTACAGGACGGGGATGCCGCCGATCAGGTAGCAAAGGCGCCAGTTGGAGAACATCGTGGCAGTTGTGCCGTCAGCGTTCGTGTAGGTGACCATCTCAGTAAAGCCGCCCAGAAGCGGAGTCGTGGCGTTGCAGATGGGATTGGCCACGAGGCCCGCGATAACCCAGCCGCCGACCATGCAGGCGCCGCCGCAGGTGATGAAAAAGCCGCGGCGGTTCGAGGGCATGACCTCGGAAAAGACCGTGTATACGACAGGGATGCAGGAGCCGACGCCCAAGCCTGCAATTAGGCGGAATGCTGCGAACATGGTAAGGTCGCTTGCAAATGCTTGAGGGAGCGTGAAGACTCCGTAGAAGGCGACAGCGCCGATAAGGACTTTCTTCCGTCCGATTTTATCGGAAAGGATGCCGCCGAATGCGCCGCCGATGACCATGCCGAGCAGGCCCCATGTGGTGAGCGACCCCATGAGCGCTCCCGGGTTCGGGTCGTTCGGCCAGAATGTGTGGGCGACGAATAAGTTTGTCGAGTTGATGATCATGAAATCATAGCCATCGAGCACCTGGGCGAGCGACAGAATGATAAAGAGAACCCAGGAGTGCTTTGTGATTCCGAAAGAGTCGATGACTTCCGAAATCGTGAACCGCTTTTCGTTCATTGTTCCCCCTCCCCCTCAAGAACATCAAGGTGAAGTCATATGTTGGCGAAAAAGATTGCAAGTGCTTGTCCGCCGTGGAGCGACGAGCTTCTCCCTTCTCCCTTTTGCTCGACGCTTCACGGGATTAAGTCTATTCCGATGAGGGGACATAAGAAAAATCGCACTTTTTCAAGAAGCATATTCCCGAAATAAAAGGGAGCTATTCGATTTTTTGAAGGGGAAGGGGGCTGGGACGAAGGGTTGTGAGACGTGCGACGTTGCGGGCTGCGCAAGGGCGAGAGACCACGCAAGGCTATGGTCTTTATCTTGTAGGTGGTTTGCTTTGCCTTCCATGGTGCAACGAGCGTTTTCGCTGTTTGATATGTTATTCAATTCATTAAATATCGCATCATAAGGGAAAATTCGAATGTCAAAAATATGAAAATCCGAATCGCAGTTTGAGGAATTTCCGAATACAATTGATGAGAAAATCCGAATCAGCGCCCTCGCGACTCTGGGAAGACGCTACACTTTCATCAATGTTGCGAGTGAGGGGAAGGCGCTATGGGAGCGAACTTCGAAAAGCCTGAGGGATATATGCCGCGCGTTGCCGACGCGCAAATCGAGCGGTACCTGAAGGCGTTTGGGGCTGTCGAGATAGCGGGAACGAAGTGGTGCGGCAAGACGTGGTCGGCCCTTATGCACGGAGCCTCGGTTTCCTATGTTGACGAGAATTTGGATTTGGCTCGCGCCGACCCGTCCATGATGCTGATGGGGGCTCGCCCTCATGTAATCGACGAATGGCAGCGCGTCCCCGCCATCTGGGATTGCGTCCGCCATGAGGTCGACCGGGCGCGCGGGACGCGCGGCGCTTTCATACTTACAGGGTCCTCGACGCCCGCAGCCCGCCAGGGCGAGCAGGGGCCCGCGCATAGCGGCGCTGGGCGGATTGGACGCGTTCGCATGAGCCCCATGAGCTTGCTCGAGTCCGGGGAATCGAGCGGGCAGGTCAGCCTTTCGGGTTTGTTCGACGGCGAATTCACGCCGTGCGTTGCCGAGCGCGACACGGTGGGGCTTGTCGAAGCTGCCTGTCGAGGCGGCTGGCCGGAGGCCGTCGACATGGAAGTCGACGCGGCGCAGCTTATTGCCCGCGAGTACGTTACGGCGGCGCTTGGCGTGAGCGTTCCTGCGCTCGGCCTCGATCCCGATATCGCTCGCAGGCTCGCCGCCTCCCTCGCGCGGAACCTGGGGCAAGCTGCAACGTATAAGACGATAATCACCGACATGTTCGGCGCCGAGGAGAACCCGCTCAGCGTGATCGACGAGGGGCGGGTGCGCGCCTATCTCGATGCGCTCAAGGGCATGTACATCGTGGAGGAGGTTC
>JAUNWQ010000002.1 GCA_030540225.1 Coriobacteriia bacterium | reverse complement strand
TCGGCGAGAAAGCCCGCGAGGTGCGCGACACGTCGCTTAAGGTGCCCCATGGCTCCGGCGGCCGCGTGATCGGTATCCACCGCTTCAGCCGCGCGGCAGGCGACGAGCTTGCCCCTGGCGTGAACGAGCTTATCCGCATCTTCGTGGCTCAGAAGCGTAAGGTCCAGCAGGGCGACAAGCTTTCCGGCCGCCACGGCAATAAGGGCGTCATCTCCCGCGTGCTTCCGGTGGAGGACATGCCCTACCTCGCCGACGGCACCCCGATCGACGTTATGCTCAACCCCCTCGGCGTTCCTTCCCGTATGAACGTCGGCCAGCTGCTCGAGAACCATCTCGGCTGGGCTGCCAAGTGGGGCTGGTCTGACGAGGACACCGACAAGCCGGTTGCCGGCCCGCAGTTCGTGGCGACGCCTGTCTTCGACGGTGCGACCGAGGAGGAAATCTCCGACGCCATCGAGCATGCGAACAAGAACCTCATCAACATCAACCATGCCAAGTACGGTGACCTGGCGCGCGACGAGTTCGTCCCGCAGCTGTCCCGCACCGGCAAGACCTGGCTCTATGACGGCCGCACGGGCGAGAAGTTCCGCGAGCCGATCACGGTCGGCCAGACCTACATCCTGAAGCTGGGCCACATGGTCGACGACAAGATCCACGCCCGCTCGACCGGCCCCTACAGCCTCATCACCCAGCAGCCCCTCGGCGGCAAGGCCCAGTTCGGCGGCCAGCGCTTCGGCGAGATGGAAGTGTGGGCGCTCTACGCGTACGGCGCTTCCAACGTGCTGCAGGAAATCTTGACCGTGAAGTCCGACGACACCGCCGGCCGCGTGAAGTCTTACGAGGCCATCGTCAAGGGTGAGAACATCCCGCCCGCGGAGGTGCCGGAGAGCTTCAAGGTTCTCGTGAAGGAAATGAAGTCGCTGTGCTTGAACGTCGAGCTCGAGGGCCACGACATGCAGCCGATTAGCGAGGACGAAGGCGTCGTCGAGAAGAAGGACGACGATTCGGATCAGGCGCTGTTCGATGCGATTGCCGCGGACGCGAAGCTTTCTGAGGAAGAGTCTGACAAGGCTCTCGATGACATCGCAGCTGAACTGGGAGAATTGATGGGCGATTCATCTAATGACGATACGACCAACGACCTTATCGGTGGAGAGGAGTAAGAGATGACCGAATTCGACGTGAACAACTTCGACGCGCTTCGCATCTCCCTCGCGAGCGCCGACGATATCCGCAGCTGGTCGCACGGCGAGGTCAAGAAGCCCGAGACCATCAACTACCGCACGCTCAAGCCCGAAAAGGACGGCCTGTACTGCGAGAAGATCTTCGGTCCTACCAAGGACTGGGAGTGCGCCTGCGGCAAGTACAAGCGCGTTCGCTTCAAGGGCATCGTCTGCGAGCGCTGCGGCGTCGAGGTGACCCGCAGCAAGGTTCGCCGCGAGCGCATGGGCCATATCGAGCTCGCTGCGCCCGTGTCCCATATCTGGTACTTCAAGGGCAGCCCGAGCCGTCTTGGCTACCTGCTCGACATCCCGCCGAAAGAGCTGGAGAAGGTGCTGTATTTCGCCAGCTCCATCATCACTTCGGTCGACAAGGAAGGCCGCGACGAGGACGCTGACGAGCTCCGTGACGAGCTTGCCGCCGACCTCGAGGAACTCGACGCCGAGCGCGACCGCCTCATCGAGGCGACGCGCCGACTGGGCACCGACTACGTGCCGGAAGACGACGACTTCGTCGACGAGATCGACGAGGACGAGCGCCTGACCCCCGAAGAGGTCGAGGCCGAGATCGCCGATATCCACGAGGAGTTCATCGAGCGCAAGCAGCTGCGTCAGGACGCCTTCGAGGCCTTCATGAAGATCGAGCCCAAGCAGCTCGTTCCCGAAGAGGCGCTCTATCGCGAGATGCGCATGAACTACAAGAACTACTTCACCGGCGGCATGGGTGCCGAGGCGGTGCGCGACCTGCTTGATGCAATGGACCTCGAAGAGGCCGCCGAAGAGCTGCGCGACACCATCGCCAACGGCAAGGGCCAGAAGCGTGCGAAGGCGATCAAGCGTCTGAAGGTCGTCGACGCGTTCCTGAAGTCCGACAACAAGCCCTCCGACATGATCTTGGACGTCATCCCGGTCATCCCGCCCGACCTGCGCCCGATGGTGCAGCTCGACGGCGGCCGCTTCGCGACGTCCGACCTGAACGATCTGTACCGTCGCGTGATCAACCGCAACAACCGTTTGAAGCGCCTGCTCGACCTCGGCGCCCCCGAGATCATCGTGAACAACGAGAAGCGCATGCTCCAGGAAGCGGTCGACAGCCTCTTCGACAACGGTCGCCGCGGCCGCCCCGTCACGGGTCCGGGCAACCGTCCGCTGAAGTCGCTCTCCGACATGCTCAAGGGCAAGCAGGGCCGCTTCCGCCAGAACCTGCTCGGCAAGCGCGTCGACTACTCCGGCCGTTCGGTTATCGTCGTCGGCCCGTCGCTCAAGCTGCATCAGTGCGGCCTGCCGCAGCAGATGGCCCTCGAGCTGTTCAAGCCCTTCGTCATGAAGCGCCTGGTCGAGCTCGAATACGCTGCCAACATCAAGGCTGCGAAGCGTGCTGTCGATCGTGGCGCGAGCTACGTGTGGGACGTTCTCGAGGAAGTCATCGTCGAGCATCCCGTGCTTTTGAACCGCGCACCTACCCTGCACCGTCTGGGCATCCAGGCGTTCGAGCCGGTGCTCGTCGAAGGCAAGGCCATCAAGCTCCATCCGCTCGTCTGCACGGCGTTCAACGCTGACTTCGACGGCGACCAGATGGCTGTGCACGTTCCTCTGGGAGCCGAGGCTCAGGCCGAGGCGCGCGTGCTCATGCTTTCCGCCAACAATATCAAATCCCCTGCTCATGGTCGTCCTCTGACCGTGCCGACGCAGGACATGATCATCGGCGTGTATTACCTGACCGCCGCTCGCGACAACTTCCCGGGCGAGGGTCGCGCGTTCGTGAACTTCGCGGACGCCGTGAACGCGCACGACGCTCATGCCGACGTCGACCTGCAGGCCAAGATCTGGGTTCGCCTTTCGAAGGACACCCAGGTTGCCACCGCGTTCCACACCTATGAGGAGCACAAGGCTGGCACGCGCCTCGAGACGACCATCGGCCGCATCATCTTCAACAACGTCTTCCCGGACGACTATCCGTTCATGAACTACCAGATGAACAAGAAGGAAATCGGCCGCTTGGTCGAGGACGTGTGCAACCGCTACGACCTCGCCGACGTGCCGCCGATCCTCGACGGTCTGAAGGAGACGGGCTTCCATTACGCCACGCTCGCGGGCATTACCGTTTCGGTGTACGACGCGACGGTGCCGCCCAACAAGAAGGAGATTCTCGACGATGCCGAGGCCAAGGTCGACGCCATCGACGAGGATTACGAGATGGGTCTCATGAGCCCCGAAGAGCGTCACAAGCAGGTCGTCGACATCTGGACCGATGCGAACGAGAAGGTCGGCGACGCGATGTCGGCCAACTTCGACCACTACAACCCCATCTACATGATGGCCGACTCCGGTGCTCGTGGTAACATCAAGCAGATTCGCCAGCTCGCAGGCATGCGCGGCCTCATGGCCGACACGAAGGGCCAGACGATCGACATTCCGGTTAAGTCGAACTTCCGCGAGGGCCTGTCGGTGTTGGAGTACTTCATCTCCACGCACGGTACTCGAAAGGGCATGGCCGACACGGCGCTTCGTACCGCTGACTCCGGCTACCTCACGCGTCGTCTCGTCGACGTCGCGCAGGAAGTCATCGTCCGCGAGATCGACTGCGGCACCGCCGAGGGCGTGCCCTACCCGCTGTACAACGAGAAGGGCGAGCTCGACGAGAACCTCATCGGCCGTTGCCTGCTCGAGTCCGCTGTGGGTACCGACGGCACGGTGGTCCTCGAGGGCGACAACTACATCTCGTCCATGGACCAGCTGGCCGAGATGGCGGCTGCGGGTATCGAGGAAGTGACCATCCGCACGGTCATGACCTGCCATGCCGAGCACGGTGTATGCCAGAAGTGCTACGGCTGGGACCTCGCGACGGCGCGCCCGGTCAATATCGGCACGGCAGTCGGCATCATCGCAGCTCAGTCCATCGGCGAGCCGGGCACGCAGCTTACGATGCGTACCTTCCACGCCGGCGGCGTCGCGGGCGAGGACATCACGCAGGGCCTCCCGCGTGTTCAGGAACTTTTCGAGGCGCGCAAGCCGAAGGGCCAGGCCGTCCTCGCCGAGATCTCCGGCACGCTGCAGGTTTCCGGTGACAAGTCGTCCAAGACGCTCACGATCCACGACCAGGAAGGCAACTACCGCGAGTACGTCGTTTCCGCTCGCGCGACGCTGTTCCCCGGCGTGGAAGACGGCGGCGAGGTCAAGGTTGGCCAGCAGCTCACCAAGGGTTCGGTGAACCCGCACGACTTGCTGCGCCTGACCGACCCCAACACGACGCTTCGCTACATCGTTGCCCAGGTCCAGGGCGTGTACGTGTCCCAGGGCGTAGACATCAACGACAAGCACATCGAGGTCATCGCGCGCCAGATGCTGCGCAAGGTGGCCGTGCTCGACGCGGGCGATTCCGAGTTCCTCCCGGGCCGCCAGGTCAACCGCTACGAGTTCGAGAACGAGGCGAACGCTCTGATTGCCGAGGGCAAGAACCCGCCGGTCGGCCAGCCGCTGCTTTTGGGTATTACCAAGGCTTCGCTCGCCACCGACTCGTTCCTGTCGGCTGCATCGTTCCAGGAGACCACCAAGGTTCTCACCGATGCCGCCATCGAGGGCAAGACCGACCACTTGGTTGGCCTGAAGGAGAACGTCATCATCGGCAAGCCGATTCCCGCTGGCACCGGCCTTAAGCGCTACCGCGAGGTGGGCCTTACCTACAAGGGCCGCCCGACGGGCAAGGTTATCGGCGATACGCTGCCGGACACCGCTCCCGACGCGCTGCGCGAGGTGGAAGAGCTTCTGCCGCAGCCGCAGGATTGGTCGCTCGACGGCGATGGCTACCTCAACTCCATGGGGTCGAGCTACGGCAACTACTACTCGGGCCTGTCACTCGGGCATCGCGGTCCGCAGCTTTCCGACGAGGATGCGCGCCTGTACATCTTCGACGACCTGGGCGTTTCGCAGCGTTGGGCCAACAAGTTCAGCGAGGCGGGCATCGAGACGGTCGCCGATTTGGTGGGCCACACCGAGGAGGATCTCCTTCGCATCGAGGGCATCGGCGTGAAGGCGATCGAGGAGCTCAAGGAGGGCCTGAAGGAGCACGACCTGCTCTATGTCATCGAGGACGACCTTTCGGCATCCTCCGACGACATGAGCCAGCTGCTCGACATGGTCTTCAGCCCCGACGACAACATTCTCATCGGCGGCGACGAGCCGGCGACGTTCAACACAGAAGGCGAGGACATGCTCGGCGAGGCGCTGCCTCCGCGCAGCTACCATCGCAACCTCGAGGAGCTCGACGAGCTGCTCGGGTCGGTCGGCAACTTCGGCTTCAGCTTGAAGCACGCCGATGACGAGGAAGATTCCGACGATTCCGACGAGGACGAGGAATAATCACTCCGCCGCCCCCACGGGCGGCGGATCCACTTGACGCTGTGAGGCCCTGAGGCACTCAGCTTTGCCCCTGCGCATCGCGGCGCGTACCTTCCAAGTACGCAAGCGTGCGCACGAGCGATCCTGGGTACCTCGGGGCCTCTCGTCATTTTCCCGTGTAGGACAAGGAAGCCTCGCGGATAGGGGGATTGTCCCCCTCGCAATCCGCATGGGGCGTCAGGTCAAGGAAAGGCGCATATGTCTGAGAAAACGTATGTCCCCGAAGGCGAGGTTGCCCCGTCTTCGCAGATCGCAACCACAATCGAGGCGCTCGCTGCGACGATTCGCGCGCGCCGGGATGCGGGCGAGGAAAGCTACACGCACCAGCTTCTCTATGGGCCGGCCGACAAGCCGCTCAAGAAGGTGATGGAAGAGGCTGGGGAAGTGGGGCTTGCCGCCAAGGACGTCGAGTCCGAGCTCGTGATGTTGCGGGCTATGGAGCACCACGCGCACGGCCATGAAGCGCTGGTCGCAGCCGCGGGCGAGCGCGTTGATGCGTGCACCGACCACCTGCGCTATGAGGCGGCAGACGTAGTGTATCATCTTCTTGTTGTGCTCGAGCGTTATGGCATCGACTTGGATGAGTTCGCCGCCGAGCTCAACGAGCGCATGACCGACGAAGAGCGACCTTCGGGGGCGGTTCGCCTCAAGCAAGGCCACGTTAAAAGGGGTAAGTAGCCTATGGCACGTCTATTTGGAACCGACGGTGTCCGCGGAGTCGCGAACACCGAGCTCACCTGCGAGCTTGCCTATCGTTTGGGACAGGCTGCGGCCGTGTTCCTCGGCAAGAACATCGTGGTCGGCAAGGACACCCGCCTGTCGGGCGACATGCTGGAATCGGCGCTTGCCGCCGGCATCATGAGCGCGGGAGGGACCGAGCTTTCGGTGGGGATCATCCCCACGCCTGCGGTTGCGCTGCTCGTGCGCGAGCTGCACGCCGACGGCGGTGCGGTGATCTCCGCTTCGCATAACCCGCCGGAGTACAACGGCATTAAGCTCTTCGACGCCGAGGGCTACAAGCTTCCCGACGAGGTGGAAGATAAGATCGAGGAGTTCATCAAGCAGGGCGGCCTCGAGGGTGCTGCTGCTCGAGCCAAAGAGGGTGCGGAGGGCGAGGACGCCGCCGCGATGCTTCCTGGCGACGAGGTGGGCGTTGCCCTTCCCGTTGACGAGGCCTGCGAGATCTACATCGAGCATGCTGTTCAGAGCGTGCGCGCGCAGGGCATCGACTTCTCGGGCATGCGCATCGCGCTCGACACGGGGCATGGCGCCTCGTCGCTCACGAGCGCTGAGGCCTTCCGCCGCTTGGGAGCGGAGGTCATCGCCATCAACGAGGACTTCGACGGCACCGACATCAACGTGAACTGCGGTTCCACCCATCTCGAACCGCTTGCCCAGCTTATGCGCGAAAGCGGTGCAGACGTCGGCGTGGCGCACGACGGCGATGCCGACCGCGTGATGCTCATGACGCCCGACGGCACCGAGATCGACGGCGATATGGTCGAGGCCGTGTGCGCGCTCGACATGAAGCGCCGCGGGTGCCTGCCCGAGGACACCGTCGTGTCCACCGTGATGTGCAACCTCGGGTTTGTCCATGCGATGCGCGACAACGGCATCACTGTCGTGCAGACGAAGGTGGGCGACCGCTATGTTCTCGAGGAGATGCGCGCGAAGGGCTACGCCATCGGCGGCGAGCAATCGGGCCACATGATCCTGCTTGAGCACAACTCCACGGGGGACGGCCTTATGACGGCTTGCCAGTTCCTTGCGGCGGTGAAGCGCGCGGGCACGCCGGTGGCCGACGTCGTTTCCATCATGAAGAAGTTCCCGCAGACGCTTATCAACGTGCGGGTGCGCGACAAGCATGCGGTTGAAGGTAACGAGGCTATCGCCGCCGCCGTCGCGAAGGCCGAGGAAGCGCTTGGCGATTCGGGCCGCGTGCTGCTGCGCCCAAGCGGCACGGAGCCTGTGGTTCGCGTGATGGTCGAGGCGGAGGACGCGGACGCCGCGAAGGCCCACGCCGAGGCGATCGCCGCTGTAGTTGAGGCCGAAATCTAGAAGATATCGCATATCGCCCCTGTTCATCGGGGGCGATTTCTTTCCTGGTGCGCGAGGTGAGGGAGACCCATGGCATACGAGATCATAGTCGCGAAGTTCACCCCCGACGAGCCGGATGAGCGCATCGATGCCGTGCTGCCCGACGGTGTCGTCGGCATCGGGGCGAAGGCGTTTCGCTTCAAGGGCGAGGTGCGCTCCTTGCGCGCCCCCCAAAGCCTCATCGAGGTGGGGGATGCCGCTTTCGACGGCTGCCGCAACCTCGTGCAGGTCGACTTTCCAGGCGATGTCGCCATGGTGGGAAAGCGCGCCTTCCAACACTGCACCTCGCTGCGCGAGATAACGTTTGCCGACACGCTTGGCTGTATCGACGATGCCACGTTCCAAGGCGCAACTTCGCTTTCCCGCGTCGTGGCGCCCGGGGTGACCGAAATCAACCGCTACGCCTTCCAGCGCTGCACCTCGCTTATCGATGTGCAATTTGGAGCCTTGGAGACGATCGGGCGCCGTGCGTTCGCGAGCTGTACCGAACTTGAGCGGATTGAGCTGCCCAGCACGTTGAAGGTGATCGGGGAGGAGGCCTTCTCGGGATGTCAAGCACTTCGCGAGGTTGTGATCCCCGAGAGTGTGGAGGAGATCGAGCCGCGGGCGTTTCGCGGATGCACCAGCCTCGATGCGGCCTCGATTCCCGAGAGCATCGTGCAGCGTTTTCCCGAGTCGTTCACGCAGGAGGTGGCGGCAAGGGCGGGCGTCGTGCTGAAGACCGAGCACACGCGGCTTTCGGCGGCGTTTCAGGAGGCGCACGAGGCTGATCGGGCGGAGCTCATGGCCGATGGCAAGCGCCTGTGCGCCGAAGAGGACGAGCTGCGCAAACAGCTCGCTGGCTTGGGTATGTTCGCGCGCGCGGAGAAGGAGCGGATTCAGGCGCGGCTCGACGAGGTGGAAGGCCAGCTTGCGGAGGTGCGCGATTTGATCGACGCGCTCGACAACCCGACCAACGAGGAGCTGCTCGCGATGCTCTAGCGTATGGGGTGCGTGCTGGGCGTGTGTGCGGCGTGCGAGTTGCGCGAGGTGCACGGAATCGCGAAGGAAGCATGCCCTGCATGGGAGTCGTACGCCGTATCCTGCGAGCAAGGAAAAAGCCAGGGGCGATGTGAAGTCGCACCCTGGCTTTTCTTTGTTCTTGTGGACAGGCTCGGTTGCCTTTTCCCTTGGAGAGTCCTGGCAAGCCTCTTCCTCTGGACGTTCTGCCCCCCTCTTTTTTGGGAATCGCTTTCGTTATTTCCTCCTGTTGGAGAAGCGAATGGCTGCGGCAAGTGCGCGCACGAGCAGGCTTGGCTTGTGCGGCGGTTGCTCGATGTGGGGCAAGATCGCCGTGGTCGTCACTTCCTCGGCGGGCTCGATGGCATCGGGCTCGAGCGCTGGCTCGCTGGTGCCGGTCGCGTCAGCGGAAGGGGAGCCGCTAGCCGCGTCAGCGGGAGCGGCGCTGTTCGTTGCGCTCATCGCCTCTGGAGGAACTGTGGCAGCCTCCGAGGTCGCGGGAGTTGCCGTGCCCGCACTTGGTGCCACGTTCGTCGCGACCGCGGCCGCCTCGCGCTTCTCTACCTCGCGCTCGACTTCCACCTCGGTGCTCATGCGCGCCTTAAGTCGCGCCTCGTCCATGAAATGCACCTGCGAGTCGAAGCGAATCGTCTTGCCCTCGGGGCTCACCTGCGCGAAGAACCCAAGCGGCGTGTAACGACGGTTGGGAAGCAGCTCGCGCAGTTTCGCCGTGTCGGAAAGCGAGACATCGATGTAGGACAGAATGCGGTCGCGCAGCTTCTCGTCGAGCACGGGCCAGGCGATTTCCACGCGCTTGTCCATGTTGCGCGTCATGAGGTCGGCGCTCGCCAGGTATATTTTCATGTTCGTGCGCGGTCCGAAGCCGTAGATGCGGCTATGCTCGAGCATGCGTCCCACAATGGACACGACGCGCACGTTCTCAGTGTAGCCTTCCACGCCTGGGACCAGGCACGATATCCCGCGAACGAGCATGACGGTCTTCACGCCCGCCTGCGATGCCTCGGCGATCTTGTCGATGATCTCCTTGTCGGTGACCGAGTTCGTCTTGAAGAACAGCCCACACGGCTCGCCGCGGCGCGCAAGTTCGATCTGGTGGTCGATGTTTTTCAGGATGAGCGGCTTCACCTGCAGGGGCGCCACCCACAGCACGTCGTAGTTGTCCGACACGTTCTCGAGCGCCATGTTGCGGAAGAACTCCGTCGCATCGCGGCCGATCGTGGGGCTTGTCGTGATAAGCGACAGGTCGGTGTAGAGCTTCGCCGTCTTCTCGTTGTAATTGCCCGTGCCGAGCTGTGTGATGTGCTGGATGCCGTCGTCGGTCTGGCGGGTGATGCAGCAGATCTTGCTGTGCACCTTGTAGTCGCGGAAACCGTAGATGACGTTGCATCCGGCCTGCTCAAAACGTTGCGACCATTCGATATTGTTGCTCTCGTCGAAGCGGGCGCGCAGCTCGAACAGCGCGGTGACCTCCTTGCCGTTCTCGGCGGCGTCGATGAGCGCCTCGGCGAGATGCGACTGGCTGGCCAGGCGGTAGAGCGTGATCTTGATTGAGATGACTCGCGGGTCGCGTGACGCTTCGCGCAGAAGCTGCACGAACGGGTCCATGCTCTCGTAGGGGTAGGAAAGCAGCACGTCGCCGCCTGCCGTGACCTGCTCCATGATGGGGCGTTTGCGGTCGAGGCATGCCGGCCACTGCGGCGTGAACGGCGGATACATAAGCGCCGCGCACTGCTTTTCGGAAAGATGCGATGCCAAACCCCAGGTGAAGCTCAAATCGAGCGGCACCGACGTCGTGAACACCTGGTGCTTCTTCAGGTTCAGGCGGTCGAGTAGCAGCGGCTCGAGGGTGTCGGAGAGCTCGCGCTCGCTTTCGAGGCGTACCGGGGCCAGACGCGCGCGCTTCTTCAGGATGCGCTTCATGTGCTCGCGGTAGTCCTCGTCGTTCTCATCGGTGGACTCCGTCGCGTCGATGTCGGCGTTGCGTGTGACGCAGATGACGTTGGTGTGCTTCACGGTGTACATGGAAAACACCTGTTCGGCGACCATTTCCACCACATGCTCAAGCAAGATGAAGGAAAAACCATCGCCCGGCAGCTTCACAACGCGCGCGCACTGGCGCGGCAGGGGGATGAGGCCGAGCATGGTTCCCTCGGCGCCGACGTTTTGCGAAAGGGAAGCGTTCTTCGTGGATTCTTTCGCCGGCTTCCCCTTGCTTTTCTTGCCTTTCTTGTCCTTCTTCTTGTGCTCGCTTTTTGCCTGGTCTTGGGCTTTGTCGGCTTCTTCGTCGAGGCGCACGACGATGTAGAGCGCGCCGTTTTCCAGATGCGGGAAGGGGTGGCGGGCATTGATGATCTGCGGGGAGAGGAACGGTGTCACGTTGGCTTCGGCGTATTCTGCCAGGTAGGAACGCTGCTCATCGGTGAGCTCGTCGGGACGAACGTGCGTGACCCCGACCTTGTTCAACAGCAGTCGAACCTGCTCGAAGGTGCGTTCGTAGGCAGGGTAGAGCTCGTGGCAGCGCAGGTAGATAGCGCGAAGCTGCTCAGAAGGCGTCATGTTGGACTTGGAATCGACAATGTGCTTCTTCACGAGCGATAAGTCGGTCAGGCTGCCGACGCGCACCATGAAGAATTCCTGCAGGTTGCTCCAGAAGATGGAGATGAAGTTCAGACGCTGCAGAAGAGGAACCGACTCGTCGGCGCCCTGTTCGAGTACGCGCTCGTTGAAATCGAGCCATGACAGCTCGCGGTTTTGCAGATAGGGTGCAGGGTTGCCTGCTGCTGGAATGACCTGATCAGATGAAGTGGGATTGTCGTTGGCCATGCAGAGAGCCTCCTTGATGTGCATGATGACGCGTTCTTGGCGCTACCTTTCATGATAACGCGTCGTGGAACGATGAGCTGAAAGCGTTACTGAGCCTTTACCCTCGAGCAAGGCGCATTGCCCAGCATGCGCTCGATGAGATAGCCTTCGCGCACGCCGCGCTTGCATATTTCCAGCTTGCGGGCATCGAGCTTTTGCATGAGCGTGCTGAGGATGACGCAACCGGGCCCGACCGTGTGGATGCGCTCGGGAACGGCCCGCGCTGCAAGGTGGGCGAATTTCGACGGGTTGTTCTCTAGAAGATCGAGCAGTGCATCGAAGTGCTCGGGCGTGAGGGTTTTCGGCCGGCAGGACTCGCCGGTCATCTGGGCGTAGAGCTTTGCGGCGGCGCGAGCGCTTCCTCCGACGCCATAGAGCGCCTCTGCACGGTACTTCTTGAGGTCAACAGGTGTTTTTGCAACTTGATCGAGGAACGCGCTCTCGATTGCGCCGACCTCGTCTGCCCGGGGCATGACGAACTCCACGTATCCCGCGTAGGAGGAAAGCGATCCCTGCCCGATGCTCACGTCGTCGAAGTCGCGCCCTTCCTCGACACGGATGAGTTCGGTTGACCCGCCGCCCAAATCGACCACGGTGCCCTTCTCAATCGTGCGATCGCACGAGGCCCCGGTGAAGCTGAGATGCGCCTCGTCGCGGGCGGAAAGCAGGTTCACGGGCGCGCCGATTGCCTTCTCGATTGCACTGATGGCCTCGCGGGAGTTCGTGCAGTTGCGCAGCACGGCGGTTGCGAAGATGTCGGTGCGCACGCAGTTGAAGTAGCGCGCTCGTTTCAGGTGCCCGGAGAGCACGTCGACCGCGCGGGCGATGCCCTCCTGAGTAAATTCGCCCGCCTCGACGTAGGCCGAAAGCCCCGCCATTACCTTGTCGTTGATGATGCTTCGGAAGTCCTTGCAGGTGATGGGCTTCTTTTTGTTTATGCCGTCCTTCACGTCGAAGATGACGAGGCGCACTGAGTTCGACCCCAGGTCGATCACGCCGTAATTTGCCATAGTGCTATCCGCTCCTGTTAAGCTCAGTTTTCCTCCATCCTAACGTAGCGTCTCGGGCGATGGGGAAATCTTTACGCGTCCTTTACTCTCGCTCTGCTTAGACTCCGTATTCGGGGGCCAAATGGCAGGTTCGCGCGGGCGGCTTGTCGGCCGTCTGCCCCGCAAGGTCGAAGTGAGCTGTGACACCATGCGGCGATTGTGGGAAAATACGCAGCGAGAAAAGATAGCGATGCATGTTTAGAGGTAGATTTCCATGTCAGCTCAGTTCAACATTCGCCGTGCGTCGAGTCGCATGGTGTCGGTGCTCCAGCGTGAACTTGACCTGCCCCGTTTCGTCGCGGCAACGCTTGTCGGCCGCGGAATCGACACTCCGAAGGCGGCCCGCGCGTTCCTGTTTCCCTCGTTCAAGCACGATTGGCTCGACCCCTACCTGATTCCCGGGCTCGGCGGCGTCGTCGACGCGCTCGAGGACGCTGTTCGGAAGGGCCGCCGCATCCTCGTGTTCGGCGACTTCGACCTCGATGGCATATCCGCGACGACGGTGCTCACCCGTGGCCTGCGGGAACTTGGGGCCGACACGGTGCCGTTCATCCCGAAGCGCTTCGAGGAGGGCTACGGTATCACGGCGGCGGCGCTCGATCGCGCGAAGACCTACGGCCCCGATTTTCTCGTGACGGTCGACTGCGGTATCGCCTGCAAGGCCGAAGTGAAGCTCGTGCAGGCGGCAGGAATCGACGTCGCGATCACCGATCACCACGAGCCCACGGACCTGGTTCCCGAGGGCGTGCCCGTCGCCGACCCGAAGGTCGACGCCACGTGCTCAAGCTGCGTGCTCGCCGGTGCGGGCGTTGCGCTGAAGCTCGTTCAGGCGCTTGGCGCTCGCTTCGGCAAGCCCTACCTTTGGCGCGATTTCGTTGACTTCGCGACACTTGGCACAGTTGCCGACCTCATGCCGATGCTTGGCGAGAACCGCCCGCTCGTGATCGAGGGCATCAAGATGATGAACAAGGCGCCGCGTCCGTGCATCGCCGCGCTGCTTGAAACCTCGGGGGCGGTCGGCAAGCCTCTCACCAGCACGAACCTCAGCTTCTCGCTCATTCCGCGCCTCAACGCCGCAGGGCGCATGGGCAACGCCGATCTGGCGCTCAACCTGCTCATGTCCGACGACTTCGACGAGGCGTACCGCTTGGCAACCGAGCTCGAAGGGCTCAACGACCAGCGCCGCGCGATCGAGGCGGAGCTCTCCGAGATCGCGAAGGTCCAGGCCGCGGAAATCTACCACGGCCAGCGCGCGCTCGTCGTTGCGGGCGAGGGGTGGCACGAGGGCGTGAAGGGCATCGTCGCAAGCCGCCTGGTCGGCATCTACGGCGTGCCGTGCATCCTTTTGACCATCGACGGCGACGAGGCGCGCGGCTCGGGCCGAAGCGTGGGGCGCGTGAACCTGTTCGCCGCGGTCGAATCGACGTCTGACCTGCTTGTTCGCTTTGGCGGACACGAGGCGGCGGTGGGTATCACGCTCAAGACGAAGGACATCCCCGCGTTTTCGAAGGCGCTCTGCGACTACCTCGACAAGCTGCCCGAGGACGACTTCCACCCGCTCATCGAGATCGACACGTGCATCAACCTCGATGAGCTCACGCTCGAAACGGTGGGCGCACTGAAGCAAGTCGCCCCCTTCGGCCAGGAGAACCCGACGCCGTGCTTCCTCGCGCGTGACGTGCTGCTCACCCATTGCCGCGCGGTCGGCGCCGAGAAGAACCACTTCTCGTGCACGCTCACGAACGGCCGCACGTCGATTTCGGGCATCATGTTCCACTGCACCGACATCGACATGCTCATGACGACCGACAGCGTGGTGAACGCGGCGTTCCAGGTGGAAATCGACACCTGGCGCGGGCGCAAGTCGGTGAAGGCAATGCTTCAGTCCATCACGCCTGCTCGCACGTGCCCTGCGCTCGAGGCGTGCCTCGAACCGGAGAACCTGTCGTTCGCGGCCGACCTGTACGCCACGAGCGACGCGGAGCTTTGCGAGGACTGCTGCGAGAGCCCCGAGGACATCGAGGCCTACGAGGCGGAGCGCGAGAAGAACCGCGCGCTATGGGAACAGAAGGCGCAAAGCGACCCCGACGCGCTCGAGAACGCGGTGGTGCGGGCGATCATCGGCGACCGCGAGCTGCACAAATCGCAGCGCGTGGTGCTCTCGAGCCTTCGCGCTGGGAACTCTGTGCTTGCCGTCATGGCGACGGGGCGCGGCAAGTCGCTCACCTTCCAAGTGCATGCGGCATGCGAGGCGCTCGCGCACCATACGGCGAGCCTGTTCGTCTACCCGTTGCGTGCGCTCATCGCTGACCAGGCGTTTCACATCAACGAAGCGCTCGCGCCCTTCGGGATCAACGCGTGTACGCTCACGGGGGAAAGCGCGCCCGACGAACGCCGTCAGGTTTTTGCGGGCTTGGAGGACGGCTCGGTCGACATCGTGCTCACAACGCCGGAGTTCCTTGTGTGCCACGCTCCCGAGTTCGCGGCTACCGGCCGCATCGGCTTCGTCGTGGTTGACGAGGCTCACCACATCGGTCTATCGCGCGCGGGCCATCGCCCCGCATATGCGCAGCTCGGAAGCGCTATCGCGCAGATGGGCAACCCGGTTGTGCTCGCGCTTACGGCAACTTCGGACGAGGCTGTCACCAGCGACATCGATCGTGTGCTTCCCGTGGCGGGGCACGTGGTGGACGACACCATGCGCACGAACCTCCACGTGGTCGACCAGCGTAACCTGCGCAATCGCGGCGACTACCTGGCGACGCTCGTCGCGCAGGGCGAGAAGAGCGTCATCTACGTGTCCTCGCGCGAGCAGTCGGTGGCGCTCGCCCGCAACCTGCGCAAACGCGTGCCGCAGATGGCACCGCTCATCGGCTTCTACAACGCGGGCCTTTCGCGCGCTGAGCGTACGTGTGTCGAGGAGCTGTTCCGCACGGGTGCGATCGCGGTGCTCGTGGCCACGTCGGCGTTCGGCGAGGGCGTGGACATCCCCGACATCCGCAACGTCGTGCTCTTCCAGCTGCCATACAACGAGATCGAGTTCAACCAGATGAGCGGTCGTGCGGGGCGCGACGGCAAGGATGCGCGCGTGCATCTGCTGTTCGGACGTTCGGACGTGAAGCACAACGACCGCATCTTGCAGGACATGACGCCCGATCACGATGTGCTTGCCGAGGTGTACCGCACGCTGCGAGCGTGGCAGCGCAAGACGCCCGGCGAGTTCTTCGAGATGGCCGATGTCGAACTCGCGCACATCGTGAGCGGCGCGGGCTGCGAGATCACGGCGGCGTCGGCGGCGTGCGGCATTGCGGTCTTCCGCGAGCTGGGACTTATCGAGACACATGTAGCCTACGCGTCGGGCGAGGGTGCGCGTATGGTGCGCGTGAAGGAAGGCGCCGGGCGTGTGGAGCTGACCGACAGCGTGCGCTATCGCGAGGGATTAGGCGAGCGCGACATCTTCAAGGCCTTCTACGAGTGGGTGATCGACTGCGACTGCGCGCGCCTTGAGCAGCGTGTGTCCGGGCCCATCACCCCGCAGATGAAGCCTCTGCATCTGCGGTAGCGATGCGTGCGTTTGCGTAAGCGTCTCTTTTCCCTTTGACGAATCGAGTAGAATGAAATCACTACGATTTAGTTTCAAGGGAAAGGAGGACTGACATGAGCACCAACGGCCGCAATGGCGGTGATGACGAGATAATGCTCGGCGAGTCGCTCAAGTCGTCTTCCGAAAAGCAGACGGTTGATGATGTCATGCTCGGGCGCGCGTACACGCCCGAGAAATCGTTTTCGGTGGCGCCTCGTCCCACCGAGGTGGGGGAGCTTCACTCGACGGAAACCCCGGAAGAGCGCTTCGTCGAGCTGCAGCGCCTGACTGACGGCTACCTGACCGACGACGAGCGCGATATGCTCGAGCGCGCGTTCCGCTTCGCCGACGCGGCGCACAAGGGCGTCACGCGCAAATCGGGCGAGCCCTATATCATCCATCCGGTCGAGGTCGCCATCATCCTGGCGGACTTGCGCATGGACGGAGAGACGCTGTGCGCCGCGCTTCTGCACGACACGATCGAGGACACCGACGTCACCTATCAGGACGTGGCAACCGAGTTCAACGAGAACGTGGCCGCGCTCGTCGACGGTGTTACCAAGATCACGCGCATCGAGGTGGAAAGCCTGTCGGACAAGCAGGCGGCCACCATCCGCAAGATGTTCGTCGCCATGAGCAAAGACATCCGCGTCATCGTGATCAAGCTGGCAGACCGTCTGCACAACATGCGCACGCTCTCGGCGCTCAAGGAGGACCGTCGCATCTTCAAGGCGCGCGAGACGCTCGAGATCTACGCCCCCATCGCGCACCGCCTGGGCATCAACTCGGTGAAGTGGGAGCTTGAGGACCTTTCCTTCTACTACCTCGAACCCAACAAGTACAAGCAGGTCAGCCGCATGGTCACCGAGTCGCGCGCCGAGCGAGAGCAGTACTTGGGCGAAGTGATCGACACGCTGCACGACGAGATGAAGAAGGTCAATATCGTCTGCCAGATCATGGGCCGCCCGAAGCATTTGTATTCCATCTACCAGAAGATGGTGAACAAGGGCAAAGGCTTCTCCGAGATCTACGACCTCATCGCCGTGCGCATCATCGTGAAGTCGGTGAAGGATTGCTACTCGGCGCTGGGCGCGGTGCACACGCTGTGGCACCCGATGCCCGGGCGATTCAAAGACTACATCGCCATGCCGAAGTTCAACATGTACCAAAGCCTGCACACCACGGTCATCGGCCCAGCTGGCAGGCCGCTTGAGGTGCAGATTCGCACCGAGGAGATGCATCGCCAAAGCGAATACGGCGTGGCGGCGCACTGGCGTTACAAGGAGAAGGGCGAGAAGGCCGACGCCGCGCTCGATCAGCAGCTGGCATGGTTGCGTCAGATGGTCGACTGGCAGGACGAAACGCAGGACTCGCGCGAGTTTCTGAAGGACTTAAAGGTCGACCTAGCGCCGACCGAGGTGTTCGTGTTCACCCCGAAGGGCGAGGTCATGAGCTTGCGGGCGGGCTCCACGCCGGTAGATTTCGCCTACGCCATCCACACCGAGGTGGGCAACCACTGCGTGGGCGCGAAGGTGAACGGCGCTATCGTGCCGCTGACCTACGAGCTGCAGCTGGGCGACCGCGTGGAAATCCTCACGCAGAAGAGCGCCACGCCTTCACGCGACTGGCTGAACATCGTGAAGACGCCCTCGGCGCGCAATAAGATCCGCGGGTTCTTCAGCAAGGCGAGCCGCTCCGACGACCTGCAGATAGGCCGCGACCGCCTGACGCGCGAGATGAAGAAGCACGGCATCGGCATTTCGAGCGCCAACTCGATGCGCGCGATCAAGACGATCGCCGAGCATATGGGCTACAAAAGCCCTGATGACATGCTCGTCAACATCGGCACGGGGAAGGAAAGCCCGCAACATGTGGGCAACCGCCTGTTAAAGCTGCTCGTCGACGACGGGAACGAAGAATCGCGGGCCGGCGCGCTTGGGCAGTCCGAGACAAGCCCCGGTGTCATGCCTCCCATGATCACGAGCGTGGTCTCGCCGAAGCGCCGCGAAGCGCACAGTTCGAACGGCATCGTCGTGAAGGGCGTCGACGATGTGCTCGTGCGCCTGTCGCGCTGTTGCAACCCGGTGCCGGGCGACAAGATCTTGGGCTTCGTGACGCGCGGCCGCGGTGTGTCGGTGCATCGCGCCGATTGCCCGAACGCCGAGGAGCTCATGAAGCACCCCGAGCGCATCATCGAGGTGGAGTGGGAGAAATCTGCGCCGTCGAGCACGTCCTACAAGGTGGAGATCTACATCGAGGCGATCGACCGCTTGAACCTGTTGCGCGACGTCACGGTGGTCCTCTCCGACATGGGCGCGAACGTGCTGTCCTGCAATACCATCTCGCACCGCGACGGCATGGTCGAGATGCGCTTTTTGTTCCAGGTGTCGGATATCTCGCTCATCGACGCGGTGCAACGCAAGCTGCTCGGGCTCGAGGGCGTGTTCGACGCTCATCGCATGCTTCCCGGGCAAGGGGGGAAGAAGAAGTAACGGTCGTTCGTCCGCGGGCGCGGCGGGTGCATTCCTCGCCGAGGCTGGCAGGCGGACCGCTTGTATCGAAAGGTTGTGGCAATGTCTCTTCGAGTGGTGAAAAAAACGTGCGTTGACGTGTGCTTTCTCGTGCAGGGAATACTCGAGAACAACGTGTACTTCATTTCGGACGGCGAGGCGACGATGGTGGTCGACCCGTCGTCGGACGCGGAGGAGATCGTGCGCGCGCTCGGCGGGCGCGAGCTTGACGCGATCGTGCTGACGCACTGCCATTCCGACCACGTGGGCGCAGCGGCCGACTTGCGTCGTCTGACGGGCGCGACGGTGATCGCGTCGAAGATCGACGCCCCTGAAATCTGCGGGGAGAAGCCCCTCTCCCGAGACAACTGGAAGTTCAAGACCTGCCCGATCGATTTCCGCGCCGAGGACGGCGACGTCGTGGAGATCGGCAATATGGCGTGGAAAGTGATGCTAACCCCTGGTCATACCAAGGGTGGCATGTGCTGGTACCTCGTGCCGCAGTTCGGCAACCACGAAGACGGCGCACCCGTCCTTATTTCGGGCGACACGCTGTTCGAAGGGTCTGTGGGGCGCACCGATTTCGAGGGCGGCAGCATGAAGGAGATGCGCGCATCGCTTCGCAAGCTGGCGTTTCTGCCCGACGAGACGATCGTCCTTCCCGGGCACGGCAGGCAGACCACCATCGGTGCCGAGCGGAGCCGCACCTTCGCGCAGTGGGCGTAAGAGTCTGCTGATTACGCCGCTGCGGGGCTTTCTGATGTCGTCTGCGGCAATTCGGGCGAATCGCGTTGAGAACTAAGTAAAGAACACGTTAAACTCTGGGCGTTTGAGCGTCAGCGCGACCCCTTCCCGAGGCTCGCGTTCTTCTGGTCAATTCGCTTAGCGAAAAGGAGTCGATGAATGGGCAAGAGGCACCATAAGTACGACTATTTCAGCGCGTTCGAGGACCTCTCGGAGCTTGCGGTCGATGAGGCGGACCTGCTCATCAAGGCCATCGAGGAATTCACCACAGCCGATGCGCTCAAGGAAACGATGGAGAAGGCGCACGCCATCGAGCACAAAGGCGACGACATCAACCACGACATCTTCCGCAACGTGGCGACCGATTTCATCACGCCAATCGACCGCGAGGACATCATCGGCCTCGCTCAGGCGCTCGATACGATCATCGACGAGCTTGAAGAGGTCATCCAGCGCTTCTACATGTACGACGTGCATATCATGCACAAGGATGCGCTCGAGTTCGCGCAGCTTCTGAAGAAGGAATGCAAGGCGCTCAACAAAGCCATGGAGGACTTCCGCAACTTCAAGAAGTCCAAGAAGTTCAAGTCGCTCATCATCGAGGTGAACACCTACGAGGAAGAGGCCGACCAGCTGTTGATGCACGTCATCCGCGATTTGCACACCACTGACTGCGAGAACACCATGCGCGTGATGGTGTGGTCGCGCATCTTCGAGCATATGGAGAACTGCGCGGACGCGACCGAGCACGCCGCCGACTGCATGAGCACCATCCTGCTGAAGAACGTATAAGAGCGCGGGAGCGGCCGACGAGGTTCAGGAGCAGCTGCCAAGGCGCACGAGATGCCGGGCAAGGTGCAGGAAATAACGAAAACGGACGGGGCCTCATCGGGGAATGATGGGGCCCCGAGTTTTTTGAGAAGGCAAATTGTCGCGCGTCGCCCTTACTCCACCGCGAGCAGCTTCGCCTCGACGGGCTCGCCAGAGAAGTTGAGGTCGCGCGTGATGGCGCGCGCCGCCTCCGCATCGAAGCTGTCGGCGTCGAACAGCGCGCTCACCTCGTCGAAGCGCCGCTGCGCCTTCTCGTAGCGATCCCAGAAGCTGTCGGTCGACTTCTCGTGCGTGAAGGGGTTCTCCCAGGCGGCGTGCTCGCGGTTGTCGTACGCGCACGTCTCCGCCAGGATCGCGCGGTGGCTCATCGCGCGGTAGAACGAGTACGGGCGCACCGTCTCCTCGATGCGTGCGATGGCCTCGCGCTTCACGCCAGAGCCCGAATGGAAGAGACGCTGCACCAGGCGGAAGCAGCGCACCGCGTCGCCGAACGCGTTGCGCGGGATGATCTTGCCGAACACGGAGAACGCCATGTTCGCATACAAAAGCGAAACGATGCGCAGCATGCGATCGGAACCCTTGAGGATGCTCACGGCCGGGTTGAACGTTGCCACCGTTTCGCCGCGCTTCACCGTGAGCACCATCTCGTCGTACTCGCTCTCGATAACCGCGTGCACCTCGCTGCCGTCCGCGCGCGAAAGGCCTGGCTCGCCTGCATCGCACAGCTGGAACTCGTGGAAGTACACAAGCGGGTGCATGGTCGAGTCGAGCACGTAGTGGCCCAGGAACCCAAGCGCGTAGGCGCGCCCGACGGAGCGGTCCGCCTCATCGAGTGCGTCAATCGCCTGCTTGAAGGCGACGAGTATCTCGTTCGGCTTCTCCTTGTGCATGATGTTCCCGAGCCGATGGACCGACGAGAGCAGGGGATTGGCAACGGAATAGAACAGCGGGTCGGGCCCTTGGTTTCCCAAGAGGAAGGCCTCGGCCTCGTCCTTCGTTCCGCCGATGGAGGAGAAATGACGCGCGTAGGCGTCCTGTCCGAACGTGTCGTGCGTGATGATTGCCGGCATAGTCTGAACTCCATCCTTTGAGCCCCTGACGGGAATTTTACTGTCGCTAAGTAAAGCATCATATACAATGATGAGCGGCTTGTTAACGTCCCCCATGCGTCTTTGCGTACGTTTTACATAGGCCGCCATGACGCGTGAGCAGGGATTTTCCGAACTTTGAGTGAAAGGCGTTGCGTTGTCGCGCACCCATATGACGAAACCCGAGCGCAGCTGGGTCCTCTATGACGTGGGCAATTCCGCCTACGTGCTTCTTGCATCGACGCTTATCCCCATCTATTTCTCAGCGATTGCCGACCCGAACTCTTCTGCGGTTGTGGCCTGGGGCTACGCCTCGACGGTGGCCTCGCTTGTGCTGGCGTTGCTCATGCCGTTCCTCGGCAGCCTCGCCGACTTGAAGGGCAACAAGAAGAAGTTCCTCGCCGGCACCATCGGCACGGGCGCGGTGACGCTCGCCGTGATGGGCATTCCCTCCGACGCGATGGTGTTCCTCGTGATCTACGTGGTGTCGTCGGTCATGCTGAACGCGTCGCTCGTGTTCTACGACGCCTTCCTCGTGGACGCTGCGTCGAGCGAAGAGCGCTACGACGAGGTGTCGTCTCAGGGGTACGCCTGGGGATACATCGGGTCGTGCGTGCCGTTCATCATCTGCTTGGTGCTCGTGCTGTTCGGCGAGAACTTTGGGATCGGGCAGCTTGACGGCATCCGGATCTCGTTCGTCATCACGGCGGTGTGGTGGCTTGCGTTCAGCGTTCCCATCTGGCGCGACGTGCACCAGACGCACTACAAGCCGCGCGAGGAGCATCTGTTCAGGAACACGATCGTGGGCCTTGTGGGAACGTGCAAGAAGATTTTCCACGACCGCAGGCTCATGATGTTCATGCTGGCGTTTTTCTTCTACATCGACGGTGTGCACACGATCATTGCGATGTCCACGAGCTACGGCACCGACTTGGGCATCAGCTCGACGAGCCTTGTGCTGGCGCTTCTGGTCACGCAGTTCGTGGCATTCCCCTCGGCGATTGCCTACGGGCGCCTTGCGGGGCGTTTCGGGACGAAGAAGATGCTGCTCATCGCCGTGTTCGCGTACTTTTTGATCACGCTGTTCGCGGCGTTCTTCCTGCGCAGCGCTGCCGAGTTCTGGGTGCTCGCGATCTGCGTCGGCCTGTTCCAGGGCGGCATCCAGGCGCTTTCGCGCAGCGAGTTCGGCAAGCTCATCCCCAAGGAGCACGCCAACGAGTACTACGGCTTCTTCGACATTTTCGGCAAGTACGCGACCATCATGGGCACGTTGCTCGTGAGCGTGTTCACCCAGGTGACGGGCTCGAGCTCGATTGGCGTCCTTTCTGTGGCGGTGCTGTTCATCGTCGGCTTCGTGCTGCTTTTGAAGATGCCCGAGGGCACGACTGCAGGAGAATAGAAGTCTGGGCGCCGCTTGTGGGACGTGGCCAGCGTGCGGCGTGCGAGCCGCCGGGGCTTCGAGCGTACGCCGCCCTGCTCGCAGCTCGGGACCGCACGCTTCCCCCGCGCGACGTGCGGCTTGGTGTACTCGGCATGGAAAATCGCTCGCTCGTGTACGGCTCGGGAGTGTATCCCGAGCCGTTTGGTATAGTGGCGCAAAGGTTTCCCTTTCAAAAGAAAGATCGAGATGTCGTTAGTCGTATGCAAATTCGGGGGGACGTCGGTCGCGTCGCCCGAGCGTATCAAGATGGTCGCGAACAAGCTCATTGCCAAGAAGAAGGCAGGCGACGATGTGGTCGCCGTCGTCTCGGCGATGGGAAAAACGACCGATGAGCTGGTAGGACTTGCAAACGCGCTCAACACGAACCCTCCAGCGCGCGAGCTTGACCGCCTCCTTTCGACCGGCGAGCAGGTGTCGATGACGCTTCTGGCCATGGCGCTCGAGGCGCAGGGCTATCACGCCATGAGCTTCACGGGCCGCCAGGCGGGCATCCGCACGGACGGGACGCACAACAAGGCGAAGATCGTCAGCGTGCGATCCGACCGCATCATGGAGACGGTCGACAAGGGCATCATCCCCGTGATCGCGGGCTTTCAGGGTATCGACGACAACGATGACATGACCACGCTTGGCCGCGGCGGTTCCGACACGACGGCAGTGGCTGTGGCCTGGGGAATCAATGCCGACGTGTGCGAGATCTATTCCGACGTCGAAGGCGTCTTCACCGCCGATCCGCGCGTGTGCCCGCGCGCTAAGAAGCTCGACCAGATTTCCTACGACGACATGCTCGAACTCGCTGGCGCGGGCGCCGGCGTGCTCCAGATGCGCGCCGTCGAGTTCGCCCGCAAATGGAACGTCGTCATCCATTCCCGTTCGGCGTTTTCCGACGCCGAGGGCACGTATATCAAGGAGGCTCCCGACATGGAGGAAGCGGTAATCACCGGTATTGCGCACGACACGTCCGAGGTCAAGGTCACGATTCGCGGCGTTCCCGATATGTCGGGCGTGGCGGCGAAGCTGTTCAGCGCGCTGGCATCCAACCAGGTCAGCGTCGACATGATCATCCAGAACGTGTCGGAGTCGGGCATCACCGACATCAGCTTCACCTGCCCGGGCGGCGATCTGCCGCGCGCCCGCGAGACCGTCGAGCGCATCGTGCCGACCATTAACGCGCGCACCTACATCGTCGACGAGGACATCGCGAAGGTGAGCCTGGTGGGCACGGGCATGAAGTCCTCGCCGGGCGTTGCTGCGAAGGCGTTCGAGACGTTGGGCCAAAACGACATCAACATTCTGGCTATCTCCACGAGCCCGATTCGCCTGTCCGTGGTGGTCGATGCCGCGCAGGCTGCTCAGGCGGTCCAATGCCTGCACACCGCCTTCGGCCTGGATTCCGACAGCGTGTTCGTGGAAACCCAGCTTTCGGCGGAGGAAATCGCCGCCAAGATGAACAAGGGCCGATAGGGAGGTAAACATGGCTTGGACGAAGGTTATCCCTGCTCATCCGGTTGTTGCTGTTGCCGGTGCGACGGGCGCTGTGGGAAATGAGTTCCTGAAGGTCTTGCATGACCTGGACTTCCCTGCAAGCGAGGTGCGCGTGCTTGCGTCTGCGCGCTCGGCTGGCAAGAAGCTTCCCTTTGAGGGCTGCGGCGACGTTCCCGCAGGTGAGCTCACTGTAGAGGAAATGACCCCCGAGTCGTTCGAGGGCGTCGACATTGCGCTGTTCTCCGCAGGCTCCGACGTTTCCAAGGCGATGCGTGAAGCCGTGGTTGCCGCGGGCGCCGTCATGATCGACAACTCGAGCGCGTTCCGCATGGACGAGGACGTGCCCCTGGTGGTTCCCGAGGTGAACCCGGGCGACGTGTCGTGGCACTCGGGCGTCATCGCCAACCCGAACTGCTCGACCATCCAGATGGTCGTTGCCCTGAAACCTCTCTATGACCTGGCGAAAATCACCCGCGTCGTCGTTTCGACCTATCAGGCGGCAAGCGGCGCCGGCGCACCCGCCATGGCCGAGCTCTACGACCAGACGCGCGAGTTTCTGAGCGGTACGCCCGACGACGAGCTCACGGTGTCGGCGTTCCAGCATCGCATTGCTTTCAACTGCATCCCGCACATCGACAAGTTCCTCGACGACGATTCCACGAAAGAAGAGTGGAAGATGGTCGCCGAGACGAAGAAGATCATGGGCGATGCGGGCGTGAAGGTTGCCGCTACCTGCGTTCGCGTTCCCGTGCTGCGCTGCCACGGCGAGTCCGTGAACGTGGAGTTCGTCGCCGACGTGACGCCCGAGGCTGCCCGAGAGGCCCTCGCTGCAGCGCCCGGCGTCACCGTGATGGACGATCCCGCGAACAACGTGTACCCGATGCCCGGCCTGCTCGCGGGCACGAACGACACCTACGTGGGGCGCATTCGCCGCGACGACACGGTCGACCATGGCCTTTCGATGTGGGTTGTTGCCGACCAGATCCGCAAGGGCGCAGCGCTTAATGCCGTGCAGATCGCGCAGCTTTTGCTTCCGAAGGATTAACGGTGGATTGTCCGGCCGAGCGTCGGGCCAGGATGGTATACTGAACGCGTGCAAGGTGGCTCGCCGCTGCTACGGCAGCTACCCCGTTGGCAAGTTTTGAGCTTGTGGGAGTAGCCGTTTCCCGTCTTAGCGGGGGCGGCTACTTCACTTTCTTAAGCGTAACGAAAGCTCGATAACCGCTATCACAACCAGACAGAATGTGAACAATTCCGTATAGGTAACCATGAGCAACCTCCTAATGGGATAGGGGGTAGCCCGCCACCTTGCACGAGTGTAGTGTATCATAGAAAAACGAACTTGTGTTCGTGTATTGAGCCTGTATAATGTCCCCATGACGAAAAAGCCGAAAAAGATACGCCTTGACGAACTCCTTGTTGAACAGGGAGTTTTTCCTGACGCAGGCACGGTTTTGCGCGCTGTGCTCGCGCATGAGGTGAAGGTGGACGACGTGTACGTCGCGAGTGCCGCGGTGAAGGTGGCGCCCGATGCGGAAATCGTTGTGCGTGGGCGCAAACAGTTCGTTTCGCGCGGAGGGCATAAGCTGCAGGGCGCGCTCGATGCGTTCGAGCAGGACGTGCAGGGGCTGAACTGCATCGACGTCGGATCGTCGACGGGCGGCTTCACCGATTGCCTTTTGCAGGCGGGCGCTGCACATGTGACGTGCGTCGACGTGAACTACGGCCAGCTTGCCTGGAAGATTCGCACCGACGAGCGTGTGAGCGTCTTCGAGCGCACGAACATCAAGCTCGCCGATCCGGGGGAATTGGGCGCGCCGTTCGACCTGATCGTGTGCGACGTGAGCTTCATCGGGCTTGCCGTGCTGGCTCCCGCTTTCGCGCGCTTGTCGCGTCCAGCGACCGAAGACGCTCCGGCGAGTGTGTTCTTAGGGCTGGTCAAGCCCCAATTCGAGTCCCGCCACGACGAGACGGACCACGGCATCGTGCGCGACGAGGCTGTGCGCGCCCGTACGGTGGAAGAGGTCCGCTGCGCTCTTGAGCGCGAGGGTTTCGAAGTGACGGGCACCATCGAGTCGCCGATCAAAGGCGCGGAAGGGAACGTGGAATACCTCGTCCGCGCAGTCTTTCGGGGCTGAGATACTGTTTTTCTTGGCGCGGCTTTCTCGCAGGGGAGCTTGTCGAGCCTCCTCGGTTCGCCCAGCTTCGCGCGCTCGGCTCGTCTGCCTTCAGGGTTATACTGTTCTCGGTAAATCGCAATCGACCGAAGGAGTCAGCATGAACGGGCAGGAATACCTCGACCTTCTGAAGGCGCGCTACTCGGTGCGCTCGTTTTCCGACGTGCAGTTGACCGACGCGGAGCTCGATGTGCTGCTTCAAGCGGCGCAGCTTTCTCCCACGGCGAAGAACTCGCAGCCGTTTCGCCTTTGCGTGGTGCAAAGCGCCGAGGGCCTTGCGAAGATTGACGAGGCGACGCGCTGCCGCTACGGCGCGCCCGCGGTGATCATCGGCGCCTACGATACCGACGTGTCCGCAAAAGGGCTCGGCTATGAAACGGGCGACTTCGGCGACATCGACACGTCGATCGTCCTCACCAACATCGCGAACGCCGCGGCGGCCGAAAACCTTGGAAGTTGCTGGGTTGGGGCGTATGATTCTGCGATTATTCGAAAGAATTTCAATATCCCGAACAATTATGTGCTCGTAGACCTTATGATGGTAGGGCACAGTGCCGAGGATGCTGAACCGAGTCCTCGCCACGAGCAAACCGAACCGCTCGATACCTTGGTGGTTCGTGAATCGTTTTAACGAACCCGCGCGGGTTCAGCTGCATAGCCCTCACTCACGTCGCAACTGATGAAGGGCTGAAGGCGTCGCTTGCAAAGCGGCGCCTTCTTTTTTGGTGAGGCTTTTCGAAAGGATTGAAAGCCTCTTCCGGGAAGGGGTCGGGGTTATCCCGAAAGGCGCCGGGTCCGCTGGATGCGGCTTTCTGAGAGCGGATCTTCCTGGAGGGTTTCGGTTATTCTCGAAAGGCCTTGAAGGCATGAAGCGAAAGGGTTTTGCCATGCGGTTAACGATGCTGGGCACCGGCCATGCGCTCGCAACGAAATGCTACAACGCGTGCTTCGCGCTGCAGGACGACGCGATGGGGAAGGCGCCGGGCCGCACCTTCCTCATCGATGCGGGCGGCGGGAACGGCATCTTGACCCAGCTCGAGCGGGCGGGCATCGATTGGCATTCCATCCACGACCTGTTCGTCACCCATACCCACGTCGATCATCTGCTCGGGTCCGTTTGGATTCTCCGTGTGGTGTGCTACGGCATGGAATGCAGCAACTATCAGGGGGAATTCCACTTCTGGGGAAACGATGAGGTCGTGGCGGCCGCCGATAAGCTGGCGCACATGCTCTTGCGTCCGAGCGAATCGGCGTTCGTCGACAAGCGCGTGTTCCTGCATGCGGTCGAAGACGGCGATGCGGCGCAGGTTCTCGGGCGCCCCGTGACCTTCTTTGACATCCATTCGACCGGCTCGGCCAAGCAGTTCGGGCTCACGATGGAATACGCTTCGGGCAAGGTTTTCGCCTGCAGCGGAGATGAGCCGCTGACCAGCGAGAACTTCTCGCATGTCGAAGGGGCGACGTGGCTTGTCCACGAGGCCTACTGTCGCCATACCGACATCGAGCGTTACAATCCGCACCCGATTCACCATGGGACCGTGCGCGAGGCATGCGCGACGGCGGAGCAGCTCGGCGTGAAGAATCTCGTGCTCTACCATACGGAAGACGACGACCTGGCGCATCGCAAGGAACGCTACGTCGCCGAAGGCCGCAGCGTGTACGGCGGTAACCTCCACGTGCCCGATGATTTGGAAGCATTCGAGCTGTAGCGGACGTTTGCTTGATACAATAGGCCTCACGTATGCAATGACCAGGACAATAGGGAGTCTATCGAATGGCCGAATTCATTTACCAGATGTACAAGGCGCGCAAGGCGCACGGCGACAAGGTGATCTTGGACGACGTCACGCTGTCGTTCTATCCCGGCGCGAAAATCGGCGTGGTCGGCCCGAACGGCATGGGCAAGTCCACGCTTTTGAAGCTGATGGCAGGCATGGAGGAGGTCTCCAACGGCGAGGCGCGCCTCACGCCCGGCTACACCGTGGGAATCCTTCAGCAGGAGCCGCCGCTCGATGAGGACAAGACGGTGCTTGAGAACATCGAGCTCGCGTTCGGCGACGTGAAGGCGAAGATTGATCGCTTCAACGAGATCGGCGGGCTCATGGCCGAGCCCGACGCCGACTTCGACGCGCTCATGGCGGAAATGGGCGAGCTGCAGGATGCTATCGACGCAGTTGACGGCTGGGATTTGGACAGCCAGCTCTCGCAGGCGATGGACGCGCTGCAGTGTCCCGACCCCGATATGCCGGTGAACGTGCTCTCCGGCGGCGAACGCAGGCGCGTGGCGCTCTGCCGCTTGCTGCTTGAGGCGCCTGACCTGCTGCTTTTGGACGAGCCGACGAACCACTTGGACGCCGAGTCCGTCCTGTGGCTCGAGCAGTTCCTCCACAAGTACCAAGGAGCGGTGCTCGCCGTCACGCACGACCGCTACTTCCTGGACAACGTGGCCGAGTGGATCTGCGAGGTCGACCGCGGGCATCTGTACCCCTACAAGGGCAACTACACCACCTACCTTGAGACGAAGGCCGCACGCCTGGCGTCGCAGAAACAGCGCGACGAGAAGCTCGCGAAGCGCCTCGCCGAGGAAATCGAATGGGTCCGTTCGTCTCCGAAGGCGCGTCAGGCGAAAAGCCGCGCACGTCTGGAGCGCTACGACCAGATGGTGGCCGAGGCTTCGCAATCGAAGAAAGTCGACTTCACCGAGATTCACATTCCCGCAGGTCCGCGCCTTGGTGCGAACGTGCTCAAGGTGGACGGGCTTTGCAAGAGCTTCGGCGATCGCGTGCTCATCGACAACCTGTCGTTCGAGTTGCCGCGCAACGGTATTGTGGGCGTGATCGGCCCGAACGGCGTGGGCAAGTCCACGCTCTTCAAGATGATCGTCGGCAAGGAGCAGCCGACTTCGGGTACGCTCGAGCTGGGTGAAACGGTGAAGCTTTCCTACGTTGACCAGGGGCGCGAGGGTATCGACCCCAAGAAGAACGTGTGGGAAGTGGTCTCCGACGGACTCGACTACATGATGGTGTGCGAGACCGAGGTGCCGAGCCGCGCGTATGTGGCAAGCTTCGGCTTCAAAGGTTCTGATCAGCAGAAACCCGCCGGCGTTCTCTCGGGTGGCGAGCGCAATCGCCTGAATTTGGCGCTCACGCTGAAGCAGGGCGGCAACCTGCTGCTGCTCGACGAGCCCACAAACGACCTGGACGTCGAGACGCTTTCAAGCTTGGAGAAGGCGCTGCTCGAGTTTCCCGGATGTGCCGTCGTGACGAGCCACGACCGCATGTTCCTCGACCGCATCGCCACGCACATCCTCGCGTGGGAGGGCACTGATGAGAACCCGGGCAACTGGTTCTGGTTCGAGGGCAACTTCGACAGCTACCAGAAGAATCGCATCGAGCGCTTGGGCGAGGAGGCCTCGAAGCCGCATCGCCTCCATCGCAAGCTGACGCGGGACTAGCCGGACGATGCCGAAGCCGATTGCAGCGCTGCGGGCGTGGTTCGACGGTTCGTGGGACGATGCTTGCCTGCGTTGCGGGATGTGCTGCTACGAGCGGGAAGTCGGTGAAGACGGCTTTGTCGGCATCGACTTCTCGGCGCCGTGCGAGTTTCTCGACGAGGACTCGCGGTTGTGCCGCGTGTACGATGAGCGCTTTACGCGATGCGAGCGCTGCCGGCATCTTACCCCCGCAACGGTAACGTTTGGCAAGCATCTACCCCCAACCTGCGGATACGTGCTGCGGTTTCGATAGGAAATGGTGCGAAGCTGGGCATCGCGATGCTTGCTATTCTAGTATCGCGATGCCTGCTACGAGCGCTAGGGTTTCCTCGCGGCACTTCTCAAGTTGTTCCTTTACGTCGGAACAATAGCTGCTCTTCTCTTTTTGAAAGACACTTGATAGAAAGCTATCGATATTGGAGGGAATATCGCCATTGATGGCTCTATCGGTCTTTTCGACCCATGTTTTGAACGGGTCCTTCTCGTATACATATTTTTCAAGTTGGTACTCAAGCAGAGAATGCCCTTCGGCGAAAGCGCTTGTCAAGCCGCAATCACGTGCGGCGTCAAGCGCGTCTTCTGCTTGTTGTCTGCAAGAATCTAAGGCATATGCATCTGCGAATTCTTTTGCTTCGACAAACCAACTGGGTAGGTTAGCGAAGTTTTCTCCGTGGACTTCAGCCTGGCGAAAACCATCATCGATTTTCGACCTCAAATCGGAGGCGGCTTGGAGGTAGTCTTTCGTCTCTTGGGTAATCTGCTCATCCTCGTCTACCGCAACAATTGCATAGAAGTGGTCTTCGAAGGCTTGTTGCACACTGTCGGCGGAGATGTTCGATCGAACCGATTCATCTGTTGCGATGCTGAAATACCAATCTAGGAAGCTGTCGATATTCCCGTCGAGCGCATCGTAGGCGGTTTCCGCTGAACGTTTCAGTTCGAATGCCATGCTGCGAAAATGTGTTTGGTCGGCGGCGAGTGATGAAGCTAAAGCATCGACTTTTGCCTGGTCATAGTATTTGCCGTCGATGATATAGACCGATTCTCCGGCCAATTGACGAGCAAGCGATTGCAGCACAGTGCCGTTCTCGGTTTGCATGGCTTTGGCCACTTGAGCGTCACTCCATAGAAAGCCGACGGTCAATAGTGCGGACAGGATGATTGTCCATGTGAGATAGCGTTTTCTTATAGGCTCCTGAGTATCGTTATTCTTGATGGCATCGGTAGGGATGAAAACTTTGCGTAGCTCGGCCGATGGCAACGAGCATACGCCAAAAAGGTTCGCTATGCCGAAGAATGCGCTTGCGCACAGTGCCACTCGAATGGCAATGCAAATCTGCCATGGCATTTGGGAAAGCTGCATAATTCCGTAGTGAATGATGCTATCGGAGATCCAGATTCCGATTCCCGCCTCTTGCAGCAACGCTGATGAGGCATTCTCAAACGGTTGAGGCGTCGCAACGAGGGCATCGAATATTGTTGAATCTACCTGCGATTGCTCTGCGCCAAAACCGAAGACGCTATAGGCAGCATACCCAATGCACAATAGCGAGGCTGTGGCTACGCTGGCCCAAAGCACCGTGCCCGCCGTTTCGAAGATGGGTTCGTATTCGCGAACCGTCCGCCTGCGAACGATGAATTTTACAAGCGGATAAAGCGCAATGGCTGCCAAGATAAGCGTCCATTCGGCCATATCCCATTTCGGAGATTCGAGCAAGAGGCTCGCCATAAGCCATGCCGACAAGACGAAGCTTATGATGAGCCTGATGGAGCGTCCGTTGTTGATTCGTGCTGCAATTCCGCCCGCAACGAATTTCTGTTGTCTGTTGGCTTTGCTAATTGATGCTTGATATAGAATTCCGAGCATCGATATAAGCGTGAATACAATCCAAGATAAAGCAACGATAGGCGAAGGCATAGCGGGCAGGGCTAAGCTGAGAAGATATACTAGCGCAACAAGAAGGACGGCCTTGGCGAAATAAATTCCAAGTTGCCTTGTTGGGGACTCGTCGCGGTTGGAATGGGTCCTGTTTGCCATAGTTTCCGATGTGTTCAATTCAATGCACCTTATGCGGAACGATCAAAATTGCATCCAAAGAAATCTACGCCTCATGCTCATTGCGCCAATCGCGATAGCTCTCGACGTCTTCCCCAATTTGGCGCAATACAAACGCAACCATTGCGGCATCGTCGACATATCCTGCGACGGGAATGGCATCGGGAATTAAATCTACTGGAGATACAACATAAATCGCTGTGGCAATAATTGCGATGACAGTCTTCGTCGGCATATCACGATACTCTCCATGAATATAGCTTTTCGCGAGAGCAATCATTGTCATAAGATCAGATAAGACAGGGCCAAGAACCGGAATATCGGAAGCGACGTCTTCTGCGTCCTTCATCAGCAGATCAAATTTTCCCTGGTCAGCCAAGAACTCGTTTGCTTTCTCGGAGCATGCGTCAAAAGCGTTCTTATTTTTCTCGTCGGGCAGCTTCATTTTTATCCTCCTTCAAGCAACGAAAGGGCAGAGCCGCTACATGCGCGTCATCTGCCCATTCGTCTTTTGACTTGCTATAGCATATCATCTATTTGATTTTACCCCATACCATGCAGGCATGGATATAAGCGAACGCAAAAGAATGCTCGGTGCCGCAATTCGACGCGAGCGGGAGAGGCAAGGCCTCTCCCAGCGTAAGCTTGCCCTGATGGCTGGCTCGAACCAAACGCATATTTGGGAAATCGAGAACGGCGGTGTCAGCATCGGGCTCGATTTGCTGTGTCGTATCGCCGATAGCCTGGACGTTGAGGTGCGTGCGCTTATCGAATTCTGAGCAACGTGTACCTTGCCTTCGGTTATTGCCTGCGTGGCGCGGCGAATCGAGCTTCCCATTCAACGCTTCGTTGATGGACCCCAGCTCTAATCACCAAGCACTTTCGACAAATCGTAGTTATCGTTGTAGAACTCGCTATGCACATCGGAATAGGTGCGGTATGTATTACTTTGGGCGTCGGATATCGTGCGATACAGACTGCTTTGAGCATCCGAGATTGCGCGATACACGCTACTTTTCGCGTCGGATGCTTCTTTGTAGGAAACGGTATTGTAGGCATCCTTCATCACGCTATCGTAAAACGTGCGATACACGCCCTTGTACGCATCGGTGTATACCGAGCGATATAAATCGCTGAACGCGTCGTCGTACACTGCGCGGTAGAAGGCCGTCATGGAATCGCTTATTTCGTTCCAGTCCATGGTGGGCGCTTGCTTAGCGAGCAACGTGTAGTATTTTGTGGCATTCTCGTCAGTGCGCGAAATCAGTGCTTCGGTTTCAGCCTGCGTATCGGCCAGCCAATTCGTGAGCATGTCGCTGTTTTCGGCGTAATCGGCGTATGAGCCACCCGCCTTCGCTTTGACATCATCAAGCTCTGTTGTGATGTCGGTTTCGGTCGTCTCGAAATCGCTTTCGATGATGTCGATGATTCCGTCAAGCGTCGTCGCATCTGCTGTGGTCGGCGTTGTGCTCCCTTGTGCCGCTTGTTGCGTAGGCGTATCGTTGCTTTCGGCTTGCTGATTGGCGCTCGCACAGCTTGCGAGCGTGCAGGATACCGCCACTGCGAGTGCGCACATTGCGAGTCGATTCATCTTCCTCATAGGTAACCGTCCCTTTCTCGTTATTCGGCGCGCTCGTCGGGCGCGCCCTCTTCCATTTCGACCAGCGTTGCTTCGAGCGACGCGTTCGCAAACGAGTGCGTCGCGGGGCCGAGCCATAGCTCGCAGGAAAGTGCTACGCCCGGGGCGTTTGCTGCCTGGGAAAGCAGCTCGCATGCGTCGGGCAAGGCTAACCCGCACGCTTGCGCGCATTCCCCCGATGCGGCCATGCACACATGCCGCGCTTCACTTGAGCTCGGTTGCTTGCCTGACCTGCGAACATCGGCAATCTTTTCGAGCATGTTCGAGAGCAGACCCTTTGCGGCAAGCTCCAGCGCGGTGCGGACATCGCATGCGCATTGGGCGCTTTCCCCAAATATCGAGTCGATCAAGCTGGCGAAGACCGAATCGTCCCCATGTTCAAGCGCGCATCGCAACGCATGCGCCGCCGCAAAAGCGCCGGTCTCGGCGTCGCGAGCATCGAGCGCACGTTGCTCGCAAAACTCGAGGGCGCATGCCAAGTCCGCCTCGCTTTCGTTCGGCGCGAGCCCCCGGCATGCTTCCTCAAGCGTTTGTGAGCGCCTTCGGGCTTGCGCCACCAAGAAGAGTTTCGCTATGTCGGCTACTTCATACATGCGCCAGCCCCATGCGGTATTGCGTGGACTGACGATTCCGATTCCACCTGGACCCTCGTAACACACGCGCTGAATATCGCGGCGAGACAAGCCGGTGAGAGCTTCAACCTGGGAAACTTTCCAGCCACCTGCAAGTTCGTCACGCATTCCCTGCCCTCCTTTCTTACAGCTAACCTGTTCAACGGTTGAACAGCAATGGCCGTTTTGCCCAGCGACGCATTTCTTTTCCGTCGTCATGCGGCACCCTTTCTCGCGAACAAGACAAGGTCATCGATGCCCTGTCGCTATAGGGCATGTAAAAATTGCGGGCGCTCACGATCGGGCGCGGACAAGCGATTCGTTGTCTGAACGCAATTAGCTGAATTAGAGGCATTTGGACGAAATATTTAGTTGATTTAGAGGCATAATTAATTAAAAATCGGTTGAGTTAGAGGCAACGGGATAGAGGACGCTATGCTTGAGCGACTTGCGACAGTTTGAAGCGATGGAAGAGCAGTGCGAGGAGAAAGGTCTTGCTGGTCGATGGCGCCCGTCAGACTGGCAAAACTTATCTTATCGAGTCTTTCGCTCAAGCCGAGTACGATGACTACGTAAGAATTGTATGCTCATGGTACAAAATGCGGGGCTCGTCGGAATTCCGACGAGCCCCGCATCGTTTTTGTTATATCTTCCAAAGCCCCTGTTTGGGAAATCATTGAGAAGGGGCGTGCTCGCTTAGGCGCATAGTATGAGAACGGGTAATCTGCCGAATCGCTAGTTCTTCAAGCTGTTGATCGGGGCGGGCATGCGGCCTCCGCGGTGGGCGAAGACGGTGCCGGCGTGCCCGTTCACGGGCATGACGGGGGCGTATCCCAGAAGGCCGCCGAATTCCAGTCGGTCGCCGACCTTCTTGCCGATGGCGGGGATGACGCGCACGGCGGTGGTCTTGTTGTTGATCATGCCGATGGCGCACTCGTCGGCGATGATGCCGAAGATCGTTTCCACCGAGGTGTCGCCCGGGATGGCGATCATATCGAGGCCCACGCTGCAGACGCAGGTCATGGCCTCGAGCTTCTCAAGGGAAAGGGCGCCTGCCTCGGCTGCGCGGATCATGCCGGCATCTTCCGACACGGGAATGAACGCGCCCGAAAGCCCGCCGACGCTCGACGATGCCATGACGCCGCCCTTCTTCACCGCGTCGTTGAGCATGGCAAGCGCCGCCGTAGTGCCCGGACCGCCGCACTTTCCGACGCCGATGGTTTCCAAGATCTCCGCGACTGAGTCGCCCTCGGCCGGCGTCGGCGCGAGCGACAAATCGAGGATGCCCTTCGTCACGCCCAGGCGCTTGCTCGCCTCGCGAGCCATGAGTTCGCCCGCGCGCGTGATCTTGAAGACGGTCGCCTTGATCGCTTCCGAGATGGCGGTCATGTCGGCGTCTTTCGGCATGTTAGCGAGCACCGAACGCACAACGCCCGGGCCCGAAACGCCCACGTTCACGACGGCGTCGGCCTCGCCCGAACCATGGAACGCGCCCGCCATGAAGGGATTGTCCTCCACGGCATTGCAGAAAACGACCAGTTTACCTGCGCCGATGCACTGGCGGTCGGCGGTTGCTTCGGCGGTCTTCTTCACAATGCCCGCCATCTTGAAGGCAGCGTCCATGTTGATGCCCGCGCGCGTCGAGCCCACGTTCACGCTCGAGCACACGAAGTCGGTCGCGGCGAGGGCGTCGGGGATGGAGTCCATGAGGTTGTTGTCCGCGCGCGACGCGCCCTTGTGCACGAGGGCGGAGAAGCCGCCGACGAAGTCGACGCCGACGACCTTCGCGGCCTTGTCCATGGCCACAGCGATAGGCGACAGGTCGCGGGCGTCGGTCGCCGCGCAGATCTCGGCGATGGGCGTCACCGAGATGCGCTTGTTTACGATGGGGATGCCGTATTCGCGCTCGAGCTGTTCGGCGGTGGGAACGAGCTGCTCGGCTGCGGTGGTCATGCGGTCGTAGACCTTGCGGGCCATCGTGTTGACGTCCGAATCGGTGCATCCTCGCAGGTTCAGTCCGAGCGTGATCGTTCGGATATCGAGGTGCTCCTTGTTCACCATCGCCAGGGTTTCGGCGATTTCGGCAGGTGTGATTTGCATAGATACTCTCCCTCTCGCGAATGGGCGTTTTGAATTGCGCGTGGGCTGTTGATTTCTTCGAACAGGATACCTTTTTTCGGAGGGGAAACGGCAGCCGTTATCGTTTTAGCGGGAAAAACGGCGCTGATTTGGCGCGGCGGGGGAAGGTGATTTGGCTGCGCCTTGGTCGGCTCATGTTTTTCCAGCAAAACCTGTGTAAACAGGGCACGCATCCGTTGCCATTCGCGTGTCTGCTCGCTACAATCACGCTATTGAACAATTTGTTTATTATTGGTCGGATTGTTGAATGGGGGGTGGAGCTTATGACGTGTTCGGTGAACGAAGGCGTCGCTTCCGAAGATCGGCGGATCACGCGCTCGAAGCAGGCGCTGCGCGAGGCCTTCATCGAGCTGACGGAGGAATGCGGGCTCGACGGGTTCTCCGCAAGCGACCTGTGCGCTCGCGCGGGGCTCAACCGCGGCACGCTCTACAACATCTTCGGCGACAAAGACGGGCTGCTTCGCGCGCTCGAGGGAGACATCATGGCCGACCTCGAGGCTCTTCAGGCAAAGATGCAGACGATCGGCCTGAAGGACGTCATGCGCTACCGCGTGAGCAAGCGCCCGATGCCCTTTTTGGTGGAACTGTTCGACTGCCTGCGCGAACAGGGCGACTTCCTACATGCGGTGATGGGCCCCAAGGGCGACCCGAGCTTCGGCCCCCGCGTGCGCGATGCGCTGTGCACCGAAATCATCCAGACCATCCTGCACGAGCGCTACCGCAACAATCCCGAGCCGTTCGTGCAATATTACGTCTCGTTCTATGCGAGCGCGTATCTGGGCGTCATCACACGTTGGGTCGAAACGGGCATGCGCGAGAGTTCCCAGGACATGGCACTTATCGCGATGAAGCTCTTCTTCATCAAACCGGGCGATCCGATCAAGCTGTAAGCGAAGGCGATAACGATGGAAGACGAAAACATGAACAATCAGGAATTGACGGCGGACGAGAAGGCGTCGCTTGGTGCATGCTCGGGCGAGGGTTGCGCGCCCCGCACCACGACGGTTGACGCGACTCCGGTTGGGGAACCCGTCGTGAAGGACGCGCTCCATATCGGCATCGATGTCGGCTCGACGACGGTGAAGCTTGCCATCTTGGACGAAAACAACCAGGTCAAGTACTCGGTTTACCGCCGTCATCACGCTGACGTGCGCGCAACGATCGTGGAAGTGCTCTCCGAGGCCGCCGAAGGCTTCGGCGATGAGCGCATGACGATCGCCATCACTGGCTCGGGTGGCCTGCTTTTGGCCCAGTGGCTCGGCATCGAGTTCGTGCAGGAGGTCATCGCGAGCAAAACCGCGGTCGAGACCTTCATTCCCAAAACCGACGTGGCCATCGAGCTCGGCGGCGAGGACGCGAAGATCATCTACTTCGACAACGGCATCGAGCAGCGCATGAACGGCACGTGCGCGGGCGGCACCGGCGCATTCATCGACCAGATGGCGGCGCTTTTGAACACCGATGCGGGCGGCTTGAACGAGCTCGCGCAGAACGCGACCACCATCTATCCCATCGCCTCGCGCTGCGGCGTGTTCGCGAAGACCGACGTGCAGCCGCTTTTGAACGAGGGCGCGCGCAAGGAGGACATCGCCGCGTCCATCTTCCAGTCCGTCGTGACGCAGACCATTTCCGGCCTCGCATGCGGCCGACCTATCCGCGGCTACGTGGCGTTTTTGGGCGGTCCGCTGCAATACCTTCCCGAACTGCGCAAACGCTTCTATGAGACGCTCGAGCTCGACGAGGAGCACCGCATCGTGCCCGACAACGCGCACCTGTTCGTGGCAAGCGGCTGCGCCATCGCGGGCGCGGCGAGCTCGACCGTGCGCGCCGAGAAGCTCTCCGACGTGCTCGATCGCCTGAAGAATCTGGGCGACATCCAGGGCTCCGAGGTCGTGCGCCTGCCTCCGCTGTTCGCAAGCGACGCCGAGCTCGACGAGTTCAAGGAGCGCCATGCCGCCGAGTGCGTGAAGCGCGAGAGCCTCATGGATTACACAGGCGTTGCCTATCTGGGCATCGACGCGGGCTCGACCACGTTCAAGGCGACGCTCATCGACGAGAAGGGCAGCCTGCTCTGGTCGCACTACGTGTCGAACAAGGGCGACGTGCTCGGGTGCGCGAAGGCAGCCATCGCCAAGCTCTACAACGACATGCCGGTCGATGCCGAGACGGGCGAACCGCTCATCACCATCGGGCATGCCACGGTCACTGGCTACGGCGAAGCGCTGCTCCTTGAGGCGCTGCGCGTCGACTCGGGCGAGATCGAGACGGTCGCGCACCTGCGCGGCGCTCAGCAGATGCTTCCGGGCGTGGAATTCATCCTCGATATCGGCGGCCAGGACATGAAGTGCCTGCGCGTGAAAGACGGCGTGATCGACCATATCATGCTGAACGAGGCGTGCTCGTCGGGTTGCGGCAGCTTCATCGAGAGCTTCGCGACGGGCCTGAACCTGGACGTTTCCGAATTCGCCAAGACGGCAATCCATGCGGAACACCCCGTTGACCTGGGAAGTCGCTGCACCGTGTTCATGAACTCCCGCGTGAAGCAGGCGCAGAAGGAAGGCGCTACGGTGGGCGATATCGCCGCGGGCCTGGCCATCTCGGTCATCAAGAATGCGCTGTTCAAGGTTATCAAGATCCGCGACCCGCACGATGTGGGCACGAAGGTCATCGTTCAGGGCGGCACGTTCTTGAACGACGCCGTGCTGCGCGCGTTCGAGCAGCTCGCGGGTGTGCATGCCGTGCGCCCCGACATCGCGGGCAACATGGGCGCCTACGGTGCCGCGCTCCTCGCGCGCGACCGCTACCGCAAGCAGGTCGCAGCGCTGGAATCCAGCCATGTCCAGGCGGAGTTCAATCCCGAGCAAGCGAAAGAATCCACCGCGGAGCTAGCTCATGCCCTCAACTCCGACCAGGCGGAAGCCGCCGACGAGCGGAGCGAAGGCTGCGCAGCTTCTGAGCGTAGCTCGTCCGCGGCTTCCGCCGCCCCGCAGGTTGAATCGGCTTCCGCCGCTCCCCAGGTCAAATCCACGCTGCTTTCCCTCGAGCAGATCGAATCGCTCGCCCCCACGCACAAGACCGTGCGCTGCAAGGGCTGCTCGAACGCCTGCCTGCTCACGGTGAACGATTTCGGCAAGGACGAGAACACCGGCAAACACCGCCGCTTCATCACGGGCAACCGCTGCGAGAAGGGCGCCGGCGCGCTCGACAAGAAGTCGCAGCAGGTGCCGAACCTTTTCGAGTACAAGAGCAAGCGCCTGTTCGACCACTACATGCCGCTTTCCGCCGACAAGGCCCCGCGTGGCACGGTGGGCATTCCCCGTGCGCTCAACATGTACGAGAACTACCCGTTCTGGTTCACCTTCTTCACGAAGCTCGGATGGCGCGTGGTGCTTTCCGACCCGTCCACGAAGAAGACCTACGAGGCGGGCATCGAGTCCATGCCGTCGGAGAGCGTGTGCTACCCGGCGAAGCTCTCGCACGGCCACATCATGAACCTGCTCGACAAGCATCCGGACTTCATCTGGTTCCCCTGCAGCAAGTGGGAGCGCCAGGAAGACGACACGGCGGGCAACCATTTCAACTGCCCGATCGTGGCGAGCTATGCCGAGGCGTTGCGCCTGAACATCGATGAGCTGCGCGAGTCGTCGACGCAGTTCTTGAACCCGTGGCTTCCCTACGACAAGAAGGAGCACCTGAAGAAACGCCTGATGGTTGAGCTTATCGAGGCGTACCCTGAGCTCATGGGCGAAGGTGTTTCCGCCCCGACGCAGGCGGAAGTGGACGCTGCGGTCGACGCTGCTTGGGCCGAAGACGAGGCGTTCAAGCGCGACATGCGCGTGAAGGGCACCGAGACCCTGAAATGGATGGAGGAGACCGGCACCCACGGCATCGTGCTGGCGGGCCGCCCCTACCATAACGACCCCGAGATCAACCATGCCATCCCCGAGCTGCTCACGAGCTTTGGGCTGGCGGTGCTCACCGAGGACTCCATCGCGCACTTGGGTACGCTCGAGCGCCCGATTCGCCTGGTCGATCAATGGATGTACCACACGCGCCTCTATGCGGCGGCGAAGGTGGCGACCGAGCGTCGCGACCTCGACCTCATCCAACTGAACTCGTTCGGTTGCGGCTTGGACGCGCTCACCACCGACCAGGTGCAGGAAATCCTCGAGTCGGCGGGCAAGGTGTACACCGTGCTTAAAATCGACGAGGTGTCCAACTTGGGCGCTGCCCGCATTCGCGTGCGCAGCCTCCTTGCCGCACTGAAGGATCAGGCCGATGAAGAGGCCGAACGCACCGCGACGCCCGCTAGCTGCCCCGCGTGCGACATCGAGATCTCGCCCGACGCCGTCCCCGACGCGTTCAACGAGAAGGCTGCGCCCGAGGCTCAGGAGCGCATGCGCCAGCGCGAGGGCGCCGACACGGAGTTCCCGCGCGCGGTGTTCACCGAAGAGATGAAGGAGCAGGGCTACACCATCCTGGCTCCGCAGATGGCGCCGTACCATTTCGAGCTTCTCGTGCCCATCTTCAGCCGCTTCGGCTACAACGTCGAGCTTCTGCCGAGTGTGGACCACGGCGCGGTCGACGCGGGCCTCAAGTACGTGAACAACGACATCTGCTACCCGTCCATCCTGGTCACCGGCCAGATTATGGAAGCCGTCATGTCGGGGCGCTACGACACCGACAAGCTTGCCGTGCTCATCACGCAGACGGGCGGCGGCTGCCGCGCCACCAACTACATCTCGCTTATCCGCAAGGCACTGAAGGCTGTGGGCCTCGCGCACATTCCTGTGATCGCCATCTCGTTCAAGGACTTAGGCGAGCACAACCCCGGCTTCAAGATCACGCCGAAGATGCTGCTCCAGGCCGTGTACGCGTTGCAGTACGGCGACGTGCTCATGCAGTGCCTCTATCGCACGCGCCCCTACGAGGTGGAACCCGGTAGCGCGAATCGCCTGTTCGACCACTGGATGGCCACGTGCAAGGGCCAGTTGGAAACCGGCGAGTCATACGGCCGCTTCAAGCGCACGATCCGTCAGATTGTCGAGGACTTCGACACGCTGCCGCTCCAGGGCGAGGGAACCAAGCCGCGCGTCGGCGTGGTGGGCGAAATCCTCGTGAAGTTCCATCCCACGGCGAACAACCAGATCGTCGACGTGATCGAGCGGGAAGGGTGCGAGGCCGTGGTGCCGGGGCTCATCGAGTTCTTCCTGTTCGGCGTTGCGGGTGGCATTTTCCAGAAAGATCCGCTCGGGCGCAGCTCGAAGGGTGCACTTGGGTCGAAGGTGGCGCTTTCCGCCATCAAGAAGTTCCGCGCACCGGTGAACAAGGCGCTCGCTGAGTCGTCGCGTTTCAACCCGCCGGCGAACATCTATGAGCTGGCCGAATATGCGAGCGAGATTCTCTCGCTGTGTAACTCGATGGGCGAGGGGTGGCTGCTTACCGCCGAGATGGTGGAGCTTATCAAGACCGGCGCGCCGAACGTGGTGTGCACCCAGCCGTTCGCGTGCTTGCCGAACCACGTTGTCGGCAAGGCCGTAATCAAGGAGCTGCGCCGCCGTTATCCCGAAAGCAACATCGTGGCTGTCGACTACGATCCGGGCGCGTCGGAGGTGAACCAGCTCAACCGCATCAAGTTGATGATCTCAGTTGCGAAGGCGAATTTGGCGGAGAAGGAGTCGGAGGCCCGCGCGGCCCGCGACACCTTCGTGAACGCCGACGGGTCGCACGGTAAAGCTCAGGATGCGGGCAAGCTCGAGGTGGAAACCGAGCTCGCGTAAGCGGGACTCAAGTGCTGCCGTGAGTTGGGCGGGCGTTTCGCTTACACGAGGCGCCCGCTTTGCCGTCGAACGCGCTGGGTGGACACCGCTCCTCGCGTCGCCCGCAGCAGGCTTTTGGCTTCCGATTCGCAAACGAGGCTCCCGCTAGCAAAAAGTGCAGCGAAATCGGGAAATTCTGGCACAAAAACCGAGCTGTCCCACGGAGGGTTGACGGCTAAGAAAGTAACCCCGGGTTGAGCAACTGCTCGACCTGGGGTTACTTTTTGAAAGGTTGGCGCAGCTTTCAGGTTTCCTTCGATTCGAGAAACGATAGGGACGTAATTCGTGGGACAGCTCGGTTTTTGTGCCAGAATCTTGCTTCCCCGCATGCTTTCTGCCGCCCGCCGCCGCATCGCGGTTGCTTTGTTTCAAGTCTGTTTCCAGGTTGTCATAACCATGTTGCAGCTTGAAACAAAGCGCTCAAGAGTCGATACACTACGTCATAGACTGCCATTTTGGTAAAACGGCAGCCCTATAGACGAAGGATCGCATATGAACTATCAACTGAGCGAACAGGCGGGGGCGCCTCGGTATGAAGCTGCGCAAGGGGCATGCGCGGCTTGCGAGGAGAAGCAGCCCGCGGCGGGTCTTTACCGCGAATCATACGAGCACGACGCATGCGGCATCGGCGCATTGGCGCATCTGAAAGGCGAGCGCAGCCATGCCATGCTGGACGATGCGCTGTCGGTGCTGGTCAATCTGGAGCACCGCGGAGGCACGGGCCTCGAGCGCAACACCGGCGACGGCGCGGGCGTGCTCTTCCAGATTCCGCATCGCTTCTTCCGCAAGGAAGCGCAGAAGGAAGGCCAGCTTTTGCCGGGGGAAGGCGACTACGGCGTTGCCATGCTCTTCTTCCCGCACGATGACGAAGTTGGCGTGCGCGACGCGAAGCGCGTCTTCGAGGAAGGCTGCGCGAAGTGCGGCGTGCCCTTGATGTTCTGGCGCGAGGTGCCGGTCGACCCGCACGACCTGGGCAGCACCGCGCAGGCGTGCATGCCGACCATCCTGCAGGCCTTTTTGCGTCGCCCGGAAGACGTTTCCGCAGGCCAGGATTTCGAACGCAAGCTCTATGTGTGTCGTCGCACCATCGAGCGCGCGGCTGACGCGAACCCGGCGCTCGCGAACAAGATCTTCTACGTGTGCTCGATGTCGAGCCGCACCATCGTCTACAAGGGCATGCTCGTGGCGACCCAGATGCGCCGCTTCTTCACTGACCTGAACGATGCGGCGGTCGAGACCTCCCTCGCGCTCGTGCATTCGCGCTACTCCACGAACACGACGCCGTCGTGGGAGCGCGCGCATCCGAACCGCTACATCATCCACAACGGCGAAATCAACACGCTGCGCGGCAATATCTCCTGGACGCGCGCTCGCGAGCCGAAGCTCTACAGCCCGGTGCTCGGCGAGGACCTGAAGAAGATCCTGCCGATTATCAACCGCGAGGGTTCTGACTCTGCCATCTTGGACAACGTGCTCGAGTTCCTGACGATGAACGGCCGTCCGCTCGACCGCGCCGTCACCATGATGATTCCCGAGCCGTGGGACAACAACGATCGCATCGACGAGAAGCGCCGCGCCTACGACGCTTACCAGTCCATGCTCATGGAGCCTTGGGACGGGCCTGCCGCCATCGCGTTCACCGACGGCCGCATGCTCGGCGCCGCGCTCGACCGCAACGGCTTGCGCCCGGCTCGCTACTACGTCACGCGCAAGGACTGGCTCATCCTGTCTTCCGAGGTCGGCACAATTGACGTCGATCCCGAGGACATCCTGCAAGCGGGGTGTCTCGGCCCAGGCGAGATGCTCGAGGTCGACCCCGATCAGGGACGCGTCATCTGGAACGACGAGATTCGCAATCGCTACGCGAACGAGAAGCCCTACCGCGATTGGCTTGGCGAGGAAATGCTCTCGGTCGACGATCTGCCACTGCCCGAGCCTGCCGACCCTGCCGCGGAGGAGGACGCAGGCGTGCCCTTCACGCGCCGCATGGCCAAGCTGGGCTACCACTTCGACGACATCCAAGAGCTCGTCCGCCCCATGGCGAACAAGGGCTCGATTCCGCTCGCGTCCATGGGAACCGATGCGCCGCTTGCGTGCCTCTCCAAGAAGACGCGCAGCTTCTTCGACTATTTCAACCAGCTGTTCGCCCAGGTGACGAACCCGCCGATCGATGCATTGCGCGAAAGCTTCGTCACCTCGACGGTGCTCTATGTCGGCAACCACGGCAACCTTTTGGAAGACTGCCGCGACACCTGCCGCCTTGTGCGCCTCGAGGGTCCGATGCTCACGCACGACGAGTTCAACCGCCTGTGCTCGATCGACCGCGTCGGGTTCAAGACGGCGCGCTTCAGCTGCACCTATCAGCGCAGCGCTGAGGAGGGCGCGCTCGAAGGGGCGCTCGCCGCATTGCGCGAGAACGTGGAAGCTGCCGTGCGCGGCGGCGCGAACCTGATCGTGCTGTCCGACCGCGCGGGCAAGGGGGAAGTCCCCATCCCGAGCCTTCTTTCGCTCGCCGCAGTGCACAACCACCTGATCAACGTGGGCCTGCGCACTGATGCCGACCTGCTTGTCGAGACCGGCGACGCGATGCGTGCGCACGATTTCGCCTGCTTGGTGGGCTATTCCGCTTCGGGCATCTACCCATATATGGCGCACGAGTGCATCCGCGATCTGTGCGAGCGCGGCGAGCTCGACGTGGACGGCGACACCGCTGTCGCGAACTACGACAAGGCGGTCACCGCGGGCATCACGTCCATCATGTCGAAGATGGGCATCTCCACGATGCAGGGTTACCATTCCGCGCAGATCTTCGAGATTCTGGGCCTCGATGACGCGTTCGTCGACGAGTGCTTCACCCATACCTCCACGCGCATCGGCGGACTTGGCGTGGAAGGCGTGCAGCGCGAGCTGAATGAGCGCTACGACAAGGCGATCGCGCTCGACAAGACCCCGGCGCCCGACCAGCTTCCCTCGCTCGGCGTGACCTCGTGGCGTCCGATTGACGGCGAGGAGCACCTGATCAATCCCCAGACGATCTACCTGCTCCAGCGTGCGGTGCGCGAAGGCGACTACGGCATGTTCAAGGAATACAGCGCCGCATGCCATGTGCCCGGCCGCGCGGTGACGCTGCGCGATCTGCTCGACTTCGCGCCGCAGGGCGCCCCGGTGCCGATCGACGAGGTCGAGCCCGCAAGCGAGATCGTCAAGCGCTTCAACACGGGCGCCATGAGCTATGGCTCCATCTCCAAGGAAGCGCATGAATGCCTGGCCATCGCGATGAACCGTCTCGGCGGCAAGTCGAACACGGGTGAAGGCGGCGAGGACCCCGCTCGCGAGACGCCGCTCCCCAACGGTGACAGCAAGTGCAGCGCCATCAAGCAGGTGGCGTCGGGCCGCTTCGGCGTGACGAGTCGTTACCTCTCCTCCGCCATCGAGATCCAGATCAAGATGGCGCAGGGCGCAAAGCCAGGCGAAGGCGGGCACCTGCCTGGCAAGAAGGTGTACCCCTGGATCGCCGAGGTACGTCGCTCCACCCCAGGTGTGGGGCTCATTTCCCCGCCGCCGCACCATGACATTTACTCGATCGAGGACTTGGCCGAGCTCATCTTCGACCTGAAGAACGCCAATCCCGGCGCGCGCGTGTCGGTGAAGTTGTGCGCGCTCGCGGGCGTGGGCACCATCGCCACGGGCGTTGCCAAGGGCGGCGCCGACAAGATCACCATCTCCGGCCACAACGGCGGCACGGGTGCGGCCCCGCGCGACTCGATCTACCATGCGGGCATCCCGTTCGAGATCGGCCTCGCCGAAACGCAGCAGACGCTTCTGCGCAACGGCCTGCGCAGCCGTGTCGTGGTGGAAACCGACGGCAAGCTCATGTGCGGGCGCGACGTGGTCATGGCCGCGCTGCTCGGCGCCGAGGAGTTCGGTTTCGCCACTATGCCGCTCGTCGCCATGGGCTGCATGATGCAGCGCGACTGCCAGCAGGACACCTGCCCCGTGGGCGTCGCGACGCAGAATTGCAAGCTGCGCAGCTGCTTTGCCGGCAAGCCCGAGTACGTCGTGAACTTCATGATGTTCGTCGCCGAGGAGATGCGCGAGATCATGGCGCAGCTCGGCTTCCGCACGGTCGACGAGATGGTCGGCCATCCCGAGTACCTGCGCCAGGTCGAGGTGCCGGGCAACTGGAAGGCGAACGAGATGGACCTCTCCGACATGCTCGCCACGGTGACCAACGAGTTCGGCCAGGCTATCCCCGGTGCCGAGGGCAAGCACTTCCTCCCCTCGATGGCGCCCGACTGCCAGCTTGACCGCGCGCTCGACGCGACGCTGTTCATCCCCTACACGGCCGAGGCGCGCGAGCATCTGCGCCCCATCCGCTTCCGCGCCGACATCGCCAACGTGAACCGCTGTGTGGGCACGATGCTCGGCAGCCAGGTGACGCGCCAGCATCCCGAAGGGCTTCCCGAGGGCTCGATCACGGTGGACTGCGACGGCTCGGGCGGCCAGAGCTTCGGCGCCTTCCTGCCGCGCGGCATCACGCTGAACATCGAGGGCGATGCGAACGACTACTTCGGCAAGGGGCTTTCGGGCGGCGTCCTGACGGTGCGCCCGCCTGAGGCGGCGACGTACAAGTTCGACGAGAACGTGGTCGTGGGCAACGTGGCGTTCTATGGCGCGACCAGCGGAAAAGGCTTCGTGAACGGCCTTTCCGGCCAGCGCTTCGCCGTGCGCAACTCGGGCGCCACGGTGGTCGTCGAGGGCGTGGGCAACCACGGCTGCGAGTACATGACCGGCGGCATCGCGCTTATCTTGGGCGAGGTCGGGCCGAACTTCGCGGCGGGCATGTCGGGCGGCGTGGCGTACGTGTACGACAAGTTCGGCACGCTCGCGGACAATTGCAACCTCGACATGGTGCGCCTGTGCGAGCCCTCCGAGGACGAGATCGAGCTCATCCGCAGCCTGATCGAGGAGCACGCCGAGCGCACGCAGTCGCCGCGCGGCATCAAGCTGCTCTACCAGTTCAACACATTGAAGAAGCTGTTCGTGAAGGTGATTCCCCGCGATTACGAGCGCGTGATCAACGCGGTCGAGGCCGCCGAGGCATCGGGGAAGTCGCATGAAGAGGCGTTGCAGATCGCGTTCGACGCCATGACGGAAGGGAAGTAAGCGATGGGCAAGCCAGGAGCGTTTTTGGAGCATGGCCGCCATGCTCATGACCTGCGTCCCGTTGCGGAGCGCACGCAGGATTTCAACGAGTTGGGTGTGAACCTTCCCGAGGGCGAGCAGAGGGTGCAGGCGAGTCGCTGCATGGCATGTGGCGTTGCGTTTTGCCAGTTCGGGGCCTCGTTTGGGAAGGCGCGCCCCTCGGGGTGCCCGCTTCACAACCTGATTCCCGAGTGGAACGACCTCGCGTGGCGCGGCCAGTGGGACGAGGCGGCGGCGCGTCTGTCGCTCACGAGTCCCATGCCCGAGTTCACGAGCCGCGTGTGCCCGGCGCTGTGCGAGGCGGCGTGCAACTTAGGCCGCAACGACGAGCCCGTGACGATCCACGACAATGAGCGTGCCATCTCCGATTGGCAATGGGAACACGGCGGGCCGCGCAGGTTCGCGCCTGCCGCCGCGGATGCCCCGAAGGTCGCCGTGATTGGTTCGGGACCTGCAGGTTTGGTCGCTGCTTGGGACCTCGCGCGCCGCGGTGCCCGTGTCACGGTGGTGGAGCGCCACGATCGTGCGGGCGGCCTTCTCATGTACGGCATCCCCAACATGAAGCTCGAAAAGACGGTGGTCGCGCGCCGTACCGAGCTTATGGCAGAGCTTGGAATCGAGTTTCGCCTGAACACCGACGCGGCCGATTCCGCGGTGGCTGCGGGGCTTGCCGAGGAATTCGACGCGGTCGTCGTGGCGGCGGGCGCGTGTGCGGCACGCGGTGTTCGCGCCGAGGGCTTCGAGGAAGGCCTCGCCTCGGGTGACGTGGTCTACGCGGTCGATTATCTCACCGAGCAGACGCGCGCGCTGCTCGAGGGCCGCGAGCCTGCTATCAGCGCCGAGGGCAAAGACGTCGTCGTCATCGGCGGCGGCGACACGGGCAACGACTGCATGGGCACGGCGGTGCGCCAGGGTGCGCGCACGGTGCGCCAGCTGGAATACGGCCCCTGCGCGCCCGAGGTGCGTGCGGCCTCCAATGCGTGGCCCGAGTGGCCCAACGTGAAGAAGACCGATTACGGCCAGGAGGAGGCTATTGCGCTTCAAGGCGATGACCTGCGTGAATGGTGTGCCGACACGCAGCGCGTGCTCCTGGATAGCGACGGGCGCGTGCGCGGGCTTCGGGTCCATTCGCTCGATTGGTCGGCGGGCAAGCCTTCTGCGGTCGAGGGCTCTGAGCGGGAAATCGACGCGCAGCTGGTGCTTGTGGCCTGCGGTTTCGCGGGTCCCGAACATGGCGTGTTCGATGCACTCGGCGTTCCCGTGGCGGCGACGGGCCGTCCCCTTCCTGTGATGGAAGGCGGCGCGACCGGCGCGGCTGCGGCGACGCATCGCGCTGAGCTGGCCGAAGGCGCTGCTGCGGCGGGTCGTGCCGCAGTGTATGTCGCGGGCGATGCGCGCAACGGCAGCTCGCTCGTGGTGAGCTCGATGGCCGACGCGCTCAAGTGCGCGGCTGAAGTGGCGGTCGATCTGGGGCTGTAGCCTCAATTGCACCGCTGAATCACCTTGCAGGAAAGGCGCCCCGCACAATGCGGGGCGCCTTTATTAGTGCTAAAAATATGTTACACTAACATAGATAACGTAACGTACTATAGACAATAAGGACTACTATGAAGCGCCTTTCGTCGCCAACGGTGAAACTTGCTGCAAAGCAAATCGGGGAAAACCTCGCAACATGGCGCAAATTGTATAATCTGACGTCTCAGCAGCTTGCGGACAAAGCGGCGGTGTCGCGCGCCACCATTTCCCGCCTCGAAAACGGGGACCCGAAAGTGAGCTTCGAAACGTTTCTCAACGTGTGCCGCGCGTTGTCTTCTCTCGATGCCGTGGTGGAGGCCACGGACCCTTACGAGACCGACTATGGTCGCATTCGGGCTGATCAGGTGCTTCCCCAACGGGTAAGGAGTTCCTGATGGTTCCTATTGTCGATGTCTTTACGAGTTTTGCCGGGGAAGCTGCCGAAGTACTCGTCGGAACGTGTCGGTTCGGTTTGCGTCGTGGGCGGATAAGCTGTTCGTTTGCCTACAGCGACGCCTACCTCAAGAGAGCAGATGCTTATGCGATCGATCCCGCTTTGCCGCTGCGAGCTGCCTCTTATCATTGCGAGGGAATGCCTGGTGCGATGCGTGACTCTTCTCCCGATCGCTGGGGAAGGCATCTGATTGACAGAAGGGCGATTGCCAAGGCTCAGACTGCGGGCGCGACGCTTCGTGCTATTGATGAAGTTGACTATTTGCTTGGTGTTTTTGATTCCACTCGTCAAGGGTCCCTTCGCTATTCCGTTCCCGATTCCGACGACTGGTTGTCTGCGAGTAACGAGGTCCCTCCGATTATAGAGCTCAAACGGCTCCTTTTCGCATCAAACGAAATAGCTCGGGGCAACGAAAGGAACGGCCAGATAAAAGAACTTCTCGATGCTGGATCGGGTTCTTTGGGCGGTGCTCGTCCAAAAGCTTCCGTTGTCGACGAGGGGAAACTTCTCCTTGCAAAATTCTCCCATCCAGGGGATGAATGGGACGTGATGGCGTGGGAAAAAACGGCGCTTGATATTGCGGGCGCCGCGGGTATGGCAGTTCCATCCTCGAAGCTTGTGAGAATTGGAGGCGACTCGGCGTTGCTCCTCGAACGCTTCGATCGATCGGGTTCCCTTGAGAAGGGTGAGAGGATTCCCTATTTGAGTGCGATGAGTCTGATCGGTGCTCACGATGGTGAGCATTGCGACTATGCGACCGTTGCCGATACCTTGTCGGTTTGGACGCCAAACCCAATCTGCGAGCTGGCGGAACTCTTCCGAAGAGTCGTGCTTTCCGTGGCGTTGCATAACACCGATGACCATCTTCGAAACCTGGGCCTCATTCGCAAGAAGGGCGGATGGGTGTTGGCTCCTGTTTTCGATGTCAACATCAATCCCGCTGCCGCGCGGGTTCGTGCCACTTCCATCTTTGGGGAAGCGGGAAAAAGCGAGGTCGAGGGCTTGGATTCGTTTGGCGAAATCTGCGGACTTTCAGCTGAGGCAAAGGCACGGATTGTGGGGGAAACGCTTGCGTCGGTTCGCCACTGGCGCGCCTTTGCCAAGCGAAACGGATGCAGGGATTCTGAATGCGATCTGATGGGGCGCGTGATAGAGGAGCGCTGCGCGGCTCTCGAATCGCGATTTGCCAGGTAGCTGCAATGAAAATGGGAAAGGCGTCCCGCATAATGCGGGGCGCCTTCTCTGCTTTCGGGGAGCCTTCGGCCCCGACGGGGGAGCCTTGGCTCCTTATGCCAGCAGCGCCTCGATCTGGACGTTCTTCAGCTTGTTCACGGCATCGAGCTTCCACTTGGGGTAATCAAAGCCTGGGTCTTCGTATTCGAAGTCCTTCAAGTCGACAAGCTTCGCGCGGATGCCGGGCGTCATGAGGGCGCGTCCGATGGCGATGAAGTCGGTGCCGATCTTCGGCCCGATGAGGCGGATGTACTCGTCGAAGTCGTCCATCTCCATCATCATGGGCAGGCATGCCATGTTATGGTCGAACAGCGGCGCCATGCGAAGAATCTCACCCGTTGCGTTGTTGACCAAAAAGCCGTAATTCCCCGCGTGCCGATCGACGTTTGCCATGACCGCATCCATCACGACCATTTCACGGAAGGCCTCTTCAGTGCCGTGTTCGGCGGCGAAGGCGAGCATGTCATCGACATCGAAAGGACCCTCGAAAAAGCGGTGAGCGGAGACGAATCCCTCGCGTTCCGATGTGAACAGGGGGCATTTGCAGGCGAGCTTTTTGTGGAATCGAAGCAGCGAATAGGGAACGTGGTCGATTTTTGCAGCGTCGAGCAGGTCGGATGCGAGCTTCTCGGAATACGGTTCGAACCCCGCGTTCGCATAACCGGTGGAACCGCGCTTCAAAAGTGAGATCTGTCCGTTTTCGCGAATCCAACATTTTGCAAACGAACCCGACGTCGCGAACTCCGGGGAGGTGGGGGAGTTCTGTCGCCCGTACATGCCGGTGCCGTCGAAGGCGATGCGCGCGATGACGTCATCGAAGGGATTGCGATAGAGCGATACGTCATCCCAGGTCAAAGTTTCATCTTCGCGCTTCATCCAGAAGGTGTCGGTCAGCGACAGGCAGCGTATCATGCCGATGAAGTCATGGCGGGTGGTAAGGCCGAGCTCTCGCATGAGCTTCTCGATCGACGTTCGGTGCTTGGCGATGGCTCGCCCGTCGATCCAGTCGTTGATGTCGATGAACCCGTAGGGGAGATAAGGGTCAATGCGTTCGACCTCTGTATAGCGGAAGTCGTCGATCCTTTTCTCTTCTTTGTACGTCGCGACGACGGTGTCCTTGTTCATCAGCTGATAGAGCATGTCGCACCTCCCTCAGGCAAAATCGTTTACGTGCATTATACGGCACCGCGCTACTTCAGGATTCCCATGGTGAAGGCGCGCGCGAGGACGGTGGCCGCGCGCTGACGCTCGACATTCTCGCCCGGGCAGAGGAGCTTACCCCTGTCGGGGTCGTTGTAACCCTCAACAAGGCCCAGGTCATGCGCCCATGCGAGGGGGAGTGCGCTGCTCATCGTGGCTCCTTGCGAATCTTGGGATGGGTTTCGGTTGTCGGGTTCCCGTCAGCATAGCACAAGCCATTTATGCTATCCGCCGTGTAACAAATACCTTTCGCGGAATTGTCGTGATGCTGTGGCGAGTTGAAAATGTGGCTTTCGAGCTATAGCGGGCGAACTAAACTGGGCAGCGAGTCGAAACCCTACGTCAGGAGGCCTGTGTGAAAACAGTTGCTATCATCGGCACGTTCGACACGAAAGGCGAGGAATTCGCCTATGTGAAAGCCCGCTTCGAGGAGCTGGGCATCAACACCCTCACCATCCACTGCGGCGTCTTCGACCCGCAAACCATGCCCGACGTTCCCAACACGGAGGTCGCGGCGGCGGTCGATATCGAGATGTCGACCATCGTGGAGAAGAAGGACCGCGCTTTCGCCACCGAGACCATGACGCGCGGCGTCGAGAAGCTTCTGCCCACGCTCTACGCGAACGGCCGCTTCGACGGCGTGTTCTCCATGGGCGGCTCGGGCGGCACCACCATCGCGACCGCCGGCATGCGCAAGCTTCCCATCGGCGTGCCCAAGGTCATGGTGTCCACCATGGCGTCCGGCGACACGTCCCCCTACATCGGCGCGTCGGACATCGCCATGTTCCCCTCGATCGTCGACGTGGCGGGCATCAACTCCTTCTCGGCGACCATCTTCAACAACGCCGTCGCCGCTATGACGGGCATGCTCGAGCATGCCGCCCCCAAGCACGAGGACAACAAGCCGCTCGTCGCCGCGACCATGTTCGGCGTGACCACCCCCGCCGTGCAGAAGGCGCAGGCCTACCTGGAGTCGAAGGGTTTCGAGGTGCTCGTCTTCCACGCGACGGGCACGGGCGGAAAATGCATGGAGGCGCTGGTCAACGGCGGGTTCATCAAGGGCGTGCTCGACCTGACCACCACCGAGTGGTGCGATGAGGTTGCAGGCGGCGTGCTCACCGCAGGCCCCGACCGCTGCAGCGCGGCTGCCTTGAACGGCGTGCCGGCCGTCGTGTCGGTCGGCGCCGACGACATGGTGAACTTCGGGCCGTGGGAAACCGTCCCCGAGCAGTACCAGTCCCGAAACCTGTACAAGCACAACCCCACGGTCACGCTCATGCGCACCACGGTGGAGGAAAACGAGAAGATCGGCCACGCCATCGCCTCCAAGGTGAACATGTCGATCGGCCCGTGCGCGGTCATGCTGCCGCTCAAGGGTGTGTCGATGATCGACGCCGAGGGCCAGCCGTTCTACGGCCCCGAAGAGGACGCGGCGCTCTTCAAGACGCTCAAGGACGAGATCGACCCCGCGAAGGCCGAGGTCGTCGAGATGGATGCGCACGTAAACGACGACGAGTTCGCGATCGCCGCAGCTCAGAAACTTATCGACCTCATGGAGAAATAGCACGACCGGGAAGGCGGGGCGACGCGCTTCCGTCTTCTCTTTGGCGCTACGCCGCGGTTGAACGCAGCCGCCCCATCCTCATCGGGCTTGCTGCGGGGCGGGCGGCGCCTTCCCCCAGGCTTCATCGGCGTCGTCCGTTCTAACTCGCGGGCGCGCCGTGAACGCATATGTTCGGCAAGAAAAAGGTAGTACCCGAAAAGAAGGAGAACACCATGCTTGAACTGTCCCGCGCGGAAATCCTCGATCGTTTCCGTAAGTCCCTCGCCGAGGGCAATATCCTGCTCGGCGTCGGCGCCGGCACGGGCATCACGGCGAAGTCGGCTGAGGCCGGCGGAGCCGACATCTTCGTCATCTACAACTCGGGCCGCTTCCGCATGGCCGGCCGCGGCTCGCTCGCGGGCCTGCTTTCCTACGGCGACGCGAACCAGATCGTCGTCGAGATGGGCGCCGAGGTGCTGCCCGTCGTGAAGGACACCCCGGTTCTCGCCGGCGTCTGCGGCACCGACCCGTTCCGCGTCATGAAGAAGTACCTGGCCGAGCTGAAGGACCAGGGCTTCAACGGCGTGCAGAACTTCCCGACCGTGGGCCTTATCGACGGCGTGTTCCGCAAGAACCTCGAGGAGACCGGCATGGGCTACGGCCTTGAGGTCGACATGATCGCCGAGGCGCACAAGCTCGACATGCTCACCTGCCCGTACGTCTTCGACGAGGAGCAGGCGGCCTCGATGACCAAGGCCGGCGCCGACATCATCGTCGCGCACATGGGCCTCACCACCGGCGGCACCATCGGCGCCGAGACCGCGCGCACGCTCGACGACTGCGTGGAGATCATCACCGGCATCGTGAAGGTCGTGAAGGACATCAACCCCGACGCGCTCGTCATCTGCCACGGCGGCCCGATTTCCGAGCCGAAGGACGCGGCGTACGTCATCGAACACGTGCCCGGCATCGACGGCTTCTTCGGCGCAACCTCGATCGAGCGCCTGGCTGCCGAGCGCGGCATCAAGGCCCAGACCGAGGCGTTCAAGGCCATCAAGAAGTAACGCCTCTCGGTTCCAAGTTCCGCCAAGGTTCCAACGAAGGGCGCTCGCAGCGATTTCGGTCGCGGCGGGCGCCCTTTTCTCGTGATGGGCGCGCTTCCTCTTGCGCGCCGCGGTTCCGCTCGCGCTATACTAGCGCGCATGGCTAACATACTTGGAAAACTCATCATCTGCCCGACGCCCATCGGCAACTTAGGCGACATGACCGAGCGCACGATTTCGGCGCTTGGGGAAGCGGACGTCGTGTGTGCGGAAGACACGCGCGTCACGGGAAAGCTGCTCGCCGCCTTCGGTATCGAGAAGCGGCTCGAACGCTTGGACGAGGCGCTTATCGGCGACCGCGCGGCGCAGGTTGCCGAGCGTGTGCTTGCCGGCGAGGTGATTGCGTACTGCAGCGACGCTGGCATGCCGGGCGTGTCTGACCCGGGGCTTCGGCTCGTTCGCGCAGCTCGCGAGGCTGGCGCACCCGTCGAGGTGCTTCCCGGAGCATCCGCCTGCGCCACGGCCTACGTAGCAAGCGGCTGCACGTGTCCTCGCTTCTACTTCGGCGGATTCTTCCCGCGCAAGGATGCTGAGCGCAAGGCGACGCTCGACGCGCTGCGCTCTCTCGATGCGGCGCTCATCTTCTACGAAAGCCCCAATCGCGTGTCATCGGCGCTTGAGTCGATGGCGCAGGTGTTCCCCCTGCGCGAGGCGGCGGTGTGTCGCGAACTCACCAAGTTGCACGAGGAAGTGGTGCGCGATACTCTGCCGAGCCTGCGCGACGAGTTCGCCCGACGCGCGGAAGAGGGCTCCATCAAAGGCGAGATTGCCATCGTGATCGATGAGCCGAGCGCCGCTGAGGAGGATGCGGCTCAGCTTGATGCCTCCGAGGCCGCCCGCGCTCGCGCTGCCGAGCTCAAGGCCGAAGGTGCGCGCAACAAGGAAATCGCCAAGGCGATCGCCGCCGAGTTCGGGCTTCCCCGAAATACCGCCTACGAGATCGCGCTCGACGCCTAAAGGTTGCGCCGTGCCGTATTCCAACCAATCGGGCCCTGTGCGCACGCGCCGTATCGCACCTGGACCTGAGGGCGCTCGCTCCGCCGGCAAGCGCGCCCCAAAGCGTGCGGACTCTGGCTCCAAAGGTGGCGGGCGCACCGGCACTGCTGGGCGAACCCGCTTCGCCTCGAGCGGTCGGCCCGCCGCTGCCGCGAGCACGTTCTTTGTCGACGGCATCGAGGTGAGGCTTTCCCGCAAGCGCGTGAAAAATCTCAACCTGCGCATTTCCCGCGATGGATCGCATGTGGACGTGTCGGCTCCGCCGTGGGTGACCGAGGACGAGGTGCGCGGCTTTGTCCAACGCAAAACGGCGTGGATCGAGTCGCATCTTGCCCAGGCGGCGGATACCCCCATGGCCCGCGCGTCGCAGGCGACGCCCGAGGAGATCGCCCGGTGGCGCGAGGTCGTTTCCGCCTGCGTGCCGGCGCTCATCGCGGCGTGGGAGCCCATCATGGGAGTGCGCGCGGGGAAGGTCGCCTACCGCAACATGACGAGCCGATGGGGGAGCTGCCAACCTTCGACGGGCCGCATCTGCATCAACGTGCGCCTCGCGCTCTATCCGCCCGAATGCCTGGAATACGTGGTGGTCCACGAGCTGTGCCATCTGCTCGAACGGGGTCACGGTCCCAGGTTTCACCAGCTCATGGACGCGTTTATGCCCGACTGGAAGCAGCGCCGCGCGAAGCTGCGCTAAGGGGGTGTCCCTTCCAGCGAGCGTCCAGGCGTGCCCGCCTTCTCGGATGCGGAAGACGTGAGCGAATGGGCAGAAGAGGCTGTTCAGTGGGCTGTTGACGAGGGTATCCTGCAGGGCGTGGACGGAAGGCTCGTCGATCCGCGGGGCTTTGCCACCCGCGCTCAGGCGGCTGCTTTCATGCAGCGCTTTGTGAAGTCGGTGCTGCTGCAGCACGTGCTGTAACGCAGTCAGAAGCGGGCTTCGTGCTGCTTCCCCGAACGCGCCGAAGCAAATGACGATGCAACGAAACGTGGTGGATCGAGCCGAAACGGAACGTGATGCTGTGATTTTGCGATGATCGGGTTATCCTGACTTGCGTTTATCCTGCGTTCGTTCTATTATTCCTACTCAGTTACTAGAAGTTACGTAAAGGCCGCAAGTCCTCGCCGCGAGCTCGCTCGCACGGACTGGCGGCCTTTTTCGCACTGAGGGGAGAAACCATCATGGAAAACACCGGCCACGTTCGCTCCGTCAACGTCTCCGAGCGCAAGGGCACGCGTAAAAAGCCAGTTGAGAGTGGGCAAATCCATATCGACCCGCACCATGGTGTGACGGGCGACGCCCATGCCGGTGACTGGCATCGCCAGGTGTCGCTGCTCGCCTGGGAATCCATCGAGAAGGCGCGCGCGATGGGCCTCGATGTGAAGGAGGGCGACTTCGCCGAGAACATCACCACCGAGGGGATGGACCTGCTCGCGCTGCCGCTCGGCACCCAGGTGAAGATCGGCGATGAGGTTGTGCTCGAGCTTTCCCAGATTGGCAAGGTGTGCCACAAGAAGTGCGCTATCTATTACCTGGCGGGCGACTGCATCTTCCCGCGCGAGGGCATCTTCTTCGAGGTCGTTACCGGCGGCACGGTATCTGTGGGCGATGCCATCGTCGTCACCAAGATGGGCGACGGCCACTGCAAGTACACCCCGCAGGAAGCGCTCGACGAGATCGCCAAGGTGCGCGCCGAGGAGGCGGCCGAGAAGGCTGCGAAGGCGAAAGAGGCCGCTGCCGCTAACGACTAGCGAGCTCGCCCCGCTTACCATCGGGCAGGATTCTCGCCGCGTCTCCCAACATCCCGGAGCGCCGAATTTGTCGCGCAGGCCTAGCGCGCCACGGGTTGAAACGCGGTCGGGCGCGACCCTCCATAGATCTTTCGGGGCTTCTCAAGCGCGGCCAGCGATTTCGACGATGGCCCTCGATGCACTGCAAATCGGGACGCTACCCCTTCTGGGGGTCTTTCGGGAGCAGAAAGGCAGGTTCGTGGTCAACTGGACGAGTTGGGGACTGCGGCAGGAATCTTGTACCTGCCCGAGCCCATTCTACTGCGCCTGCTGCGCGGCGAACGGCGGGACCGGGTACCCGAGCCTCCTCCTGTGCTCGGCCAGGGTCTCGTAGCGCGCGCGGCCCCCCTCGCGGAACCTCCTGGGCCGCCGCCCGACGTACCACCCCATGTACCCCGACAGCAGCCCCTCGAACTCCTCGCGCCCGACGCCCGCCCACTTCCGGCCGTAGAGGAACTCCTGCTTGAGCGTGCCGAAGAAGCCCTCCGCCCTCGCGTTGTCCGGGCACGTCCCCTTGCGCGACATCGAGCGCGACGCGCCCGCCGTGTTAGCGTCAACGTATTTTTCGCCATTTTCACCAATTTTTTGTGCCAGGCGC
>JAUNWQ010000060.1 GCA_030540225.1 Coriobacteriia bacterium | reverse complement strand
CGCGCCTGGCACAAAAAATTGGTGAAAATGGCGAAAAATACGTTGACGCTAACAGGAGTGCGGGGTCGGCTTGCGCGGGGCCTTCCTGTCGCGCGGCTTGAAGCCGACCTTGCGCTCGAGCTCGAGGTTGGTCAGCCCGCCGTAGCCTGCGTCCACCCAGCGGTATATCGTGGAGCGGTGAACGCCCACGACGTCCTCGTAGAGCACGGATATCTCGTAGGGCGACAGCCCCCGCGACAGGCCGTCCTTGATGTGCGCGAGGGCGACCTCCGCCTTCTCCCCGGGCATGTCGATGCCCTTGCGGGAGTCGCTTCGGCGCTCGTCGGAGGCCTTCTGGGCCACCTCGGCGTCGTAGACGTAGCGATTGGGGCGGTTGCAGCCGTAGCGGTTCTTGCGGCAGCCGTTGCAGACCCAAGGGGCCCCGACGAGCACGTCGCAGGCGACCTGGTCGGCGTAGGTGGGGCACTCGTCCCGGCAGTCGCGCGCGTCGCACCCGGCGCAGTACGCGCCCTCGCGCACGCACTCGGCGCAGACCCCGACGCGCTTGCACCAGTTCCTGCCGCGGCATGCCGACCTGCGCGCCTTGTAGGCGCGCACGTGCCTGTTCTCGCGCACCTCGCGGGAGACGGTCGACGGCTGGCGGCCGATCAGGCTCGCGATCCCCCTGAACGAGTCGCCGCGGTCCAGGCCCGCCTCGATCTCCTTCCTTTCCTTCAGCGTCAGTTGGCTGTAATGTTTGTCCATGGCTCTTTCCGATCTGTTATGGACGGCAGGGTTTGGCGACTAAGCACCATAGCGGGAAAGGGCCTTCTTGTGTACGGCAGCAAACGCTCGGGCCGAAGGGCCCTCGTGTTTGCCGGGGGCTTGCGCCCCGCCCCGCATGCGAACTGACCGCAACCGTTGCATCTAGTCTGCAAGTTTGCGGTTAGCGTTGCGGTGAGTATGGAAAGTTTGGCTTTCATAATGGCGCGACCCAGGGTTTTGTACCGCCCTGGTCGCGCCATTTTGTTCTGCCAAATGATGGGGCTTCCATGATACAGTAATTACTATGCATTTCTTGACTGAGGGGGAGGCGGTCTTATGCATATTGAGTACCTGTATTATTTTCGGGACTTTTCCAAGTCGCTCTCGATATCGAAAACTGCGGCGGAGTATTACATGACGCCACAGGGTCTGAGCAGAGCATTGCACCAGCTCGAAAAAGACTTCGGTATCACTCTTATGGCCTACAACAACAATGCGGTGACTCTCACTCCGGCGGGGAAGGAGCTTGCCGAGCGTGTCGAGGGCATAATCGCGAAGTACGATGATGCACGCGGAGCGCTCACCAAGTACAAGCTCTCGGAAGTCGCTCCAAGCCAGGGAATTGTGAGGGTGACGGTCACTTCCTGCGTGTCGCGTTATCTGCTCACGTTGCTCGGATTGCAGCAGCCAGGCCTGTTCCCCTTTGCGGTAAAAGTCAACGAGGCGAATATCTATCGCCTGGTCCCTCACCTATTATCGAGAGAGAACGAGGATTGCCTGGGAATTGTGTCGTTTCCCGCCACCAATCGGCATCGACAAATAATCAAGGCCGCGATTGAGGAAGAGGATTTGGTGTATCGTCCACTTGCCGTGTCGCCCCTCGTTGCGGTGGTGTCCGAATTCTCACCGCTCTCTTCGAAAAAGGTGATTACTCCGAAGGATCTCGACTCGTGTCAAATCGCGCGGTATCGCGACACGGTCTTAGGCGATGCTCTCGACGATTACGTCAGGGAAGACAACATCAAAACGATTACCAATGCCAGCTCTGTCGTGTACGACTAGGTCATTGAGCATCAGGCGGTCAGTTTTGCCCCTAAGCTTGCCGAGGGAATGCGAACGCTTCCCCAACATGTTGTCTTAAAGCCGACGGAAGGATTATTCAGCACGGAGTTCGGTATCCTTGTGGCTAAACGCAGTATCTCTTCCGCCAATGTCGACCGCGTGTTGGATTATATCGAGCAAAAGCTCGAAGAGGAGAGGGAAAAGCCTCGCTACTTCAAGACATTTGAGATGCTGTCGTCATGATCTTCCTGCTCGCGTATTAATAGAAGAATTCAACGCCCCTTCTTTCCAGCCATTGCGATTGGTTTGGGAAGGAGGGGCGTTTTGCTGCATGTTTGAAACCCTGCCGTCTTCTGTAGCGCATCAAAACAGTTGAAGCACTTAAACAAGCGCTTGTTCGACCTTCTTGTGGCCGCATCGTATCGTACTCATGGGATGAAAAAGGGGGTTGAAAAGAGAGGGGAAACCAAAGGGGCATGATCCGTCATCCTAAATCTGTCCAGCACTCCCAGCGGGTTTATCTAGTGGCAGATCGTTTATGTTTGTGAGGAGGATCAGACAATGGCAGGACCAGTTGCAGACGGGAAGGCGACGAAGGCGAAGAAGGAACCTCATTATTCTGTTGCTGACCGAATGAACCGTATTCCAACATCACCGCACACCACCTTGATTATTTTCTTTGTGTTGATGGGTTGGTTTGCCGAGACGATTGACCTTGGCGGTACGAGTTTTCTTATGCCGACTATCCGAGAGTATTTCGGCATGGACGCAACAACAGGCGGCTATTACTCGTCGATTTGTTTTCTCGGAATGTTCATCGGCGCTATCGCTGCTGGGCGCATCGCCGATAAGGTCGGGCGCAAAAAGACGATTGTAGTCTCGATGTTTATTTGGGGCGTTGCTGGATTCGCTTTGGTAGCATCTCCGAACGTGTATTACCTGTTCGCGATGCGATTTATTCTAGGCCTTGGGCTTGGTGCTCAGTTCCCAGTCGCACTTAGCTACCTTAGCGAGCTAGTTTCCGGCAAGGATCGACCGAAGTTCATGACGCTCTACCAGCTCATGACGCCTGTCGGGTTTGCGGTCGCCGGCGTGCTCACGGTGCTCATCCTTCCGCATTTCGACTGGCGCGGAGTATACCTTGCCGAGGCTCTGCCTGCGCTGTTCGTAATCGGAATCATCAAATGTTGTCCGGAATCGCCTCTTTGGCTTGAAGCCAAGGGTCGATGGGAGGAAGCCGATGCAATCTGCACGAAATTCGAGCAGGAAGCCATAGCGAGGCACAAGGAACTTCCCCCCGTCGAGGTCATCGAGCGTGTCCAAACGAAAGCGACGTTTAAGGACCTTTTCAGCTCGAAGTATCTAAAGGTTACCATACTCTGCTTCTTTGTGTGGTTCATTAGCATGTTCAGCGATTACGGATTGACGACATGGCTTACGACGATTCTGATTGAAAAGGGTTTTGACGTCGTGCAATCCACTGGTTTCGTCACTATTGGCATCTTGGGTGGCATCCCCGCATGGTTCTTCTCGACGTGGGCGGCGAAAAAGTTCGGGCGCAAAAAGACGTTCCTCATCGCGGGTCTGTGCACTTCGATTTTCGGCATCGCGTACGGCGCCTCGACCACGCTTGTTATGCTCATCATCACGGGCATCCTTTACCAGTTCGGCAAGTACCTGAACGCAATGATGATGGCCCTCTATACGCCCGAGTTGTACGAGACGAGCATTCGAACGACAGGAAACGGTCTGGCGACTTCGTGGGGCCGAATGGGCTCCATTATCGGGCCGATTGTGCTCGCGGGCGTCATGACGAGCTTCGGTGTGTACACCACGATGTACATCGCGGCGGCCATGGTTATCATTCCTGGTTTGCTTGTATTCCTTATCGGTCCTGAAACCAAGGACAAGAAATTCTAATCGGCTACAACCGTTTTAAAGCCGCATTCGGCTGACGGTGGTGGACTGCGCCCTTTTCCGGTGCAGACGAGACATAGACGAGAGAAAAGACGGAGGTAGGACATGGAAAAAAAGGTACGCACAGTATGCTTCGACTGCCACTCCAAATGTGGCGTCATCCTTACTGTCAATGACAACAACGAGATTGTTCGCGTAGAGGGCGATAAGGATTGCCCGGTCAACGACGGCATTCTTTGCGTGAAGGCGTTTTCGGCCCAAGAGATCCACTCCCATCCCGATCGCCTGAAGTACCCCATGAAGCGCAAGACGTGGTCGGTGGACGAGCCCCATACGGAGAATCGCGGCAAGGACGAGTGGGAGCGCATCACGTGGGATGAGGCCATCGATCTCATCGAGGCGAAGATGCGCAAGGTCATCGACGAATACGGTCCGCAGTCGATTATCATTTCCCAGGGCACGGGTCGTGGCTCCAACCACTTCCTCGATCGCCTGAACAACTCCTGGAACGGCGGCGGCAAGGTATGGCCTACCCATGTTTGCCTGCTTCCGAACCTGGCTCAGACGCATGTGACCTGGGGTCGTATGTTCCATCCTCATGAGGCGTGTGACTACCGCAACGCTGGCTCCATCGTTATGTGGGGCACCAACCCCATTCGCTCGCGCCAGTATTCGGGCCTTCGCATCATGGACGCGAAGCGCAACGGTGCGCACGTCGTGGTCGTCGACCCGGTTTTCCGCGACATCGGAGCTAAGGCTGATCTTTGGGTTCCGGTTCGCCCCGGCACCGATGGCGCTCTGGCGATGGGCCTCACCAACCTCATGTTCCAAAGCGGCAAATTCATGAACGCAGAGCCTATGCTCTCGAAGTGGACGAATTCCGGCTTTTTGATCGACGCCGACACCCGTATGATGCTTCGCGAGGCTGACCTCGTTGAAGGTGGATCCGACGAGCATTATGTCGTTTGGGACAAGAACGTCGATGCCATCGCCATCTGGCGTCCTGAGACGGAAGATTTCGATCGCGAAGATGTGCACCCCGACATCATGGGCGTTCACGAAGTGACCTTGAAGGACGGCTCGAAGAAGGAATGCAAGACCGGCCTTGAGACCTACAAGGACGAGGTTGCGATGTGGACCCCCGAGAAGGTTTCCGCCGTTACCTGGACTCCGGTCGAGAAGATCCTCCAGATGTTCGACATCATCACCAATCCCACGGACGGCAAGTCATCGCTGCTCACCGCGTATCTCGGCGCCTGTATGATGACCTCGAACGCCCTGCAGTCGGGCCGCGCGATCACCATTCTCCAGCTGCTGTTGAACCCGCCGATCGACGACAAGGGCGGCATCTACTTCAACACCTTCTGGGAGTTCATGCTCGATCCTAAGATCACCGCGTATGACCGCGTTCCGCCGAAGCTGCGCCTTGGCTACGACAAGCATCCGATGTACACGCAGGTTTACGGCAACGCGAACATTCCGAACGACGTGTGGGACGCAATGCTTACGGGCGAGCCTTGGCCTGCCAAAGTGATGATTTCCGTTGCGAACGACCCCCTGGGTTGCTTCGAGGATACGGAGAAGATTCACCGTGCGCTGCTGAGCGACATCCTCGAGCTCAACGTCGACATGGACTACTTTATGACCCCCGGCAACGAGATTGCCGACATCGTCCTTCCCGCCGCCCATTGGTCGGAGCGCGTTGGCGTGTTCGATGAAGAGCTCTATCCCGAGCCCTGCCCGTTCATTATCCCGCAGAAGGCCGTCGACGCTCCGGGCGAGGCTCAGGACGATTGGTACTTCCAGCGTGAGCTCGGTCGTCGTTTCGCTCCCGATCTGTGGCCGTGGAAGTCTTCCGAGGAGATGCAGCTTTGGCGCCTCAACGAGTTCCATCTGAAGCCGAACGGTAAGGAGCCTATCAACGACTACGAAGAGGCTGCGAAGATCGGTTACTTCGTCCTGTACGGCGGAGAGAACCGCACTACGAGGCAGCATGAGAAGGGCCTGGTCAAATTCCAGACTCCGACGACGCGCATTGAGGTGTTCTCCGAGCAGATGCCTTCTTACGGCTACGACTCGCCCCTGCCGAGCTACAGCGAGCCTTTCGAGAGTCCGTATCAGACGCCGGATCTCTATAAGGAATACGACCTCTGCCTTACCACTGGCGCTCGCGACTCCGCTTTCTACCACTCCGCATGGACGAACATCGCCCACCAGCGCATTCTCGAGCCGTGGCCCTATATCGAGATTAACGAGGATGACGCGCGTGAGCGCCAGATTTCCGAAGGCGAGTGGCTTTGGGTCGAGACCCGTCGTGGCAAAATCAAGGCAAAGGCCCGCGTCTCCAAGGGCGTCATCAAGGGCGCTGCGTCCATGTGCCGACCCAACTACAAGCACGCTTGCAAGGAGCTGAATCTTCCTGGTTTCAGCTGGGACAAGGGCAATCCGAACATTCTCACCACTGCCGAGGGTTCCGATCCGGGCTTTGGCGCGGCGTCGATGCGAAGCTTGCTTTGCAAGGTCACCAAGGTGAACGAACTGTAGTCCGATAGTTGAATCCTCGCGTGTTAGGAAGGAAGAACCATGGCAAAGAAAATTGGAGTGCTCGTAGAGCTTGATTATTGTGTTGGTTGCTCAGCGTGTCAGCTGGCTTGCCAAGACTATTACGACTTGCCGGTAACCGAAACGTATATGCGCGTGTTTCTGGGCAAGCCCGATGTCGTCGACGGCCGCCACGAAATGTTCATGTCGCCGTACGCGTACCGTCTCGACAAGTGCGCGAATTGTCTCGAGAAAGAAGGCGAGGCTCCCTGCGCGGCAATCTGCATCTCCAGGGCGCTGCATGTCGATGAGCTCGACAAGATCAACGAGCTTGCAGAGAAGACCGACGGCCATCTCGCTGTCTATCGCTAGTTGATTCATATCTGATGATACGTCGCCTCGTCCGTTTTCATGCGGGCGGGGCGACCGCGTGTTACTTTGGAGGCGCGTCATGACTTTCGCCTGCACCGATTGCTCCCGTTGCGGCAAATGCTACGACAAGCATTCGACTTGCCCACAATGCGCGGGCCCGATTAACCTGCTCGAGGACGCCTGCCCAAACTGCGGCGAACCCATTACCGACGCGATGCGCGATGCTGCCAAGCAGAAATATCTTGCAAAGAAGCGAATCGAGCACCAGAAGATCGTTGAACTTGCTCAGCAGGCGAAAAAGCGCCGAGAGCAGCAAGAGCGACCGAAGCCTGTATACCCTTGGGAACAAGGGGAATAGCAGCTGATCTTAGCCATTGCGGAGAGGGGGAGCTGTGCTCCATGCCGGTATCGATTTGGGCTCGAAGACTGTGAAGCTCGTCGTGCTTGATGATGGTCTCGAAGTGCTGTATTCGTCTTACGAGCGCCATCTATCTAATGTGTTCGAGACGCTTGCCTACACGTTGAAGAACGCGAGCGTTCACTTCCCCTGCGAAGCGATGACCTTTGGTGTTACAGGCTCTGCTGGAATGCAGCTTGCCGAGTTGCTGGGCTTGCCGTTCACTCAGGAGGTTGTTTCAGTCCGATCGGCGATCAAGGCGCTGATTCCTCAAACGGATACCGCCATCGAAATCGGGGGAGAGGATTCGAAGATCCTGTTTTTGACGGGTGGCGAGGAGCTGCGGATGAACAGTACGTGCGCAGGCGGCACGGGCGGCTTCATCGATACCATCGCCGGTATGCTCGACATGAACGCCGAACAGCTCAACTACTGTGCCCATGGTTGTAAGAACATCCTGCCCATCGCTTCGCGTTGTGCGGTGTTTGCCCAGGCAGACGTGCGCCCGCTCATCAACCAGGGAGTCTCGAAGGAAGACATTGCCGGCTCTGCGTTCGATGCGGTCGTCGCCCAGTGTGTCGGCGGCTTGGCCTGCGGAAGGCCTATTGTCGGCAACGTCGCTTTCTTGGGCGGACCGCTTCATTTTCTCTCGGCGCTGCGGGAACGTTTTATCGATCGGCTCGGTCTCGACAACGATCACGTGGTGGTCCCGCGCGAGGGTCATCTGTTTGTTGCGCAAGGAGCTGCGCTGGCTCAATGGCATGCTCAACCTTCCACCCTCTCTCAAATGGTCGAGAAGATAAACGGAATCGATTGGAGGCAGGGAGCGTCCCTGCCTCGTCTTGACCCGCTTTTCGGCAGCAAAGAAGAGTTCGAGGCATTTTCCAAGCGCCACGCGTCTCATCGTGCGCCTCGGACGAACATGGGCGCATACGAAGGAGAGGCGTTTCTTGGGATAGATTCCGGCTCCGAGGCGATTAAATATGCGCTTATCGCGAAAGATGGCAGCATTCTTCGGACGTACTATGCCCGATCGGCGGGAAATCTCATCGAGGCCGCGAGGGATATGCTTCTCGATCTGTGGAAGCATATCCCTCGCATGCACGACGGTTCTCCCGCAATTACCATCGCCCGCTCGCTCGTCACGGGGTATGGTGAGAATTATCTGCGCCAAGCGCTTCGGGTAGATGCGGGCGAAGTTGAGACGGTGTGCCATATGCGCGCCGCGCAATCGCTTTCCCCCGATGTGGATTTTATTCTGGATATCGGCGGGCAGGATATCAAGTGCATCTATCTGCGCAACGGCTCGCTTGACAATGTTGTCCTCAACGAGGCTTGTTCGAGTGGTTGCGGGGCGCTGCTTTCGGGGATGGCGTGGTCGATGAATGTCCGATTCGATAGGTTTCTTGATGCTGCATTGTTCGCATCCGAGCCGGTAGATTTGGGAACGCGCTGTACAGTGTTCATGACATCGCGTGTGCGCCATGCTCAGAAGGAAGGTGCAACCATCGGGGATATCTCCGCGGGCCTTGCGTATTCCGTTGTTCGCAACGCCGTTTTCAAAGTGATGCGCGTGCGCGATTTCGCCGCCCTCGGCAAGCGCGTCGTGGTGCAAGGTGGGACGTTCCTGAACGACGCCGTGTTGCGCGCGTTCGAAAAGCTGTCGGGAATCGAGGTAGTGCGTCCCGATATCGCGGGGCACATGGGCGCATATGGCGCTGCCCTTCTGGCTCGCGAGCAGCATGTTCGCGGCAAAGGCAAAAGTGCTTGCAGCGTTTCGGAGCTTCTCTCTCTCGAGCAATTGAAGAGACTGCAGCTGACAGTGCGAGCAGAAACGTGCGAGTTGTGCGGGAACCATTGCTCTATAACGGTCACGACTTTTGAAAGCGACGGCGAAACGCGAGAGCTGTCTGTTGGGAACCGCTGCGCGCGCGGTGATCGCTCTGGCGCGAAAAGCGAGGTCCAGTTTTCGGATTATTACTCCGCTCGCGTGCGAAGGGCGTTTACGCGCGCTGCGCGAGAAAGCTCGGGAGCGCGGGGCTCTATCGGCGTCATGCGAACCCTCGAGATGTTCGACCTCTTCCCCTTCTGGGATGGGGTTTTGAGCGACTTGGGTTTCGACGTCGTTTTGTCAAGCGAGCGCGCGAAGCTTCGCGGTGCGGCGCTTGGGACGATTCCTTCCGAATCGGCGTGCTTTCCCTCGAAAATCGTGCATGCACATGCTCTTGACCTGGTGAATCGTCGTGTAGCAGCAATATTTGCGCCAAGTGTGCGCGAGGTCATGCCTGGAGAGCTCTCTTGCCCGCCGTCGAGGGGCGTCCCCTTCGTCTTGAAGGCGAATGTGGAGAAGATCGGTGAGGGGGGCGTGTCTCTTGCGGCTCCCGTTCTGGAAGGGTTGTTCTCTTCTGAAGCTTACAACGTTTGCGCCGATGTCGCGGCCCGGCTTCTTGACGCCTTGCTCCCCATTGCCCCCGACCTCTCTTTGGCCGATGTTGAGCATGCGCTTGCGGTTGGATCCGCGGCGCAAAGAGCGTTTCGCGACGACATCGCAAGGATGGGGAAAACCGCCCTTGCCGCAATCAAGCAAAGAGACGGGCGGGGGATCGTTCTTGCTGGGCGTCCGTATCACGGGGATCCCGAAATCGGCCATGGGATAGCGGGCTTGCTTCGGGAATGTGGGTTTGCGGTTTTAACTGAGGATGTGTTGTTGTTTGCTGAGGGACCGCTAGAAGCTGAAGCGTCAAATCTTTCAGGCTGGCTCTATCCTGATCGGGTGCTAAATGCTGCGCAAGCAACAACTGCCTTCGACAATCTCGAGTTCATGGAACTGTACTCGTTCGGCTGCGGTCTTGACGCGCTTACCGTCGACCGTGCGCGGGACATCATCGAGGGCAGCGGGAAGGTCTTCACTGCTCTGAAGATTGACGAGATGGTCGATCTGGCGTCAATCCGCATTCGGGTCCGCTCGATGATTGCCGCGCACGAACGACGAAGCTTCGAGAAGAGAGGGTTGCCCGAAGATGACGAAAACAAGTAGAAATCTGTTGATTCCTGTCTTTTCTGATTTCCATGCGCCGTTTATGAGGGCTTCGCTTAAGGGCGCGGGGTGCGATTTCGTTTCACTGGCAAGCGGGGCCTATGGACGAACTGCGGCTCTTGGTTTGGCCCATGTGAACAACGACGCCTGTTTCGCGACCATCATCACTGCGGGTCGAACCATTATGGCGATGGGGGAAGAAAAGTCGTCGGTTGACGGCGGCAGTTCGAGGGCGTGCGCCTTGCCCTGTCTTTGCCCTGATTGCCGGTCAAAGGACGCCCCTTGGTTCACTCAGCGAGCTCTTGAAGGAGAGGCTTTGGGTGGTGTGAGCGTTCTCAATCTGCTCGATCTTGACGAGGACTTTTACGACGACGTGTGCGCTGATCTTCCCGAGCGCCTTGCATGTGGGCTTGTCGCGGGTGATATAGTTCTTCAGCTTGAGAACTATCTTGCTCCGCTGATTCGCAAAGGGGGTTTGTCTTCGGGAAAAGCGTCGAGCGAGCTTGCGCGATGTCGTACTGAGGCGATTTTTGCTGCTGAGTCAGGGGAGAAAGAAGCGGTATGGCGAGCCGCCGAGCAGGCAGATACGTGCGCTCGAAGGCACCTTAATGAGGCTTCTAGCTTTCCTGTAATCGGAGTTGTTGGCTCTTATCCCGCAATCTTCGATAGTGGGATAAACGATGGACTCATCGCCAAGATTCGCGATGAGGGGTGTCAGGCGGTGGTCCCGTTTGCCTCGCAGCTTCTGGCGATGATTTGCCGGGAGTGTGGGGCGTGGCCTCGTTTCGCGGGCGCTATAGAAGAGATGCTCGCTTTATTTCAAGGGGATTATTTTGCTCCGATTCCAACTAACGAGGAGCATTCTGGCATTCAGGACCAGGTGCTGCCAGTAGATGTTGCAACAGGATCCAGTTTTCTCGTGCCGGGGTACATCGGATTATTTGCCCATCGTGGAGTGTACGACATTGCTTATGCAAGCACCTTTGCCTGCATGTCTGGGCACGTTGGCGGAAGCGGAGTCCTTCGTGCTATAAAGAAGCGCTATCCGGAGCTATCGGTTGCGTCGCTCGAATACGATGCCGGTACGAGCTCCGTTAACCAGTTGAACCGACTAAAGCTGCTCGCTTCTGTCGCCAGGGAACGCTGCACGACTCGCTGAGAGTTTGCGAGTTGCGATTCTGTCTTTGTTGGTGAGTCTGAAAAATGCGAAGGCTCCTGTGATTAAACAGGGGCCTTCGCATTGAGGGAAGCTGTCCGCCGCGAGGGAGGAGAAGGCGAACAGCTGACGCGCGCGGGGCAATTGGGAAGTGCCCTGGCGCCACGCTATTTCGAACTGAGTCGTAGATTCTCGAGACGGCGCATGTCGCGGTCCCACATCTTTGAGAAGACAATGACGTCAAGCGTTGAGATGATGGCCAGCGCCCCCATGATGAGGAACACCCCCATGCGATTGCTGGGATCGTTGACGATGGCTTGCACGATTATGTTGAGCAGCGAGCCGAAGACGATGGCGAAGTTTACGACAGAGAGGTTGAACGGGTAGCGCTTCGAGCCGAATCTTTGTCTTGAGAACGCCGATGCCACAACGGGAACGCCGCCGTAGCAGAACCCGCAGCAGAAAGCGCCGACGACGTACAATCCCGAGATACCGGTCGTAAATGCGCCGACAATGCATGCCGTTGCGCAGATTGCGACTATTCCATCAACGAGCATGGTGATTTTCACATTGGTCTTATCGTACAATGCGCCGATGATGACGCGGGCGAGCCCGTTGCAGGTTGAGACAAGGCCCACGAGGAGCGTTGCGAAGCCGACGTCGAAGCCGACAAGTTGCGCATCGGAGGCGCAGTTCCCAATGGTGGCTAAACCGATTGCGATAACGACAACCGCCCAGATGCAATAGACGTAGAAGGTCGGCGTTTTCAAGATGTTGTCGTTGTCTGCGGGGTCATCCGAATTGGTTCCGCATGCCTTCTCGGGTGCCATGATTGAAACTATGTTGGAAGGCGGGTACGACAGCGTCATGGCCAGGCTGGCCACGACGAGCACGGTAGCCACCCCTATGGCGGAAAAGACGTTCGATAGACCGAATAGGGGGACGAGATTGATCGAGATATTGCCTAAAATCAGGGAGCCAAGACCGAATCCCATCATCAAGACGCCTGACGAAAAGCCTACTTTATCAGGAAACCAGACATTGGTGGTCGCGATGATGGAGTTGTAGCCGATGCCGACGCCGAGTCCTCCGAGGACGCCGTAGAAAACGTAAACCGACTCGATTGATCCGTTCGCAAATGTGGCGGTTCCCGCGAATCCAACGAAGAACAGTGCCAGGGAAGCGAAAAGCGTTGTCCTGAGTCCGATACGCTTTTCGATTTGAGCGCCGATGACGGCGCCGATGCAAAAGGTGATCATCATGATGTTGAAGGTCAAGGCAACGGCGCTTTTCTCGAGGCCGTATGCTTGGCACATCGGCCCAGCAAACATAGAGAATGCGTAAATCAGCCCGAGGAATAGGAGAGAGAATGCAGAGCTTGCTAAGTAAAATGCCCTCTTCTTCTTGATTGCCTCGATGCTCATGGGCGGCTGGTCGCACTGCCCGGCGATTCCTTTCGACATGGGACCCCCTGTATTTAGAATATCCTCTCCCTTTCGGCTCTTTCATTTAACGTTCATTGAGGGCCAGAAGAAAGCGGCAGTACGTTGAGAGCTTTTAACGATTTGTAAGGGTGGGGGCGAGGGGCGGGCGCGTACGGTTAAAACGTGCAACGCCGAAGCGCAGCCCAAAGATGGACTGCGCTTCGGCTCGATAAGGCTTGCTGTTCCAGGGGGCTAGCTTATTTCCTTCCCGCATCTTTCGCCAGCTGTTTTCCGCCAAAGATGAAGAAGAAGGCGAAGGGGAGGAGCATGCCGGTGGCCATAAGCGGCAAGGCAATGGGGAGTTTGGACCATCCGCTGATTGCCAGTGGGCAAACGCTGCACAAGGAGAAGAGGATTACGACGATTGCGAGCATGATCGCGAACGGGGCTGTCCCGCTCAGCTCGTCTCCAGTCGCCTCATTTGCGAGTTGATCCATCGATTTGCCGTTGGTGTCGCGAACAAAGAGAAGCGCGCAAATAAAGCCCAGGACGAACGGGACGATAAGCACAAGCACGACCAACGACCAGTTTGTGGTTCCTCCGATGGTTTGGAATGCCGCCATGCCCGCGATGCCTCCGAGCACGATAGAGGACGCAGAGCCTCCAAAGCGTGCGAACGCTTGGCACCATGCAACGCCCGTGTTGCGTATTGCGGTTGGGTACTGCTCCGGCATCAGGAGATTTACCGAGGTGATTGCGTAGTTTAGGGAGAAACCGAAGAGCAGCATGAGGCCAATGCAGAACAGGAATTGGTTGGGCGCGACAAAGATGGAGCAGATGACGATCACAGCAGCGCAGAGAACCCATGCTCCTAAGAGGTTGCGCTTGCGGCCAACGCGATCGGAGATGAAGCCTGCGGCAGAGTTGGAGATGATTGCTGCAAAATTGTTCCACGTCTGCAGCGCCACCGCTTCTGAAGGCGAGTAGCCTATGCCGCTAAACCATGCTGGTAGCCAGGCGTTCATTCCGTAGACGCAGAACTGGCCGACGAAGTAGAGGGACCAAATCGCGCAAGTTCCAATGATGTATTTGTTGGAGAACAGTACGCTCGGCGTAGTTTTCTTGGGGCGCGGAGGGACGACCAGGCACGAAGGGTCGCGCTTGGTCTCAGTGCCGAGTGATACGCGCTCAATGTCTGCTAAAACCTTGACAGCGTCGTCAAAACGACCGGCGTTGGCATACCAGTGAGGCGTTTCCTTCATGAGGAAGAACAGGACGATTCCGTATACCAGGGGGATGCCGCCGATCAGATAGCACAGTCTCCAATTTGCATACATGGTTTGCTCGACTGTTTCACCAGCGGCTGTCGTGGCGATATAGGTAACGGCATTGGTGAAGTCGCCTAGAAGGGGGACCTCGGCGTTACAGATGGGGTTGGCGACGAGACCGGCGACCACCCAGCCGCCGACCATGCAAGCTTGGCCGCAGGCGATGAAGAGCCCGCGGTGTTTTGAGGGCATGGTCTCGGCAAAGACGGTGGTGACGATCGGAATGCAAGAGCCGACGCCCAGTCCCGCAATCAGTCGGAAAGCCGCAAAGAACGCCAGGTCGTTCGAGAACGCTTGCGGCAAGGTGAAGAAGCCATAAAACATGACGGCGATTATGAGCATCTTCTTTCTGCCTATGCGGTCGGAGAGGATGCCTCCGATAGCCCCGCCGATGACCATGCCGAGCAGGCCCCAGGTGGTAAGAGACCCCATCAGGGCGCCTGGATTGGGGTTATCCGGCCAAAAAGTGTGTGCGACGAACATGTTTGTCGAGTTGACGACCATGAAGTCGTAGCCGTCGAGAATCATTGCAAGGGCAAGCAGCATGAACATGAGCCAGGTGTGTTTGTTCATTCCAAAGGAGTCGATAACTTCGGAAACGGTGTATTCCTTATTGTTCATGTCCCCCTCCTCATTCGCTAGCAGTCTTTTACTGGGTTGGTCGGTGCACCTATTGGAGGTAG
>JAUNWQ010000154.1 GCA_030540225.1 Coriobacteriia bacterium | reverse complement strand
CGGTTTATGGGGGCCGCCCCCCGGGGCGGGCCAAACCCCCCGAGCGGGACGGGGGCCCACGCCCCCGAGCCGCGCTCCCGAATGCGCCGAGCCACGCAACCGCGCACCCGAATGCCCCGCGCGCCCTGCCGCGCAACCTCGCCCGTCCCCTACGACGCGTCCTCGGGCAGAGGGGTCTTCTTGCGACCAAAAAGCTCGTCCCAGTCGCATGCCGCAAGCACCGTCCCCGCCATGATGACCAGGCAGCACACGATCTGCACGACAGTCGGCACGCTCCCCAGAAGCACGAGCCCAAACACGACGGCCCAGGCGGAGTACGTGATATTGAGCGCCATGCAGCGCGCCGCGCCGATGGTCGCAATGCCCTTGTAGTAGAACAGATACGATGCCGCACCCGCGAGACCGGAAAGCACCACAACGGCAGTGGAAATCGACGGCAGCGCGCTCGCCGTGAACGCCCACGCGCCGAACGCCGGCAGCACCACCACGGCATACACGATGGCAGACGTCGTCTCGCGAATCTGCAGCGCCGTCTCGTTGTCGACCGCATCATCGCGCATGCCCCAAGCGCACAGCACCGCCTCGCTGCCCCAACCGACAACGCACACGACCGCGCCGACCAAGCCAAGCGCCGCATTTCCGACCGACGAATCACCCGAAGTAGCGTACCCCATCACCATGACGCCCGCGAGCGCGCAAGCGAGCGCAACGAGTTGGCGCGGCCTCATGCGCTCTTTCAACAGGACAAACGCCATGAATGTACCGAACGCAGGGTAAAACGCGGAGATGATCGCGGTATAGCCTGCGCCAATGTTGTTGATGGCGATCAGGTAGCCCGTCATGCCCAAAGGTCCACCCAAAAGCGCGCCGAGCATGACCACCTTACCGCTGCGGGTCTTTAGGGCCCGAAGCGTGTCGCCAAGGCGCCGGCGCACGCCCATGTAGAGGAACAGCCAGATGGCACATGCCGCATCGTGCATGAATGCGCTCGCGATCGCCGCAAAGGCGATGGCCTCTGGCGTGCCGATGAACGCCCCCATCGTGAGGGCTATTCCCAAGATGACGGTGTCCAAACCCCACAGAAAGCCGCTTGCAATACCGAACCTCATGCGATTCCCCTCTCCTCTTTTTGAGCGATTCCTTCATAACCCGAGATCACACGGTCGAAATAGCGCAGCGCATAGCTGTGATAGATTTCTTTCCACTCGCCCGCGCTCCCGCCGACGGCCTCCTTGTAGAGCGCCCACAGATACCAGCACCAACCGGCGAGCGCCACGAAGGCGAAGTTGTGGCAGCGCTCGGCAAACGTGGGAATGCGTCCGAAGTAAGCCGCAAGCGCCGCATCGGCCTCGGATTCGGAAAGCTCGCAGCACACGGTGAAGGTGCCGAAATCGTGCGCGTAATCGGACATGCCGGCATACTCCCAGTCGATAAGGTGCATGCGGTCGGATCGGTCAATGAGAATATTCAGGTTGAAGAAGTCGTTGTGCGTGATGCACACGGGCGCGCCATCGGCGTGCGCGAAGGCGGCGACACGATCCGCCTTTGCGGCGAGCTCGTCATAGCCGGGCACCGTAATCGGCCCCAGCTCGCGCAAAAGCGCGTCGTAGCGCTTCCCCTCTTCGTAGAAGTCGAACGTGCGGGCAAGGTGCGCGCCACTTTCGTGAAGCGTGCGCGCCATGCGCATCGCGCAAGCGACCTGCTCGGCGTCGTGCGCATCGAGCTCGCGGCAGTCCACGAGAAAGCGGGAAAGCTTCCAGCCCTGCTCGACGTCCTCGTAGATGAAGGTACCGTCAAGCCCAATCGAGCGCGCGAGCTTCAGCGCCTCGGCCTCGGCCTTACGGTCGACGAGGTCTTTGGTTCCCACACCCGGCTGTCGATACACGTATTCACCCTC
>JAUNWQ010000059.1 GCA_030540225.1 Coriobacteriia bacterium | reverse complement strand
GGTGTAGGCGAAGTTCCACAGGTCGTAGGCGATGATCCACATCCACAGCATATCGGGCCAGATCATGTCGCGCGACTTGTCCTTCGAGATGAAGATTCCGAACCAGCCGCAGATGGTGATGATGTTCAGGATGCCCGCGATGGCGTTCATGATGTTCCAGGGGCCCGATATCATCCATACGTGGTCGACGACGGCGCCATCCCACAGGCCGTAGGAGAACATCTGCACATCGCGCACCACGGCTTCGCAGATGTTGATTGCCAAGATGAGCGGCGGGAAGCACAGCGCCCAGCGCTTCTCATACAGATGGTGCACGCGGCCGTCGGCGCCGCGCCATTTCACGAACCTCAGCGCCATGAAGCCGACGCACCCGGCCAACGCAGAGTAGGTTTTAGCCCAGTTGAACCAGTTGCCCGTGCCGTACTCGTTGCCGGGCGCCGCCGTGTGGGGCCACACGAAAATGGTGAACACGACGGGGGCGACGACGAACAGAGCCACGCCGCCCCATATGCTTGTGCGGCCGAACTCGTTGAATGCCATCAGGGCGAACACGACGAACAGCCAGATCGCCCATACCATAGGGTCGGATGCCTGGTACAAAATGCCCATGGGTCCTCCTTGTGTCGAAAGGCACGCCGCCGCGTCTTTCCTAAAAGCATGCGGCGGCGCAAGGTCTCATAGCGTTACGGACGTGTGACCATGGTCTTGACGCGGCCCTTCTCATCCCAAGCGGCCTCGTAGCCGAACTCTTCAAGATTGGCCAAGGCAGCCTCGCGCTGGTCGTCTGGAACATCGATGCTCTCGAGATACACCCTGCGGAAGCGCGGGTTGTCGATGTAGAGCTCCTGCTTGAAGGGGTTGCGCTTCTTCCCGAAAATCGTGTACGCCTGGTAGATGAACACGCACGCATTGAACGCAAGGGCGATGACGGAGATGGTCATGTGCGCCGCAGGATTGTTCGTGGAGTGGACTACGAACGCAGGATGTAAGAAGAACCAGGGAATCGTCATGGTGACGATCATGTTCACGGCAAGCGTGCGGACGCGATGCTGGGCGTACGCACCGCGTTTGATGAAGAACGCGGGAATGGTGCACGCTGCAAGAAGCACCAGGCCGCAGTACATGGAGCGGTCAGAGACGCTGTTGTAGGTGTAGGCGAAGTTCCACAGGTCGTAGCCGATGATCCAGAACCACAGCTGATCGGGCCATACGTAGTCCTTCTTCTTGCCGCGGCTGACGATGATGCCGAAAAAGCCGCAGATGCAGATGGCGTTCAAGATTCCAGCAATGCCGTTCATGACGTTCCACGGGCCGCCGACCACCATGTAGCCGTCCACGATGCCGTTCATGCCCGTGAGCTGGAAGTCGCGGATACACGCTTCGAGGATGTTGATGGCGAAGATGATGGGCGGGATGCAGACGATGTACTTTTTCTGGAACAGGGGGAAGTACACGATCAGCCAGCCTAAGATCGCCCCGGCCAAGCACGAGTAGGTCTTCACCCACTGGAACCAGGTCCCCGCGCCTGTGCCCTCGACCGCAGTGTGGGGCCAAACGAAGATGGTCAGAACGAGCGGCAGGCCAATGAAGATGACCGCGCCAACCCATTTGTTCAAGCGCGACAGCTCGTTCATACCGATCAAGAACACCAGATAAAGCAGAACGCTCACAATCGCCGTCGCAGAAAGCGGCTCGTAGAAGAACATGGCAGCTCCCCTTTCTCCTCCTGTGCACCAGCAAATCGCTCCGAAGGGGGTTTAACATGTCTGAGAAGGCCCCTCACCTGGGCGGTTTGCCTCTTTAGCGCGAAGTGTAGCAAGGAGTTTTCTCGTTGGTTTGACGTTTGCGCCTTGATTCGTCAAAACCGTGAAGCCAACTGCTGCCCGACATTGGCCAGTAGGTCTTCTAATGTCCCTCTTTTGAGACATGGGGTTACCGAGCTCGTTGGTATTATTTTGCATGTAAAGACCAGCCTAGCTGGGGTCGACCATCGGAAGGAGCCGACATGGGATTCATGGACAACGTCATGGGCAGCTTTAACGACGAGGCTGGGAAAATCAACACCGGAACAGGCCAATATCGCGTTATGCAGGTCGTCCTGAGGGAGAAGTTCGTCGGTAAGGGATCGAAGAACTTCGCCGAAATCGAGGAGCTTTGCAACCAGCAGTACGCTGAAGGTTACCGCCTTCACACGTTCGCGCAGTCGACGGCGGGATCCACCGGCATCGGCGGCGGCGATCGAACCGTGTGTAACCTCGTGTTCGAGCGCATGAATTAGTACAGGCGCGCAGGGAAGCTTCGCGCCCACGCGCACGCAACAGCTTGCGCCCCCGAGCGTGCGAGAACGCTCGGGGGCGCATCTTGTTTGCAACCCGAACCGCCGCGACGCGTGGACTTGCAAGCGCAGGCATGATATAGTTCGCCCATGTCGTTAGGCGAAAAGGAGCGTCGAGGCAGTGCATTTCCCCTGCATAGCAACAGGAAAGGCCCAAACGCCTGCCTCCGTGACCCTCTATTCCCATGGAAAAAAGGGGAAATCGCGCCATCTTCGCGCGGGTCTTCGAGCGACACGACATATTTCACTTGGCGATAAGCGCGCAGGGCGAAAAGCTCTGTGCGCTTTTGCGTTTTAGAAGACGAGAGCGGTTACGCGAAAGGAAAGCGCATGGACAGGGAACTTCTGAGCGTTGCAGGTGGAACCAAGCCGGCCGACGTGGTCATCACGGGCGGTCGCATCGTCAACGTCTACACGGGCGAGATCTACGACGGCGGCGTGGCGATTAGCAACCAAACCATCGCGGCGGTCGGCGACGTCGACTACTGCATCGGCGAAGGAACGCGCACGATCGACGCCGAGGGGGCCTTCATCACCCCGGGCTTCATCGACGGGCATATCCATCCGGAAAGCTCCGACCTGGCCATTCGCCCCTTCGCGGAAGCTGTGCTCAAGCATGGCACCACCTCCATCATGACCGACCTTCACGAAGTCGGCGTGGTGTCGGGGCTTCCCGGAATCGAGGCCGTGCTTGAGGAAAACGAGATCACCGACCTCAATCTGTACTTCGTCGTGCCATCGCACGTACCCTTCTCGCCTGCGCTCGAGACGAGCGGCGGCAAGTTCAACCCTGAGATCATCCGCGAAGCGCTGAAGCGCCCCGACGCCGTTGGCATCTCCGAATGTGTCGGTCCCTATGTTCTCGCCGAGCTGCCCGATCTGCTCGAGTCGCTCGACGACGTCGCCTCGATGAAGGGCATGACCGCGCAAGGGCATCTCGTCGAGATGAAGGGCAAGGACCTCAACAAATGCGTCGCCGCCGGCATCTCCACCTGCCACGAAGCGCTTTCCGCCGACGACATCATGGACCGCGCACGCGCGGGCGTCCACGCGATGCTGCGCGAGTCCTCCGCCGCTCGTACCCTCTCCGACCAGCTGAAATGCATCGTCGGCAAGGACATCGACACCTCCATGATGAGCATCGTCACCGATGACTTGCATTGCTGCGACTTGGCGTCGACGGGACATCTGGACCATCACCTGAAGCTCGCCCTCGAAGCTGGCGTGCCGTTCGCGAAGGCTATCCAGATGGTCACCATCAACGCCGCACGCGCCTTCGAGCTCACCGACATCGGGGCGCTCGCACCCGGAAAGCGCGCCGACGTGAACATCGTCTCGGGCGACACCGCCGAGGACTTCCAGGTCGTAAGCGTCTTCTCGCGCGGCAAGCAAGTCGTCGACCACGGCGAGCTGCTCGTCCACTACGAGCCCGCCACCCACGACCCCTGCCTGCTCAACACCACCCGGCTGTTAAACCCCATCACGCCCGACAGCTTCAAGATCGCCGCCCCCGAAGGCGCCAAGCGCGTAAAGGTGACCTGCATGGACACGCTCCCGTGGATTCCCGTCACGCAGCCGCGCGAGGTCGAGCTCGAGTGCAAGGACGGCTACGTGGCCTGCGACGTTTCTCAAGACGTCCTCTACATCGCGCAGGTCGAGCGCTATGGCATCAACGGCAACGTCGGCCGCGCGTTCATGGGCGGCTTCCACATGACGAGCGGCGCCATCGCCTCCTCGGTCGGGCATGACAACCACAACGTGATCGTCATGGGCACGAACTTCGAGGACATGGCAGTTGCTGTGAACCACATAATCGAGATCGGCGGCGGGCAGTGCCTGGTTGACGGCGGGGAAGTCATCGAGTGCGTGGAATACCCCGTCTGCGGCCTGCTCACCGACCTCTCCTGCGAGGAGCTCGCCGCGCGGAAGAACGCCCTCAACGCCGCCTGCGCCGAGCGCGGCTGCATCATCTCCATCCCGTTCATGTTCCTCTCCTTCATCTGCCTGGCGGCGCTGCCCGCGTACGCCATCACCGACCACGGCTTCATCAATGTGATGACGCTGCAGATCGAAGACCCCATCAAGGGCGTCGTGGAATAGGGCGCGCGATGGCAAAGACTACGCAACCGAGGGCGTTTTACGGATCGTTTTTCCACGCGCCCGAATACGGCAGCTTCGAGTATTTGGAGTGCGCCCTCATAGAAGTAGGGGAAGACGGCGCGATCGAACGCGTCATCGCACATGACGACCCCGACCAAGCCGCGGCGCTCGCGAAGGCCCGCGAGGCCGGCACGCTCTTTGACCTGGGGGAGGGTAGATTTGGGCTGCCGGGTTTCGTGGACATCCACATCCACTCGCCCCAGTGGCCGCAGGCGGCGCTCGCGCTTGACGAGCCGCTCTACCGGTGGCTCGATGAGCGCACGTTCCCCCTGGAGTCGAAGTTCGCGGACGTTGATTTCGCGAAGGAAGTGTACTCCGACCTGGTCGATCAGCTCCTTGCTCGAGGGTCGACGACGGCGGTGTACCTCGGCAGCGCCCACCTGGAGGCAACGGTGGCGCTCGCTGAGATCTGCGCCGAGCGCGGCCAGCGCACGCTCGTGGGCAAGACGGTGATGGACGACCCTGCAGCGAACCCGGATTACTATCGCGATGCCTCGCCTGAGCAGGCGGTGCGCGACACCGAAGCTCTCATCCGCGAGGTGGAGGCCATCGGACGGAAGAGCCGCGCAGGCGCCTGGCCCGTCATCACGCCGCGCTTCATCCCCAGCTGCACCGACGAAGTGCTTCGTGGCCTGGGCAATCTTGCCGAAAGCACAGGAGCCTACGTGCAGACGCACTGCAACGAGGGGCAGTGGGAACACGACGTCGTGCTCGAGCGCTTCGGCAAGACCGACCCGTACGCCCTGCGCGATTTCGGCCTTCTGCGCGAGCACTCCATCATGGCGCATTGCCCCTATCTCACCGAGGAGGAGGGCGAGATGTTCGCCGAGCTGGGCGTCGCCGTCGCCCATTGCCCGATGGCGAACTCGTATTTCTCGAGCGCCGTGGCCCCCGTCCGGCGCTTCCGCTCGCAGGGGATCCACGTGGGTCTCGGCACCGACATTTCGGGCGGCTACAGCCCGAGCATGTACGAGAACATCCGCCAGGCGGTGCTCGTATCGCGCCTGCTCGAGACGGGCGTGAACGCGCAGCTCCCGCCCGAGGAGCGCGGCGGGCTTGGCGAGGGCACGCGGCTGTCCCTTATGGAGTCGTTCTGGCTCGCTACCGCAGGCGGCGCCGAGGCGCTCGGCTTGCCGCTTGCGACCTTCGAGCCGGGGCGCGCCTTCGACCTGCAGGTCATCGACGTGAAGCGGCCCGATAGCGACCTTACGGGCTTCGGCGTGTTCGACGAGCCGATCGATCGGCTTGCCCGCATCCTCTACCTGTCCACGCCCGACAACGTGCGCCAAGTGTTCTCGCAGGGCGTCCTCGTGTGCGACAAGGACGCGAGGTAGCGCGCACGTCTTGGCCGTTTGCGCACGGCCTGTGGTATTATGAACCGAACTGACTGCACACACGCCGCCGCGAGTTTCGCGGCGGCGCTTTTGAGTGAGAAAGAAGCTTCCATGTCGCTTTCCATCGGAATCGTCGGCCTGCCGAACGTCGGCAAGTCCACGCTGTTCACCGCGCTCACAAACAAGGGCGGGCTGGCCGCGAACTATCCCTTCGCCACCATCGAGCCCAACGTGGGCATCGTCCCCGTGCCCGACGCGCGCCTCGACGCGCTTGCGGCGATCGACCATCCGGCCAAGATTGTTCCCGCGACGGTGGAGTTCGTCGACATCGCAGGCCTGGTGGAGGGCGCGAGCAAGGGCGAGGGCCTGGGCAACCAGTTCCTCGCGAACATCCGCGAGACCGACGCGATCTGCGAGGTTGTGCGTTTCTTCAGCGACCCCGACGTCGTGCACGTGAACGGCAAGGTTAACCCGACCTCCGACGTGGAGACGATCAAGACCGAGCTCATCCTGGCCGACATCGGCACGCTCGACAAGGCCATCCCGCGCCTGGAGAAAGAGGCCAAGCGCGACAAAGCCGGCGTGAAGAAGCTCGAGGTCGCCAAGAAGGTGCTCGAGGGCTTGAACGAGGGCCATCGCGCCCGCACGCTCGGCTTGGACGAGGACGAGCAGGCGGCAATCTACGACCTGCATCTGCTCACCATGAAGCCGATCCTCTACATCGCGAACGTCGACGAGGACGCGCTCGACGCCGATTTGGCCGAAATCGACGGGTGCGCGCCGGTGCCCATCTCGGCGAAGGTGGAAGCCGACTTGGCCGAGCTCGATCCCGAGGAAGCGAAAGAATACCTCGAGGCCATGGGGCTTTCCGAGTCGGGCTTGGCGCGCCTGGTCCGCGAGGCGTACAAGCTGCTCGGACTGCAGAGCTATTTCACAAGCGGCGAGACCGAGACGCGCGCATGGACCATCCCCATCGGGGCTAAGGCCCCGCAGGCGGCGGGCGTCATCCACTCGGATTTCGAGCGCGGCTTCATCAAGGCTGAAACCGCGAGCTTTACCGACTACGTGGAGCTCGGCGGAGAGGTGGGCTGCCGCAATGCCGGCAAGCTTCGCCAAGAAGGCAAGGAATACGTGGTGCAAGACGGCGACGTCATGCACTTCAAGTTCAACGTATAACAAGATAGGGACGCGAAAGCGTCCCTTTTTGATGGGCGGTTAATTTCTGGACAATAGCAACTATTACCCGCTCTACTCGGTATTCCAGGAGTCGAATGGGCTTATCATACAAGGCAATAACTCACTAAATTCCATTTGCCTTGGCACCCCCGATGAGGACATCTTCCTCTCTATTCTTGCGCCAATAGGCCATTGCTTTAAGCGTTAAGTTTCCGTCGTCGAATGAAATGCTGATGAGCAAATCAAGATTAACGTTTCTCTCTTTTTCTCGAAGCTCGCTCAATGCTACTACAAAGATGAAATGGCAGTTGCGAAGCTTGTCGTGCCAAGAATACTAATAACTCCCGCTATTTTCTGGCCTTGCTTAACCTTTCGATTTCTGTCGACCCCATTTTCCTCTGTGCTGTTTTGCCATGAGATTCCTTTCTGGCAAAACTAGATGCACGAGGATGATATCGAATCTTATCTGTTGGTTCGGGCGCGAATTAATTTATCTTTCCCGCATCCCTCAATCAAGAAGCCCAATACTGTATACTCTAACTCACCACAACTGCCGCCTCATTGAGGGGTATTACAACTTTATAGACGCAAATCACTGGCAAGGAGGGTATCTGCCTCTCTCTTGGTGATTTGCTATATTGCAATGCCCCCAAGGCAGTTGTGGTGACTGTGGTGGATACCTTCCTTATCACCTCTTCTGGTATCCCCTCAGTGACGATTTGGCTGTCTACAGTGAGGGGGTTCTCGTGGCAAGCATTGCGCCCGACCGCTGCCCAGCATGCGGCGAAAAAAGTGGCTGGAGTTCTGTTGATCAGAGCAATAAGGGCTTTTCCGTAGGCAAAGCAGCGGTCGGTGCTGTCCTTTTAGGTCCTGTCGGATTGGTAGGCGGTGCTCCAGGAAAGAAGACCGTCACCTGCTATTGCCGCAATTGCGGATTCCGAAACGATTACAAACCAAAATAGGGAGGTCGCAGTGAGCGAAAAGGTAATTTCGATCATCGTGGCGATTGCTCTTCTTCTCGGCATCGGAGGATATGTAAGCACATGCTCCGATAGTGGTAGCAGCTCCAGCAGCTCCAGCAAGTCGAGTTCTTCATCGTTGAGCAAAGATGAGCAGCAACGAAGGGCGGCCGAAGAAGAGGCCAGTCACTACTACTACGATAAATACGGCCATATTCATGATGATCGCAAATAAACACACCACTCGCGATAAGCGGCGGAAATAAGAGGTCAGCACGGGACGTTTTCGAAAGTCGAATCCCGTGATTCCCTTCAATTAAAAGATAACTTTTCAACAAATGAAAGGAACTAAAACATGGTAAAGAAAACTCTAGCCGCCATAGCTACAGTAGCCTTGGTTCTATGCTTAGCTGGATGCGCATCTGAAGCAAATAACATCGATAAAGATATTAGCAATCTCGGCGATGTGACTATCGATTCATATTCCACTCTTCAGGACATCAATCAGCGATATGATGTGCTCGACGACAAGGAAAAACAGAGAGTTAAGAACTATGATGCTCTTGAAGACGCAAACAAACGCATGAATGATATCCTGTATGTTGAACTCGCCAAAGCTTTGGATGCCGAAGCTAAAGCTGAGAACAGCTTCTTTGCTAAATACTATGACACGAATTCGCTTCTTGCGGCGAAAGACGCGGCTCAGAAAGCAATCAATAGCTCTAATGCCAATAGCTATTATGATTCTCTCGAATCCCTCAACTCTGAATTGGAGCTGTTTACTGATTTCGTTAATACTGAAGAGGCGAAATCCTACAGCGTTCAAACCAATAATGGCGATTATCCGTTTGCCGTTGAGGAATCGCCGATTAAACCATCTTGGATCCTTGATCCATACCCGAAGCGTAGTTCCGATTACCCGTATTATTTAGTATTTATTGAAGGTACAACAACTGACGAGCCTACTCAGATGACATACAACATCGGCGATAAGATCGTATGCGCATACGATATTCAGATAGAGCAAGCCGATACCAACTGGATTGATGTCGAGCTTCCCGACGGCAGTACCCAGAAAGCGTTTGTCAATACTAAGGTCGTCTTAAGCAATACGAGCACCAATTGGGGACAGCACAACGATGTCTATCAACTTGAAGGGGGCGATACCTGCTATATGCTTAAAACCAACGATGGCACAAAGCTCGCTGTTAAAGATCTAGTTACGGGGAATGGTTATATCCTGTACAAATTCTAGGCTCCAGTCATAATAGCTTGCCGTATGACGTAATTATTCTCCCGAGCCAGCCGTAAGTTGCGGTTTCTTCTCAACAGACACCGAGAAGAAACCGCAACTGAACTTGTAACGCAGTTCATAAGAAATGGCAGCCTCAAAAGAGAGACGTTCAGAACTATTTGCATCTTATGAGGCGCAGCTTTACGGCCTCTTGATTCACGAATCCGCAGACCGCTCCTTTAACCATTCCTTGATTTCCAGGCAAAATGAAGCGAACCTTAGCAGCATAGCTGTCGCCTTAAACCGCTTCAAGAGCTTAGAGATTTCTGGGGAGTGAGGGCTTGCTCCTTCGGCGCAGCACGTCCGTAAACCCTCCTTGGGAGGGAACGCCGATCAAGCTGAATAGTTCAACGGACCAACTGCGTCATCTTCTTGAAAATCGGGGGAGAGCGTAGCAGATTTCGAGAGACATGCCAGCCTCGTCTCATGTATGGGGGGCTAATCCCGAGACTGCCCCAATTGCTAGAACTCGCTTAAAATTCAGCGAGACTAGTTCCGCCGTTGAACGAAGAGCTAGCACGCGCCATCTATGGCTGCGACGAACTCATTCGCCCATTCGACGGCCTCGCCAACGGTGCCTAAAACGTCAAGCCCCTCTGCTTGGGCACCATACAACCCAATCCAGCGGTCATCCGCTACGATCACGGGTGGCCATGCCTGCTGCCGCCGATACGCGAACAACCTGACGCATGTCTCTCGCGTCCTCGCGAGGTCAATGTCTCCCATGTTGCAAATGACCTGCAGGTCGACGAGGTCATGCGCGCGGTCGCCGCCCGGCGTGCTGACAGCGTGGAGCTTCTGGGCTATCTGATAGTGCAGGGGCATGAGCGGCGAGGGCCCTGGGGCAGGCAGGCCCACAGCCTCGAACAGCGCAGCGACATCCTCGGCGAGTCCGTACTCCACCTCGTCGGCATCCCCAATCTCATCGTGCCCGACCTCGAGCGCGACCGTCAGCCACGATTTCCCGTTGTAGGAGAGCTTCACGTCGAGGGGCTGCATGACGTACCGCTCGGGCACATCTTCTGGATGCGCAGGGCTTCGCGGAACGACGCGCCCCGTGAAGCCGCACCAGCCCTCCCCGAGGCGCTCCTCCAATTTCCCGACGAACGCTTCGATATCGTGGACGCGTGCTGCGTCAAGGTCGGTAGTGAACCGCGTCGCAGCGTTCCCGAACCGCAGCTTGAGAGCGCTGCCGCCCTTGACGACGCCCTCAGGTAGCAACTGCCCCACGATGGCGTTCGCCATGGCAGTGCGCGCACGCAGATAGTCCTCGCTATGCGCCCGCTTTATGGCCTCGTCGAGGTTCCGCCTGCTGTTGGGTGCCTTAGTCGCCGCCATTCAAATCCTCCAACAGGGCCATCTCCTGATCCACCCGGATGAGCCCAAGCTCCCTTGCGCGGCGAGTGGCGTCAGCGAGCCTGCTCGTCATCATCGTGCCCCTGCAGGACAGTATGGCCGCAGCAATCGTCTGGGACGGAATGCCCTCGTACTCGGTTGCGTCGCCGCAGTCCGGACGCCGCACCACCTTAATAGAAACGGGCAAGCTCCTGCGAACACGATTCGGGGTCGCGACAAAGACCTGCGCGGGATTCGTCGGTGCGAGCGCGTGCATAGCAATGACGGACTCGCCGAACAGATACGCCCCCGGCCCGACAAGAGCGACGCTCTCGGCGAAGATGTCGTACTCGGTGGGAACCCAGTGCTTGATGCGGTAGACCCCGTAGCCGATGCGCGCAAGCCGGCCATCCTTCGCAATGCGGGAGAGCTCCTTGTCGGACGCGCCCGCCTCTTTCGCCTCGGCAGAGGTAACCAGTCCGTAGTTGTCGGCGGCAATCTCGTATATGTTATCGTAAATCGTCATGGCAACACCTTACCATATTTGGTAAGGTGTTGCCAAAATAAGCTCCTCAAACATCGACGCAAAGTTGCTTGCGGTAATCCCTCTCTTCTGATCGAGACCACGCCCCTGCCGACATCGGCAGCACAGCGGATTTCGACAGCTATGCAACCTATCCGCAAGTAAGGTTTCCAGTGCGGGGGGTGCGGGCGGCTCGCGTGGCCCGCACCCCCCGCATCTCGACGCTACACGCGCGGAATCTCGAGCATCTTCTGCTTGAGCTCGGCTTCCATCTCGCGCATCGCCGCCTCGGCCTCGGCGCGCTTCTGGCGGCCTTCCGCCTGGATTTGCATAACCTCGTCGAAGGTCTTGATGAGCGTCTCGTTGGTGTTCTTGAGCGTTTCGATATCGACGATGCCGCGCTCGGACTCGCGGGCAATCTCGACAGTCGAGGTGTGCAGCATTTCCGCGTTCTTCTTGAGCAGGTCGTTCGTCATGTTCGTGACAGCGCTCTGCGCACGGGCGGCCTCGGCCTCGTTCGCGATGCCGAGCGTGAGCACCATCTGGCTTTTCCACAGGGGGATGGTGTTCACGATGGTGGTCTGGATCTTCTCGACGAGCGTAATCTCGTTGTTCTGCACGAGGCGGATCTGCGGCGCCGTCTGCATGGCGATGGTGCGGGTGAGGTCCAGATCGCCAAGCTTCTTCTCGAAGCGTGTGCACATGGCCTCGAGATCCTGCGCAGCCTGGGCGTCCTCGGCGCGACCAGTAGCACGAGCATGCTCGACAAGCTCGACGAGCTCGCCCTCGCGAACCTTCGCGAGCTTCTTTTTGCCCGCGAGCAAATACATCGTGAGCTCTTTGAAGTACGTGAGGTTCAGCTCGTACATCTTGTCGAGCGTCGCCGCATCCTTCACGAGCGTCATCTGGTGGTCCTTCAGCTGGTCGACGATCTTGTTCACGTTCGCCTCGGCCTTGTCGTAGCGCGTGCGAAGCGACTGCACCTTGTCGACGCCGCGCTTGAAGAAGCCGAACAGCCCCTTCTCCTCAGTAGCATTGAACCCGCGCAGCTCGTTGACGACGCCGGTGATAAGGTCGCCCACCTCGCCCAAATCGTTTGTGCGCACCCGCTCGAGCGCCGACTCGGAGAAATCGGCCATCTTCTTCTGCGCGCCGGCGCCGTACTGCATGATGGCGGCCGAGTCGCGCACATTGATCTGCTCGGAGAACGATTCAACCATCTTCTTCTCGTCATCGGAGAGCATGGAGTCGTCGAGGGCGAGGTCGCCTTCGCTTTTCGCCAGCTCCTCCACTGGCTTGGCGGAAAGAACAGGAGCGGGCGCATCGTCGAGCTCGGGAGTAAGCGTAAGCGTGAGCTCGGGCGTTGCCTTCGATTCGGTGCTGTTTTCCATGACGATACCTTTCTTCGGTTCCTTACGGGCGCATGCTCGCCCGTTTTCGATAGAGGTTTGGCTATCGGGCCTTGTCAAACGGGCTTTCGGTGAGACCCTCCTGCGCGAGCACGGTGCGGAGCACCGTGATGTCGGACGACACATCGGTCGCCACGTCGCGGAAAAGCGAGTCAAGCAGCTTCTCAAACGCGACGCTCAAGCTATCGAGCGCTTTCTCTATCTCGCGCTTCGAGTCGACGATGTTGTCGCTTTGGATCGGCTGAGAATCAAGCTCTCGGTAGGTCTCGAGCAGCTTCACCGTGGTGGGCAGGTAGTAGTCGAGAAGCCTGTCCAGATCGTCGATGAGCTCGGAGTTCTCGGCAGCGGCGTCGAGGATGGCCGTGACCACGTGCTCGATCCGGTCGAGCGTGCGCGAAATCTCTTCATCGGGAATAGCCTCGTTGCCTTCGCGGATGAGCGCGATAAACGCCTTCCCGCGGTCTAAGAGCTGCTGCTGCTCGGCGGTGAGCGAGGCGCTTTCCTTCGAGCTGGCGGATTGCACGAGCGCCTGCTGGCGTTCAGCACGGCGCGCCTCGGCAAGCTCGCGCTCGTGGCTTTCGCTGGCTTCGGGGGTCATGAGGAGCAGGCCCGAAGCCTCGTCGAGCGTCGCCTGCTTGAACATGCCCTTCGCAAGCATTTTCCTCACGTTCTTCTGCACGTCCGCGACGCTCTCGGAGCCCCTTTGCGCAAGCTCTTTCACGCTGCACGATTCGCGCAGGCCGATGACGTTGCGGTAGCGATCGAAGGCGCCCGCGAAACGGATCTTTCGGGTGCCCGCGAACACGAGCGCGCCGCCGAGCACGGCGCCCGCGGCGATGAACGGCACGGCAGCCGCGAGCTTGATGAGGAGCATGATAAGCCCTATGGCGGCAAGCGGGATTCCGACGGCGACGCCTGCGACCACAAGCGCTATGCCGCCGCCGCGCTGGGTCGTGGCGCTCGCATAGCGCAGGTTCATGAGCTCCTCTTTGCGCTTTCGTTCCTGAATGAGCGCGTATTGCTCCTGACCTCGGCGGATACCGTCAGATGCCTGCGCAATCCCGCGGCCGATGCTCTCAGCGGCGGCGCCGGCAACACGCTCGATGGTCGACTGGAGGTCGCTGAAATCGCTCGACTTCACGGCGTTTTGCACGGCGTTTGCAACTTGATCGGCCATGTTATCTGAAGAAGCCATCGGGCTGCCTTTCCGTGAATCAATATATCGCCTCGATTGTAACCGAACGTACGTGCTCAAAGGAGCCAAAGGGCGAGCCGGAAACCCTTTTTTACCAAGTCGTAGGAAACGAAACGACGGGCGCGACCAAACGCGAGCGCAATATTCAACAAATGGGGTGTAATTCGAGACCGCACACGATACAATAGGTGAAACCTCAAGCAGCCGCGCTCTTAAGGAGAATCCCATGGCCTACGTTTTCACCCACGCAACCGTCCTCGACGGCACCGCCGACATGGAGCCGCGCCCCAACACCACCGTCGTCGTGGACGACGAGGGCCGAATCGCGGCGATCGGTGCGGCGGAAGAAATCGTGCCGCCTGTAAACGCTCAGGAAATCGACCTTAAGGGAGCTTACCTTGCGCCCGGCCTCGTGAACCTGCACGTGCACCTTTGCGGCTCGGGCAAGCCGACGAGCGCAGGGGCTGCTGGTGACCTTATCGACAAGGTGGTGGGAAACCCGATCGGCATGTGGTACCTGCGGCGCATCATCAAAAAGCATGCACAGCAGCAGCTTGCGAGCGGCGTGACCACCGTGCGCTCGGTGGGCGACCCGGGCTTTGCCGACGCGGACGTGCGCGACGCGATCAACGCCGGGAAGTACCAGGGGCCGCGCCTGCTCACTTCGGGCGTCGGCGTCACGGTGCCGAACGGCCACGGCGCGGGGCTGTTCGCCCATATCGCTAAGACCCCCGAACAGGCGCGCGAGATCGTCCGTGACTGCTTCGCGCGCAAATGCGACCTCGTGAAGCTGTTCATCACGGGCGGTGTCTTCGATGCGGAGAAGGAAGGCGAGCCAGGCGTTTTGCGCATGTCGCCCGAAATCGCAGCTGCGGCGGTCGATGAGGCTCACAAGCTCGGCATGGCGACCGCCGCCCACATCGAGAGCGCAGAAGGCGTGCGCGTGGGGCTTGAAGCGGGCGTCGACACCATCGAGCACGGCGCGGACCTCTCACCCGAGCTCATCGCGCTGTTCAGGGAAAACGGCGTCGGTAGGAAGTCGTCGCTTACCTGCACGGTCTCGCCCGCACTTCCCTTCGTCGAGCTCGACCCCGAAAAGACCCACTCGACCGAGATCCAGAAGGTCAACGGCAACATCGTCTACAAGGGAATCGTCCATGCGGCGCAGGCGGCACTCGAAGCGGGCATCCCCGTGGGGCTCGGCACCGATTCGGCGTGCCCCTACGTCACGCACTACGACATGTGGCGCGAAGTCGTGTACTTCGAGCGCATCGTCGGCGCCCCGCGCAAGCTCGC
>JAUNWQ010000153.1 GCA_030540225.1 Coriobacteriia bacterium | reverse complement strand
CCGAGGCGCGCGCCATCGAGCGCGAGCTTCTGGGCGCGAAGGCGGTGGGCGAATGATGGTCATCGATGTTGTGGGCATCGCGCTCGTGTTCGTCGTGGCCACGGTGGTCATCGTGGCGATCGTCGTTATAGCCCGCTCAGAGTGCCGAACGAACCGCGAGCTGCTCCGAGTGCAGCGTGAGTGGATGGAGAGGATGACGGATGACGCCCGAGACTAAGCAGAAGGCCATGCGCGCGATCGGCTTCCTCGAAGGCTTCAGCGCGTGGGTTTGGGCGCATGTGGGCGAAGACGAGAAGCTCGCGCCCGAATTCGCAGGCGCTTACGACGACTACGTGGAAGAGCTGCGAAAAGCGGTTATGAGCGAAGAGACGGAGGAGAGACGATGATGAAAGCGATGATCAGCCAGCCGATGGCTGGCAAGACCGACGGTGAGATCGCGGAGACCCGCGAGAGGGCGAAGGCCAAGCTGGAGGAGATGGGCTACGAGTTCGTGAACACCCTGTTCACCGACGAATGGTACAGCGACGCGGCCATGAAGGAGCGCGGCGTTGTGCAGGTGCCGCTCTGCTATCTCGCGAAGTCCCTTGAGAACATGAGCCTGTGCCATGCCGCCTATTTCTGCAAGGGCTGGGAGAGCACGCGCGGATGCCGCATCGAGCACGACGCCGCCGTCGCGTATGGGCTGGAGGTGCTGTATGAGGATTAGCGACAAGGAGCGGCGGCGAGCGGTGGCTGAGTTGCGCGAAGCATCGACCGGGGCATACCGCCACGTTGACGCGCTCGATGTAATTGCAGGCTCAGTCGGTGTCGAGGTGGCCGGCAAGTTTTGCCACGAGGTCGAGAATGAGACATACGCGGCCCTTGCAGACTTCATTGACCGCCCGACGACGCACATCGATGTTAACGAACATGGACGCGCGTGCTGCGCCAACTGCGGGTGCGATGATTGGTGCCTTGCTGACGGTTCGCGCTACTGCCCCAAGTGCGGCGCGGAGGTGGTCGGATGAGGGTCTACCAGTGCGGCATATGCGTCTACAAGTGCGACCGATGCGGGAAGAACTTTGCATTCGAAGAGCTGCTCGAGACATCGTTACGAAAATCGACGCTATGCGTCTTCACCATCAACAAAAAGCATCTCTGCGAAGACTGTGCGAAGAGCTTCCGCAGATGGTTCAGCGACCCAAAGGCGAAGGAGGTGGTCGGATGACTAGGCGCGATCTCTTCGAGGCCGAGCGCGTCACCGTCGGCGAGGTCCTCGGGCTGTGCCAAAACCCTGCCAAAAACGAGCGCGGCGAGCTCGCGGCGGCGGAGGTCGAAAGGGCACGTCGCGCCCTGCGGGCATACGTGTTCGGCACGGGCGCTTCGGAAAGAACAGGTAATTCTTTGAGAACGGGGGAGGGAGAGGGCGATGGAAGGCGATGATCGGGCGCGCATCGACGAGGCTGCGAAGGAGCTTGAGCGCGAGCGGAAGCGCGAGTGGTACCACAGGAACGCCGCCCTGGTGAGCGATAGGCACCGTGCGCGGTACGCGTCCGACCCCGAGTTCAGGGCCAAGCGCAAGGCCATGGTGGACAGGTACCGCGCGTCCCACCGCGAAGAGATACTGGCGAAGAGGCGCACCTATTACCGCGAGCACCGCGAGGCGATACTCGCGAACGAGCGGGCGCGGCGCATTCGGAAGAGGAAGGAGGCGTCGGAGTGAGCGACAGCGTGAACCACCCCGCGCACTACACGGGCGGGGACATCGAGTGCATCGACGCCATCAAGGCGGCCTGCGGCGAGCACTACGAGGGCTACCTGCAGGGCAACGCGATGAAGTACCTCTGGCGCTACCGGCTGAAGGGCAGGCCCTACGAGGACCTGCAGAAGGCGGCGTGGTACGTCGCCCGCCTTGCGGAGGAGGTGAAGGGCGAGTGACGCGTCCCCGCGGCGAGGGCGGCGCGAAGTTCGTTCTCCGC
>JAUNWQ010000058.1 GCA_030540225.1 Coriobacteriia bacterium | reverse complement strand
CCGACCTGGGTGACAATTCCCCAATCGGGGCGCACGAAGGAGCACAGCGACTCGATCTGCCCGAGTCCGCGCATGCCCATCTCAACCACAACGTTGAGAGTGTCGGCATCGGCGGCAAGCAGCGTGTTCGGCACGCCGAGCTCGTTGTTCTGGTTGCCGCGCGTAGCCGTAACGCTCCCTGCGCATGCGAGCACGTCGCGCACGAGGTTTTTGGTAGTTGTCTTGCCGTTCGAGCCGGTAAGGCCCACAATCCGGCCCTGCAAGCGCCCGCGCCATACGCGGGCGAGATCGGTGATGGCGGCCTGCGCGTCATCCACAAGAAGAATCGCCGCCCCGAGCTCTTGCACGCGGGCGACCACCTCATCGGGAAGGGACCGCGTGACGAGCACACAGCGCGCGCCCGCGGAAACGGCGGCGAGGACGTAGTCGTGCCCGTCGACTCGCTCACCTGCAAGCGCGACGTAGAGCGAGCCCTCGCCCGCTGTGCGGGAATCCCACGTGACGGACGTAATCTGAGCATCCGGGTTCGGAGCCGCGACAATGCGCGCAGAGACCGCCTCTGCGATTTCAGTTACGGAAAGTTGCAAGCTAGTTCGCCTCCGCTGCAGCGCCGGCAAAACGGCGCTCAAGCTCCTCGCGCGCAACGACGCGGTCGTCGAAGGACAAGACCTCGTCGCCTACAAGCTGGTAATCCTCATGCCCCTTGCCAGCGATGAGAACCGACGTGTTCGCGTCGGCGAGCTCGATCGCACGGCGAATAGCGCTGCGGCGATCGGGCACAACCTCATACTTGTCCTGGGAATCGCCCATACCGGCAACGATGTCGGCGATGATGGCGTCGGGGTTCTCGTGGCGCGGGTTGTCGCTCGTGACGATGGCGTAGTCCGCAGCGAGGGCCTTCTTGCCCATGAGCGGGCGCTTCCCCGCATCGCGGTTGCCACCGCAGCCGAAGACGACGATCGTGCGGCCGTGGCCGAGCGCCATAATGGAGCCGAGCGCCTTTTCGAGCGCATCGGGGGTGTGCGCGTAGTCGACGTATACCGACACGCCGCCGTCGTGGGGCGTGCGCACGCGCTCGAGGCGGCCGGGCACGGGAGTGGCATCCTCCAGCGATTTCGCGATATCGGTCGCGGGGATGCCGAGCATGAGGCCGACGCCGAACGCCGTCATGATGTTGGAAACGTTGAAGCGCCCGACGAGCGGGTAGGAGAACGCGATTTCCTCGCCGCGAACGGACAGCACGACATCGGTTCTCGCCACGCCGTAGTCGACCTTCACGGGATGGATAGCCGCCGACTCATCAAAGCCGGTCGTCACCACCATGTCGCCCGCCTCCATGCAACGGCGGTTAAGCTCGGCTCCCCACTTGTCGTCGATACAGATGACGCGGCGAGCCGGATAGTCGTGCGAGAACAGCAGCGCCTTCGCCTCGAAGTACGCCTCGAACGTGTGGTGGTAGTCGAGATGATCCTGCGTCAGGTTGGTGAACGCCGTCACCGAGAAACGCGTGTCCCACGTGCGGCACAGATCGAGCGCATGGGAGCTGACCTCCATGGCGACGCAATCACATTTCGCATCGCGCATGCGCGCAAACAGGTGCTGCAAGTCGCTCGACTCGGGGGTGGTGTGCTCGGACTTCTCGTGCACATCGCCGATGGTTGTTCCGACGGTGCCGATGACGCCCGTCTTCTTCCCCGCCATGCGCGCGATGTGCTCGACGAGGTAGGTCGTGGTGGTCTTGCCGTTGGTCCCCGTGACGCCGACGAGTGAGAAGGCGCGCGAGGGGTTGTCGTAGAACTGCGCGGCAGCATAGGCGAGCGCCTTGCGCGAATCGGCGACGACGACCTCGGTCACGTCGGTTGCGTCGGCCAGGTAGAGCTTGCGCTCCACGATGAGCACCTTCGCACCGCGGTCGATTGCGTCCTGCGCGAAGGAGTGACCGTCAACGGCGAGGCCCACGATGCAGAAGAACGCATCGCCGGGCTGCACGCGATCGGAGCGATAGGCGATGCTCGAAATCTCTTCAGATGGATTGCCGAGAATGGTGCAATTGAAGCCTTCGAATAAATCCGCACACGTTTTGGCCATGTTGTCTACCTCACTCCGGCTGAATCTTGTATCGATCGATGGCAAAGGCCATTATATCCTTAAAAACATTCGACACGTTTCCTTGGCTTGGGACCTCATTGAGTCCCACAAAACAAACTAATTGGCTCGACGAGTCGGGCAAAAATCCCTCGAAACACAGGTTGTAGACCCCTTGACGGTACACGCCGCCCTCCGCGATTTCCGCAGTCGAGGTCTTGCCTGCCACCGAGTAGCCCTCTATCTGGGCATTCTTGCCCGTACCATCGGTGACCACCGTTTTCAGCATGTCGGTGATGGTCGGGATGGCAGCCTTGTTCTCAATCACGTCCTCGGTATCGTAGGTAGGCACCTCGCCTGTCTGCGGCTTGCTCACCAAGAAGTGAGGCGTTACCTCGACCCCGTCGTTGGCAAGTGCCCCGTAGAAACGCACAAGCTGGAGCGGCGTCACCGCGACGCCCTGGCCGAAGCTCACGTTCCACCCCGTGATCGTGGCCCAGTTCTCAAGCGGCTGAAGCGTACCTGATGCCTCGCCCGGGTAGTCGACGCCCGTCTTCTCGCAGAGGTTGTACTTCTGGATATGCTCGTAGAGCTTGGTAAACCCGTCAGTCATCTTCTGCACCGAAAGCGAGATGCCAACGTTTGAGGACTGGTCGAGGATTTGGCGGAACGAGAAGGTCTGGTCGGAGCGCTCGTGCGCGTCGGAGACCTTGTAGCCGTCGGCCTCGATCACCGCGGGGCAGAAGAGCGTGTCGTCAGGCGTCATCGCTCCCTCTTCCAAGATGGTCGTCGCCGACACCGTCTTGAACACCGAGCCCGGCTCGAAGGCCTGCGTAATTGGTTTTACCTGGTCGGAGCTAGATTTCGCGCTCGTCATGTCGGAGGGGTCCATGTAGGGCAGCGAGGCGATGGCATAGATTTCGCCCGTGCCCGCGTCCATCACGACCGAGGAGCCGCCAGCGGCAGTCATGTCCTCGGCGGCCTCGGCGACGCGGTTCTCCACATATTCCTGCAGCTCGATGTCGATCGAGATCATGATGTCCTGGCCGTCGACCGCAGGCGTCTCCTCCTTGACACCGCCGGGGATGGGAAGGCCGTTTTCCCCGCGCTCGGCGGTGTAGGTGCCCGGCGTGCCGGAAAGAATGTCGTTGTATTGCAGCTCGAGACCTGTGATACCCTCGCCGTCGACATTGCAGTAGCCGATAACCTGGCCGCCGATCTGGCCGCAGGGGTATTCGCGCCGCGTGTCGGCGATGAAGTAGACGCCATCGAGGGCAAGCTTCTTCACCTCGGCGGCGGCATCGACATCCGCCTGGCGCTTCACGTAGACGAAGGTGATGGACTCCTTCGAGAGCAGTTCCCTGTACGTCGACGCGTCGCCCCCGAGCACGTTGGCGATGGCCTGCGCCTCCGCCGCCGCGTCGGTGACCTCGGCGGGGTTCGCATAGATCGTCGTCGCGTCGACGCTCTTCGCGAGCACCGTACCGTTGCGGTCGTAGATCGTGCCTCGGTGGGGTGTGGTGGTGAACGAAATCGTGCGCGCCTCTTCGGCCATGGCCGAATAATGGGCCGACTCGATGATCTGGAGATATCCCAAGCGCAGGAAGAAAACTGCGGCAATGGCGGCAAAGATAAGCAGAAGGACGAAGGGGCGGTTCGAATTCACCCTCTCGGCGGTATGGCTTGAGTTGATGCGCTCGGCAGCGCCGCCAACCGCTCTCCCAATGGAGCCGCCGACGACACCAACAGCGCCAATGATGTTGGAAAGCGTGCTTTGAGAAGAAGCCGCCCCGCGAGAGGCGCGCTCATCGCGGGGGCTGCGCGAACCCCTCGTGTCGCGGGCCGCTCGCGACGAGCCCTGATCGCGCGATGGTCGCTGCGTGCGTGATGAGGAAGACCCGCGACGCGAGCGCTCGCTCGGACGGGAGGTGCCCCTGCCCTGCGAGCGAGTGCGGGACGATCGCCCCTCGCTGCGAGAAGTATTCGCTCTCCCCCCTTCGCGCCTGCGGGGATAATCCCCGTCGCGCATGTCGCGTCTGCGGTCGGTCATATCCGCCCGCTAGCTCCGCGCGGCGGCGGCCAGACTCTGGGAAAGCGAGAGATTGCCCGAGCCGTCGGTCGCGACGATGTCTTCGGGCAGCACGATTTTGCTGGTCGACTCGGGCGCAGCCATGCCAAGGGCGGTCGCCTCGGATTTGATGCGGGACGGATTGGAAAGACTGCTCTGCGCCACCTCGAGGGAGCTGCCCTCGGAGCGCGCGGTGTCGATAAGGCTGTCGTAGCTCTTCGACTCGATTTCGACGTTGACAGCAGCGGCAGTAAGCGCGATACGGGCGAAGGCCACGAGCGCTAGCACCACAAGGGCTACCGCCACCACCCGGGCGAGCGCGATGATCGCCGGAGAAAGCGTCTCGACATGGGGCTTGCCACCAGGAACGACAGAGATGCGGGGGCGTTCAGGATAACGCTCGGGCACTCGCTCTGCGGCGCGCGTATATGCAGGAACAGCGCTCATGCCCCACCCCTTTCTTTCGCTTAATCGGCATTTCAGGCAACGACGCCCCCGAAGGGGCGACGTGGGTTCGCTATTCGGTTAGAGCTTCTGCGCGACACGTAGCTTCGCGCTGCGGGCCCGAGGATTGCTCTCTATCTCCTCAGGCGTCGGAAGTATGGGCTTCCGCGTGACAACCTTGAGTATCGGCTCTTTTCCGCACACGCAGACCGGCAGGTCCGGCGGGCAGGTGCACCGGTTCGCCATCGAGGCGAACGTGTCCTTCACAATCCTGTCTTCCAGCGAGTGATAGCTGATGACGGCTATCCTGCCTTTCGGATTCAGCCAGCGAATGGCGGCGTCCAAACCTCGACGCAGCACATCCAGCTCCGAGTTGACTTCAATCCGAAGTGCCTGGAAGGTTCGCTTCGCGGGATGCCCGCCTGCACGTCTGGCCGAAGCGGGGATGGCGGCCTTGATGACCTCCACCAGCTGCCCGCTGGTCTCGAACGGCTCCTTCTCGCGCTCGCGCACGATGAAGTCGGCGATTCTCGATGCCCACTTCTCATCCGAATAGGCGCGGATTATCCGAGTGAGATCTGCTGCGTTGTAGGTGTTGACGATCTCTGCTGCGGTTTGAGTTTGTGTACTCGGATCCATCCGCATGTCAAGGGGGGCTTCTTCTTTGAAGGAGAAGCCACGTGACGGCGTATCGATCTGCACAGAGGAAACGCCGAGATCGAACAGGATAGCGTCGATTCCGGGCACCTCGGCAGAGGTGAGAAGTCCATCGAGTTCCCCGAAGTTGCCGTGAAGCAATTCAAGCGCGGGGCGAGTTTGCTCCGGCAGCGACTCAAGCTTCTTTCGAGCGGCGGCGAGCGCCACTTCGTCTTGGTCGATACCGATGAGCGTCCCCTCGTGCCCAAGCCGCTTCGCGACTTCGAAGGAATGCCCTGCCCCGCCGAGCGTGGCGTCCACGAACGTGTGCTGTGTTTGTAGTGTAAGTTGTTCGAGGCACTCGGCGAGCAGGACCGGTGTGTGCCGATATTCGCTTGTCATTTCGCTCACGTCTTACTCCGCTAGGTCGAGCAACATCGAGATATCGGTGTCGTCGATCACTTCGTCGTAACGCTTCGCGTCCCAGATCTCGAATCGACCGGTGTTGCCGATGACGACGACGTCCTTGTCGATGCCGCATTTCTCGCGGGCATCGGCGGGAAGCATGATGCGGCCGGTCTTGTCGACCTCCACGTCCTTCGCAAGCGACTTGAGCTTCAGCATGATATGCCGGCACTCGCGCTTGGTAGGGTGCTTCTTCTCGACGAACGAATCGAACAACTTGGTGATCCATGCCTCGAAATCGGGCGTTTCGAACACGTAAAGGCATTCGTTGTCCAGATCCCTGGCGACGACGAGCTGGGTTGAAAGCACTTTGCGGAATTTCGCGGGGAGAGACACGCGGCCCTTGCCGTCGACCTTGAAGCGATATTCGCCGTTGAGAACCACGTCGCGACGCGGCGCGACCTCTTCGGCTACCTCCTCGATCTGTTTGGCATCGTCCGTCATCTGTTCCCTTCGAAACCCTGCAGTGGCTTCCAATGCATTGCATTCTATCCCACAATCTCCCACTTTTCAATCATTTCATGGGATTCGATGCTCATTTTGGGCGCTCTGAGCTGCACAGTCTTCATCGAACGCGTCGGGCAGCGCAAGATATGGGGCGAAAAATAAAACGAGCCCAAGATATGGGCTGTGCATCGTGGTGGGGCGATGTGGGGGGTTTGTGTGGGTGTGGGAGAAAGTGGGGGCCGTGAACGGTGAGTGGAGCGAGCGGGCGGAGGGCGAGGGCGCGGCGGGCGGGAGCGCACGGCGAGCAGCGTATGGGCGATTCGAGCGTCACGCAGCTCGCTCAGCGGACCCTGCGCGTGCAGCGAGACAGCAAGGCGCGATGAGCCCATCGTCCTCGGCGACGTGCAGCCCCTGCGCACGAGGCGAGCAGCGAGATGCAATACGCCCGTCTCCCCGATCCTTCATCCGGATTCGAGATCGGAGATTGGCAAAACTATAGGGACACCCCCCACCTCACTGCCTGTACAAGATTGACGATAAGTTGTGAAGGGGATGTGAAGTTGACTAGAAAGTCGACCTAACTGTCCCGAAAATATCCCAACCAAGCGAATATCAACCTGAGTAAATCTACAATTTCGTATATTTTGAGGAGTAGTACACGATTTCTTCACAACAAATCGTCATTTTTGTACATCGACTCCAAAGCGATGGCGAAATCATTGACGGGTTGGTAGGCTGGCCAGTCGGCTGGCTGGCCAGATAGCTGACCGGGCGGGTGGATTGGTCGGCCTGCGGGACGGCGGCGCGCTCGCCCGCATTGCGCTCAGAAGCTGCGCAGCCTTCGCTCCATGTGGCCGAGCACGCCGCCTGGCCATTGCTGGCTTCCGCCTGGAGGCGACTGGCTGGCTGAGGAGAACGCCCCTTACGCGCGCGGGTGCGCTGCGAGATATTCCTCGCGGATGTGCGAGCGGTCGACGTGCGTGTAGATTTGAGTCGTCGAGATGTCGGAGTGGCCGAGCATCTCCTGGATAGCTCGCAAATCGGCCCCGCCCTCGAGGAGATGAGTCGCGAAAGAATGGCGCAACGTATGCGGATGCAAGTTCGTGACGCCGATGGAAAGCCCGGCGCGTGCGACGATCTTGTGCAGGCTCTGCCGCGTGATCCTCCCGCCGCGCACGTTCAGAAACACCGCACCGCTCGATTTCCCGCGCCCTCCGTCAAGAACCCGGCGCGCGTCGTCGAGATACATCGACAGCGTGCGCAACGCCGCGCCGGAGATGGGGGCAACGCGCTCCTTTCCGCCCTTTCCCCGAATGCGAAGATACCCCTCGTCGAGCGCGAGGTCGGCAAGATTCAAACCGCATGCCTCGCTCGCGCGCAGGCCGCACCCGTAGAGCACCTCAAGCAAGGCGTGGTCGCGCAAGGAGGCGGGCGTGGAATCATCAGCGCACTCCATAAGCGCGCTCACCTGGGCGATCGAGAGGACATCAGGCAAGCGATCGGGAGTTTTGGGCACGGCGATCAGGTCAGCGGGGCTCGTGGCGATGACTTCTTCCCTCACAAGATAGCGGTAGAGCCCCTTAATCGCCGAAAGCCGACGCTTCACCGACGTGGGAGCGAACCCACGCTCGGAAAGGTCGGCTTCGTAAGCGGCAAGCGCCGCGCGATCGGCGTGGGCGACGGACCCCAGCCGATTGCGCTCCAGAAACGACGCGTAATCGGCGAGGTCGCGTCCGTACGCCTCGATCGTCCGCGGCGAGCGCCCGCGCTCGATGCGCAGGCAGGTCAGGTATTCCGAAATCGGATCAACCACGGTATTTGCCGATCGCGGCGGCGTGCACAAAAGCGCTGAACAGCGGATGGGGGCGCGTTGGGCGGCTCTTGAACTCGGGATGGCCCTGGCTTGCAACGAACCACGGGTGGTCGGGAAGCTCGATCATCTCGGTCAGGCGGCCGTCGGGCGACACACCGGAGATGACGAGACCTGCCTCCTGAAGGCGATCGCGGAAGGCGTTGTTCACCTCGTAACGATGGCGATGGCGCTCGTAGATGATCTCCTCGCCGTACGCCTCGAACGCGCGCGAGCCCGGCGACACCTTGCAGGGGTAGGCGCCCAGGCGCATGGTGCCGCCCTTGTCCTCGATGTCCTCCTGCTCGGGCATAAGGTCGATCACGGGGTATTCCGCCTGCTCGTCGAATTCGGCCGACGTGGCGCCCGGCATACCGGCAACATCGCGGGCGAACTCGCATACCGCCGCCTGAAGCCCCAGGCAGATGCCGAGGAACGGAACCTTGTGCACGCGGGCATAGCGCGCTGCGGCGATCTTCCCCTCGAAGGCGCGCTGACCGAAGCCGCCCGGCACGAGAATGCCGTCCATCGAGCCGAGCGTCTCCTCGGCGTTGTCGTCGGTGAGCTCCTCGCCATCGATAAGGTGCACTTCCACGTGGCGTCCCTCGTGGACGCCCGCATGCCCGAGCGCCTCGATGACGGAGAGATACGCGTCCGGAAGCGAAACGTACTTGCCCACGACCGCAATGTCGACCTGGCCCTCGCAGTTGTCCGCCGCCTCGAGGAACGACTTCAGCGGCGTCAGGTCGATCGGGCGCACCTCAAGCCCGAGCTTGTCGAGGACCTTCACGTCGAAGCCCTGCTCATCGAGAGCAAGCGGCACCTCGTAGATGGACGGCGAGTCGACGCAGGCGAGCACGTCCTCGGTCGCCACGTCGCAGAACAGCGCAATCTTCTCGCGCACCTTGTCGGTAATCTCATGGTCGGAGCGGCACACGATGAAGTCGGGCTGCACGCCGATGGAACGCAGCTCCTTCACGGAATGCTGCGTCGGCTTGGTCTTCACCTCATGTGCTGCGGCGATGTAGGGAACGAGCGTCACGTGCACGAAGAGCACATCGCCCGGGTCCTTCTCTTTCTTAAACTGGCGGGCAGCTTCGATGAACGGCTGGGACTCGATGTCGCCGATCGTGCCGCCGATCTCGGAGATGACGATGTCGGCGTTCGATTGGGAAGCAATGCGGCGCAGACGTTCCTTGATAGCCTCGGTCACATGCGGGATGACCTGCACGGTTCCGCCAAGGAAGTCGCCGCGGCGCTCGCGCGCGATAAGCGTCTGGTAGATGGAACCCTGTGTGAAGTTGGACTCGCGCGAAAGGGACTCGTCGATGAAGCGCTCGTAATGGCCCAAGTCGAGGTCGCCTTCGTGGCCGTCGTCGGTAACGAAGACCTCGCCATGCTGGAACGGGCTCATGGTGCCCGGATCGACGTTCAAGTACGGGTCCATCTTCTGCATGGTCACCTTGTAGCCGCGCGCCTTGAGCAGATGCCCCAAAGACGCCGCCGTGATGCCCTTGCCCAATGATGAGACAACGCCGCCCGTCACGAAAATATGCTTGGCCATGATTCTCCTTCTGCTGCGCAACCGAAATGCTATCCAACCTCATGAGTTACGGCCTCAGGCTGCGCGAGCCGATACGCTCGGACGCGGCCAGGCGAACTCCAAACGTTCGTTCATTTTACTCGAACGGAAAAATCGCGCGGGGAGCGCGCCTGGCATTTAACACATCAGTAACGAAGAAGAGCGGCGCACTACCCCAGTGCCAGAACGTCGCGCGCAAGGACGGTGACCATCTTCGCCGTCGCCGCACGATTGGCCACGAATTGCGGAAGCGCATTGTTCGAGCCGTTCGCGGGCGAGCCCGTCAAAACGCCCGCCTGGGCGCACCAGGCAACCGCATCGCGCGCCCAAGGCGAGATCGCGTCCGCGTCATCGAAGATGTCCAGGTTCGACTGGTCGGCTGCGGTGTTCGCACCTGCAATCTTGTTCGCGTAGTTCGCGATCATCTTGGCGAGCTGCTCGCGCGAGACCTCCATGTCGGGCGCGAAATCGTTCGTCCCGTCCCACCCGTTCACGACGCCGACCTCGCGTGCCCAGGTAAGCGCCTGGCCGTAGAAATCCTCGTAGTTCGCATCATCGAATTGAGGCTTTTCAGAAGCGACCTGGGGCTTGCCCGCCACACGCCAAAGAATGGTTACCGCCTCGGAGCGCCGCAAGCCGTTCGCGGGCCCGAACAGGGTCGTGCCCGCATAGCCGGTGATGTAGCCGTGGTCGAAGACGTAATCGACGACGCCCGAGTCGACGAACCAGTCGCCGTAGAAGCAGTCGCTGAAATGCTCGGAGGGAACACGCCCGTCGTCGACGTCGGTCGACGCATAGGAAATGCGCACGTTGCCCATCCAGTCGCCGTAGCGCAGCGTGAGCCCGCGCGAGGAGAGCGACTCAGGCTCGAGACCGGAAGTCCTATCGGGGTCTAAGATGATGAAGTTGTCGGTGGAGAGATTGTCCGAGTTGCCCACGCCCTCGTAGCCGATGACAGTGACCCAGTGCTGCGAGCCGCTTCCCGTGGTCACGTAGAGGACGACCGGGTGACCATCGTTGATGGCATTATAAAGCGTGCGGAGCACCTCGGACTCGCTCCCGATGACGCGGCAGTCGAACTCGTCGGTCATGTTCTTGCCGTAAAACCCGCTCTCGCCATAGGCGCCGCCGTTGTAGTCGAACTCCGCCCACGTGTGCACCGTGCCCGTCGTGATGGTCTTCGCGTACGCCGCGGCGTAGCCCAAACACGACCCGCCCGTGTGCTGAAGCCCCACCTGATTGATGAGGGCCTGGTCGAACTTGAGCATGCGCCCGTTCGACTGCAACGTGATGCGAGCCTCGCCCGCATCCAGCGAGGAGCCATCGCTTGCCGCCAGAGCGACAGGCGGAAGGGAGAGCGCGGAAGCGAGGGCTATCGTACAGGTGACGGCGACGGGGCCCTTGAGAAAGCGAGACGGTCGAGAAGCCATGAAACCTCTTATCCGGACGAAAGGCCGCGCCCCTCGTCCTGCAGCGGGAATTCGCAAACCCGCCGATCGCGAGAACATAAAACAGCGTCGATTGTAGCATGAGAGCCCCACGCCACCGCCCGCGCCTGCGCGCCCCCTCCATAACGCCAGTTGAAAACCTCTTCATCCCGCAAGGACCGCAAGAAAGGCCCCGCTCGTGCGTCCCATTCCCGACCATCGACACCCCACGACGGAGGCGAGTTCCTTCGCATCTTTGAATCTTCGATTCAGAGCGCAAGCCCGCGCGCCGAGCGCCGCGGCCATCCTATATAATGGTTCGGTTCATGGGTATGCAAGGGTTGCGGAAAGCGAAAGGTCTCAATCATATGCGCCAAGGATTCGATAACGACAAGTACATCGCACTTCAGGCGGAGCACATCAGAAGCCGCATCAACCAGTTCGGGGGCAAGCTTTACCTCGAGTTCGGAGGCAAGCTCTTCGACGACTACCACGCAAGCCGCGTGCTCCCCGGGTTCGAACCCGACAGCAAGTTCCGCATGCTGAAGACTATGGTCGACGAGGTCGAGATTATCATCGCGATCAACGCGAACCACATCGAGAAATCAAAGACGCGCGGAGATCTGGGCATCACCTACGACGAGGAGGTCCTGCGCCTACTCGACGTGTTCCGCTCGCGCGGGTTCGCCACCTCAGGCGTCGTAATCACCCACTTCGAGAACCAGCCTTCCGCCGTGGCGTTCCGCTCGCGCCTCGACGGCCTGGGCATCAAGAGCTATCTGCACTACCCCATTGCCGGGTACCCCTACGACACCGCGCGCATCGTCTCCGACGAGGGCTACGGCAAAAACGAGTTCGTGGAAACGACGCACCCGCTCGTCGTGGTGACCGCGCCCGGCCCTGGATCGGGCAAGATGGCCACCTGCCTCTCCCAGCTCTACCACGAGCACAAGCACGGCAACCTGGCGGGATACGCGAAATACGAGACGTTCCCCATCTGGAATCTGCCGCTGAAACATCCCGTCAACATCGCCTACGAGGCCGCGACAGTCGATCTGGACGACGCGAACTGCATCGACCCCTTCCACCTGGAGGCCTACGGGAAGACCACGGTGAACTACAACCGCGACGTGGAAATCTTCCCCGTACTTAAGACCATGATGGAACGGATCGCGGGGGAGAGCCCCTACCAGTCGCCCACCGATATGGGCGTGAACATGGCGGGGCTCGCAATCGTGGATGACGACGCCGTGCGCGAGGCCGCGAAGATGGAAATCGTGCGCCGCTACTTCCAAGCCGCTGTCGACGCGCGCCGCACCGGCATTCACGAGGAGCGCGTCGAGCGCCTCGAGCTTTTGATGAACCAGGCGGGCATCGACTCGAGCTTCTCGCCCGCGCGCTCGGCTGCTCTTCTTAAAGAGGAGACGACAGGCGGCCCGGCGGGCGCTATGGTTCTCGCCGACGGGCGCGTGGTCACCGGCAAGACCTCCCCGCTTTTGGGCGCCGCATCCTCCCTTCTGATGAACGCGCTCAAGGCGGTCTCGGGCGTCGACGACGACATCTACGTCATCAGCGACGACGTGATCAAGCCCATCTGCACGCTCAAAACCTCGACGCTGCACTCGAAGAACCCGCGCCTGCACTCAGACGAGACGCTTCTCGCGCTTTCGGTGAGCTCCGCGACCGACCCGCTTGCCCAGCAGCTTCTCGACCACGTGGACGACCTGCGCGGATGCGACGCCTTCTTCAGCGTGATCCTCTCCGCCACCGACGAGAGGCTCTATCGCACCTTGGGCATCAACGTCTGCTGCGAGCCGAAATACGAGCAGCGCCGCTACTACCACAAGTAAGACGCCCGCAAAGCCCCAGCGACCGGCGCAAGGCTTCCTCGGAATGCGCTGGCGTCCCACGAATAACGAGAATCGCCTGCAAAATCACGTGTTTTGCAGGCGATTTCTCTTTTTCCCTTTCCCTTGCCAGCCACACGGCCTATACTGTCCAGCTGCACAAGGAGTGCGGGTGACCCGGCACGCGGCCAGGCATCCAGCCTCGAAGCATACAAATGAAAGGGACGGCTATGCCTGTTTCCAAGCAGACCGTCGCCACGTTCCAGCGCGCGAAAGCCGAGGGCAGAAAGTTGGCAATGCTGACCGCCTACGACTACTCGACCGCGAAGCTTCAAGACGAAGCGGGCGTTGACGGCATCCTCATCGGCGATTCCTTAGGGAACGTCATCTTAGGGTACGAAGATACTCTCTCAGTTACCATGGAAGATATGATCCACCACAGCCGCGCGGTCGCGCGCGGAGCCTCGCATGCACTCATCGTATGCGACATGCCCTTCCTCTCCTACGAGGTGAGCGTGGAAGACGCGGTGCGCAACGCCGGCCGCCTTTTGAAGGAAGGCCGCGCGAATGCCGTGAAGCTCGAGGGCGGGCGCGAAGTCTGCCCGCAGGTACGCGCCATCGTGGCGGCAGGCATCCCCGTGATGGGGCATCTGGGCCTGACGCCGCAGTCGGTGAACGCCTTCGGCGGCTTCAAGGTGCAGGGCAAGACCGAGGAATCTGCCCGAGCGCTCCTCGACAACGCCTGTGCGCTTGAAGAAGCCGGTGCCTTCGCCATCGTGCTCGAGTGCGTGCCCGCCGCCTTGGCCGAGCTCGTCACCAGCCGCGTCTCTATTCCCACCATCGGCATCGGAGCCGGCGCAGCATGCGATGGGCAGATTCTCGTCTACCAGGACATGCTCGGCATGACGAGCGGCTTCTCCCCCAAGTTCGCGCGACGCTTCGCCGAGGTGGGCGACGTGATGCGCAAGGGCTTCTCCGACTACATCGAGGCAGTCGGCGCCGGTACTTTCCCCGCCGACAGCGAGACCTTCCACGCAGGCGACGACGTCATTAAGAAACTGTACTAATTGAGCAAGAAAGACAACTCTCCTATGAATATTGCAACAACCGTCGAGCAGGCGAAGCAGACCGTGCGCCAATGGAAGGCCGAGGGGCTGACCGTGGGACTTGTCCCCACGATGGGATATCTCCACGAGGGCCACGAGAGCCTCATCAAGCGCGCCGTCGCCGAATGCGACCGCGTGATGGTGAGCGTGTTTTTGAACCCCATCCAGTTCGCGCCGAACGAGGATCTTGCCACCTACCCGCGCGACTTCGACGCCGACACCGTGCTCATCGAGAACGCCGGCGCCGACCTGGTCTTCCACCCCGAGCCCTCCGAGCTCTACGCCCCCGATGCGTGCACGTTTGTGAACGTGGAGGAAATCACCTCGGAGCTCTGCGGCAAGACGCGCCCCACGCATTTCCGCGGAGTGTGCACCGTGGTCTCCAAGCTCATGAACATCTCGCAGGCCGACCGCGCGTACTTCGGCCAAAAAGACGCGCAGCAGCTCGCCGTCGTGCGGAGAATGGTTCGCGACCTGAACATGAACGTCGAGGTCGTCGGGTGCCCCATCGTGCGCGAAGAAGACGGCCTCGCGAAAAGCTCGCGCAACACCTATCTCTCTCCCGCCGAGCGTAAAGCGGCGCTCGTGCTGTCCCGCGCGGTGCGCGAGGGACAGCGTCTTATGGAAGAAGGCGAGCGCGACGCGAAGACGATTCTGGGCACCATGCGTGCGATCATCGAAGCAGAGCCGCTCGCACGCATCGACTACGTCGAGATGGTGTCGTGGGACGGCATCAAACCCGTCGATGTTGCCGACTCCTCGGTCCTCGTGGCGATGGCGGTCTACATCGGCAAGACGCGACTGATCGACAACTTCATCTTCGAGATGTAGCGCGAGGAAAGGAGAAGACCCATGCTCTTGCATATGTTGAAGGGAAAGATCCACCGCGCGACGGTCACGCAGGCCGAACTCAACTACGTCGGCTCGATCACCGTTGACGAGGCGCTCATGGAGGCGGCCGGCATCCGCGAGTACGAGAAGGTGGCGATCGTCGACGTGAACAACGGCGCGCGCTTCGAGACCTACGCCATCGCAGGCGAGCGCGACAACGGCACCATCTGCCTGAACGGCGCTGCCGCACGCTGCGTCTCGGTCGGCGACAAGATCATCATCATGTGCTACGCGATGATGACCGAGCAGGAAGCGGACGCAAACCCGCCGCGCGTCGTGCTCGTGGGCGCGAACAACAAACCCGAGCAGGTTGCCCGCTACGAGCGCCACGGGGTGCTCGAGCGGTAAAACCATTCGAGGGCGGTGCCTATTCCGAAGCAGGCACCGCCCTTTCTCCTAGGGAAGCGCTGATTAATTCGCGGCCGGCGGCGCGCCGCACGCCGCCCA
>JAUNWQ010000057.1 GCA_030540225.1 Coriobacteriia bacterium | reverse complement strand
ATGGCGAATATCCGCACGGCTTCCGGCTTCAAAAGCATCGGCCGCGGGGTGCTGAACGTGCGCGAATCCGGCGTGAGCGAGAAGACTCCGCTCGAAGACGATGCTGCGGTCTCGTCGGCGCTCCAAGAGCACTTCGGGTTCACGCCATATTGCGCTCGCTAGGAAGGTGTGGGACAATACTAAGGCGCATTCGCACAATCATGGTCGCTTGGCGCAGCGGGAGCGCAAGTGCCTTACAAGCACTGGGTCGGGGGTTCAAATCCCTCAGCGACCACCAGGTATTCGACGGGTCACGGGTTTTCCGTGGCCCGTTTTTTCTTTCGGCGGAGGATTGTTCGCGTCTTGACGGCTCGTCGGGCCTGCCTGTTTTCCGTCGACGTCGTGCCAGGTTCCTGCCGGGTTTCTGCAAGGTTTTTTCGATTTCGCGCCTCGTTTCTGCCGAGAAATGGCGCGTATTCAGGGACTTACTGCCAGGTTTTTGCGCGCTTTTTCGGAAAAGCTGACTAATCCCTGCGGATAAGGCGTGGGTTTTCGAGAAGCTATTTGCTCGAGTTGTGCCTGAATCGCTCGCTAGCATGTCCTTCACTTGGATGAGCGGAGGACTCATGAGACGAACGAAATCGTGGATCATCGGCATCGCATGCGGTGTGCTGTGCGCCGTCTGCGTGTTTGTGTACTTGCAGGATGCCGGCGCGCAGGTTGATGCGGTGCGCGCCGAGGCACTCGAGCGCTTCGGCGGCGATCAGGTCGAGGTTTGCGTGGCGAAAAGGGACATCGCCGCCGGTGAAGTGGTCGACGCCTCCTCTTTCGAGAAGCGGATGTGGGTCACGGCGCTTCTGCCCGACGACCCCCTCACGCGGGATAGCGATGTAATTGGCAAGCAGGTGACCTCGACGGTGCTGAAAGGCGAGGTGCTGACGTCAAGGCGGTTTGAGGAGTCTTCGTCTTCCATCGAGGTTCCCGGCGAGCTGACCGCCGTCAGCGTTCCTGCGCGCGATGTGCAAACGGTTGGGGGTGCGCTTCGCCCTGGGATGTTCGTCGATGTGTACGCGACGAGCTCGGCGGGAACGACGCTCATCGCCCATAGCGTTTTGGTGCTTGCAACGAATGCGAGCGTGCAGTCGAAATCGGGGGCCGATTCCGTTTCGTGGGTAACGCTTGCCCTCGACCCCGCGAATGTTCAAGAAATCGTTTCGGTCGCGCAAGGCTCTGAGTTGTACTTCGCCCTTCCTGGCGAGGACGTTCCCGAGCCGACGGTTGCAAAGCGGCTCGACACAGGCGACGGGTCGGGCGCTCAGCAAGGGACGGATTCAGCGGCGGGTTCGGACTCGTCTTTGGCTCAGCAAACCGATTCTCAGGCCGGACATTCTGCCTTGTCGCAGGCCGAAGGATCGGCTTCCAATTCCGATTCCGACGAGGGGGTTTCCCATGAACGCTGAAGTTCTGCTGTGCATTGACGAGGAGTGCGCGCAACATCCTGAGCTGATTGGCCTTCGGGGTGAAAATCTTCTCAGCCAGCCATGGCTTACGGTGCGCACCACGGCGCAGGAGGCGCGGGCCCTTGCGGCGAGAAGTGCCGCGATCGACGAGGTGTGGGTGGCCTCCTGCCCCGACATCGAGCCGGTAAACCTGGCGGCGGCGGTAAAGCATGACAACCCAAGGCGCCGGGTCGCGCTTCTCTGCTCACAGCCATCGGGATCCCTTCACAGCCGAACGAAGGCGGCGGGAATCGACGAGACGATGACGCATCAGGCGCTTGCTGAACGCTATGCTCTTCGAAAACGGCGGGTTCGAACGTCCGGTCAGGCGGTTTGCGCTTCCTCGATTGAAGGGGAGCGTGGTGCGAGCCCGAAGGCGGGAGCTGCTTCGCCTCGGGCTGTCGTCTCGACGGCCGAGAAGCGGGCATCCCTGATCACCGTCGTCAGCGGAAGCGGAGGGGCGGGCAAAAGCGCGGTTTCCGCGGTCGCGGCGGCGACTCTGGCGGCGATGGGGAAAAAGACACTGCTCCTCGACTGCGATTTCCAATTTGGCGATATGCGCGAATTGCTGGGCGCCGAGCGTGCGCTTGGAGTCGACGAGGTGCTTTCGGGGGCTGTCGACGTGTCCGATCTTCGGTGCGACGATCAGGGGCTGTGCCTCATCGCGGCGCCGAGGCGGCTTGAGCAATCCGAAGAGGTGACAAGCGGGTTGCCTGCGCTGCTCGATTCGGCGATGGTCCACTTCGACGTGATTGTTGCGAACACGGGAGCAAATTGGGGCGAGCAGCATGCGGTGCTGCTCGAGCAGTCGTCGCGGGCGCTGTTCCTCGTCGACCAGAGGGCATCGTCCCTTCGGGCCTGCAAACATGCGGTCGAGCTATGCGCTCGTTGCGGGATTGCGGCAAGCCCCTTCCTGTTCGTTGCAAACCGCTGCTCGAAGCGCTCGCTGTTCTCGTCGATCGATGTGTCGTGCGCGATGCAGGGTGCGCATGCCGCCGAGCTCAAGGAGGGTGGTGCGGAAGTTGAGCAGGCGCTCGGCGCAGGTCTTGCTTACGATCTGGCCTCATCCCGCAATCCTTTCGCGCAAAGCGTGAGGGAGCTTTTGGGAGAAGCGGTCGGGGAGGCTGCAAGCTGCGTTGATGCGCCCGAAGAGCCTGGTACGCCATCGCGCGGGCTATTCTCCTTCAGACGTGCTCGCCGAGAGGGGGTGCTCTCATGACGCTCCTCGATCGCGTTCGGGCGGCGGGAAACGAAGCCCCCACCGCTTCGGCGGCGACGCGCGATGAAATGCTCGAGTGGTTGAAGGGGCGGGTTCGCGAGCAGCTTCCCGCTGACGATATCGCCTCGCTTGCCAAGGGCAATCCCGAGCGAGCGCGCAATGAGATTCGAGCGGTTTGCCGGGCAGCGTTCGAGGGAAGCAGGCGCTTCGATACTGGCCTTGCGGAGCAGGAAGCGCTCGCCGACACTCTGATTGATTCCATGCTGGGCTTCGGGCCTCTCGAGCCGTTTCTTGCCGACGAGTCGATAACCGAGATCATGGTGAACGGTTCGCGCTCCCTGTTCTACGAGCGCGAAGGCGTCTTGCATCGAAGCGAGTTCCGTTTCGCGAGCGATGACGAGGTGAGGATGCTCATCGACCGCATCATCGGCCCGCTCGGCAGGCGAATCGACGAGTCGTCGCCTATGGTGAACGCCCGCCTTGCGCAGGGGCATCGCGTGAACGCCATCGTGCCACCGCTTGCGCTCGACGGCCCGATGCTCACGATCAGAACGTTCACCTCGCGGGTCATCACCTTGCAAGACATGGTGGAGAGCGGCTCTGTGGAGCGGAGCGTGCGGCGCTTGCTCATCTGGGCTGTTCGAGCTCGCAAGAGCATCGCTGTTTCCGGCGGAACGGGAAGCGGCAAGACGACGCTGCTTAATGCCCTTTCTTGCCATGTTCCCCCTGATGAGAGGATTATCACGATAGAAGACTCCGCCGAGCTGCGCTTTTTGGAACATCCTCATGTCGTGCGCTTAGAGGCTCGTCCGCGCAATGCGGAAGGGGTGGGGGAAGTCACTATCCGCGATCTGGTCGCGAACGCGCTGCGCATGCGCCCCGACCGCATCATCGTGGGCGAATGCCGCGGCGGCGAGGCGCTCGACATGCTTTCCGCCATGAACACGGGGCATGAAGGGTCGCTTACAACGCTTCATGCGAACTCCCCGAAGGAGGCGATTTCTCGCTTGGTGACCATGGTGCGCTTCGTTGCCGATTTGCCCGTCGACGTCATCGAGTCGCAGGTTGCGAGCGCTTTCGACCTTATCGTCCAGACGGCCCGCGGTGCCGATGGCTCGCGAATGGTGTCCCAAATTGCGGTCATTTCCCCAGGAGACGGCGGCAGGGGCTGCGCAGTCGAGCCGATATACCGGCGGGATATCTGCGGCGAGGAGGGCACATGGCTCGCTGCGCCTGAGTGGGTGGGTGACTTGGTGAAGAGGAGAATTGCAACCGACGAGGAGGTGTGCTCATGGAGGGAAGCCTCGCTTTGCGCTCTGTAGCGGTTTTGGCGGCGTTTGGCTGCGCTCTCTTCTTGATGCATGCCATTTTGGGAGTGCTCGGCAAAAGGCCACGTGCCGCCGCATACTCGATCGGGTCCGAAAGGGGCAAATCGGGTTGGTTCTCGTGGCTTGTTCGCAACGGGGTGGGAATCATGCGTCCTGCTGCGCGGCTTGCGCTAAGGAGCGCGAAGGTGCGCGCGACGGGCGAGAACGTTCTTGCTGCCGCAGAGGGGCGGGGGTTTGCGGCAACCGAGGAATCGGTGCTGTCGCTCGTCCTCGCCGCGATGCTCGTCGTCGGAGTGGGCGGAGCTGCGCTCACCGCAGCTCCGATATGCGGCGTGGCCCTCGCCTTCTGCGTTGCGGCGGCGTGCGCGGTTTGCGCGAAGAGCTCGGAGGACAAGCGGCACGAGCGCATGCGCGAGGCCGTTCCCGACGCATTGCGCTCGATGGCGGTGTGTTTTCGGTCGGGGCAGTCGCTTCTCCAGACGATGCAGCAGGTTGGAGCGGCTACGAAAGGCCCTGTTGGGGTACTGTTCCAGCGCGCAGCTCACCTTCTCGAGACGGGTGGCAGCACGCGCGAGGCGCTCTCGGTTTTCCAAGGAAGGAACTCGGTCCCCGAGCTCGCCTTCGTTTCCGTTGCGCTCGACGTGCAGCATCAAACGGGGGGAAGCATGGAGCGCGTGCTCGACGCCGCGCGGGAGACTGTCGAGGGCGAGCTCGAGCTCACACGCTCGCTTCGCGTCCAGACCGCCCAGGCAAAGCTTTCGGCCCGCATCGTCAGCGTGATGCCGATTGTCCTTGTCGCGCTGTTCTCGCTGGTGAGCGAAGACTTCCTCGGCCCTTTCTTCTCGAGCTTCGCGGGGATGGCGCTTCTGTGCATTGCCGTTGCCATGCAGGTCGCGGGCATCGTGTCTGTGCGCCATATGTTGAAGGTCGAGGTGGAGTGATGGTTGCGGAAAGCGGTGTCGTCGCGGTGCTTGCGGGCGTCGGGGCTTTCGGCGCAGGGCTCGTTGCGTCTGTCGGGGCCGTTCGCGCGCGAGAGAAAAGCCGTGCCGCGGCGAGGCGCCGTGCTTCCCTCTCGGGGGAGAGCATGGCTGCTTCTCGCGGGGGCAAGGGTATCTCGGACAGGGTGATTTCGTTTGTCGAGGCGCGAAGCCGCGTTGCGAAGAAGCGGGTTACCCGCCCGATTTCCCCACGACGGGAAGAGGCCCTTGTCCAGGTGATTCGGCAGGCGGGCTTGGCCTCGTCTGCATCGATTGCAGGATTATTTGACGCGCGGCTTCGCTTGGCGCTCTTTGTGGCCGCCGCAGGTGCTCTTCTCGGGTGTTCGCTTTCCTCGGAGCTTGCCGTTCTGCTTGCGGCAGCGGGCGGGCTGTGGGGCTGGTCGGCTCCGAAAAGGGCACTTGAGAAGAGGAGGAAGACGCGGGCGGAGGAGCTTGAGCGGCATCTTCCCGAAATGCTCGAGGTGATCTCGCTCGGTCTGAGGAGCGGCCTGTCGTTCGATAGGAGCCTTGACGTATATCTCGATCATTTTGACACGCTGCTCTCCCGCTCCTTGGCATCCGCTCGTCAGCAATGGGCCTTAGGACTCGCTCGCCGGGACGACGCGCTTCGCGGTGTCGCCGAAACCTACGATTCGGCGCTTTTCGCGCGGGCGATCGAGTCCGTGATCCGATCTTTGCGCTACGGCTCCTCGCTTGCTGAGGGGCTTGAGGCGACGGCGCGCGAAGCGAGGGCGTCGTATCGCGCGCTCAAGCAGGAGCAGGTCGCGAAGGCGCCGGTAAAGATGATGGTCCCGACGGGGACGCTCATGCTCCCCGCGATGCTCATCTTGGTGTTAGGGCCGATGCTGCTTGAGCTGGTCGGCGGATTTTAGAAAGGAAAGGTGGATGCAAGATGATGTTCATGAGAAGGGTGCGCGCCGAAATCGGCCAACGTGCGATAGGCGCCTGGTGCACGGCGAAGGCGAAGCTTGCCTGCGAGAAGGGGCAGGGGACGACCGAGTACGCGATTCTCGTCGGCGTGCTCGTCGTGATCGCGATAGTCGCCATAACCTTGTTCCGGCCGAAAATCCAGGAGCTTTGGGATGCGATCGCAAACGGTATCAACGGGCTGTGACGGCCCCGAGGGCGAGGGCCGACCTCGCGCCCCTCGCCGACAAGATGCGATCGGAGCGGGGGCAGGGCACGGTGGAATACGCTGTCGTGCTCGTCGGCGTGTTGTGCGCAATTATGGCGCTGGGCATGCTTGCCAAGGCGATGGGGGAAGGGCTGTTCGTGGAGCATGCGCTCATGTCGGCTTCCCATCACCTGCAGCTCGCGGCTTTAGGGTCGGTGGCGGACGTGTTCGCGTTCTAGTTTGCAAGGTATTTCGCGAAGATGCTGGTCAGGCGACCGTGGAGGCGGCGTTTGCGCTCCCTGTCGCGCTGGCGTTGGTGATACTGCTCGTGCAGCCGGGCATCTTGCTCTACGACCGCATCGTCATGCAGCACGCCGCCGCGGAAACCTGTCGCCTGCTTGCGACGACCCCCGAAGGGGACCCTTCGGGGGTGTGCAGGGCGTTCGCTCTCAGGCGGCTGGGCGCGGTGCCCGAGCAGGATTGCTTCCACGTTCACCAGGGAGGTTGCACGTGGGAAGTGGAGCTTGAGGGCGGCGAAGCGAGCGATGCGGTTCGCGTGCGTATTGCGACGAAGGCAAGGCCGCTGCCGCTTATCGGGGTGGGGGCCCGTCTTTTGGGGGTAGTCAACGATGGCGAGGACTTCGAAGTATCCGTCGAGGCGTCGGCGCCTGTGCAGCCGACATGGGTGGCTGATGCTGCGGCGGGAAGATCGCCCTCTGAATGGATTGGAGCGTGGGTTGATGAGGCTTAGGCTCAAGGGCGGGCGCGGTGCCTTCTGGGATGACGATGGGGGATTCTCGACGCTTGGCATGGCGATTGCCCTCTTGGTCACGTTGTCCCTTGTGTTCTCGGCGGCCCAGGTGTATCGGGTCTCTTCTGCCTCTGCGGACATACAGGACGTCGCCGACGCATGCGTTCTTGCGGCGGAGGGCGAGGTTGCAGAGTTCATGATCGCCGTTCGCGTGTGCGACGCCGCCGTGCTCTCCCTTTCGCTGACGAGCGCCGCGCTGTTCGGCTTGGGCGTTGTTGCGCTCTGCGCTCCGCCTGCAGCAGATCTGGGGATTGAGCTGGTGAACCTGGGGACGAAGGTGCTTCAGTCGAGGAACACCTTCGCCGAGCGCGCCGCGTCGGGCCTCAATGCCCTCCAGGAGGCACTGCCGTTTCTCGCGGCGGCGAGCGCGTATGCGACGGCGAGCTCAAACTCGGGCGGAGTCATGGCTGCGAGCTATCTCGGTGTGGTGATGCTCGTTCCCGCAGAGGGGGAGCGGATCGAGGTAGGGTCGTCGAAGGCGCTCTCCGATGCCGCCGACGCCGTGTCCGAGGATGCCGAATCGCTCAAACAAGCTTCTGAAGAGGCGGAAGAGGCTGCAAAAGAGGCCTTCTTGGCAAAGGAGGAGGGCTTCAAGCGCGATTGCGGCGATGCGCCCGCGTACTGTATGTACGAGCGCGCTGAGGCCCTTTCGAACATTTCCCCAACATCGAACCCGCTGTTCCGCACGGTTGATGCGTGGTCGTTCTCCGTCGCCCTCGATCGCGCGAAGGCCTATTACTCGGCGCGCCTTGAAGACGAGGCTCCCCAGTCCTCGGCGACAGACGAGCAGGCCGAGTCCGCTTTGCGCAAGGTGTTCTACCGCTTCGCGCTTGCCGAGGTGTCGCGCGGGTTCGTGCTCGACATGGGAGATTCCTTCGACGCCTTCTTCCCTTTGCTCCCTAAGAACACGGCGGAGATGAAGGCCACAAGGCTCTATACGGATCCGGTGTTCCCGCTTGGGAAGGACTCATCGGGTGCGACGACGCTTCATGCGTGGGAAGGTTGCCCGAATGCGTCTCCTAGTATGGGCACGGCTTCGATCGCCCAGATGGAGGCAGAAAACTACCCCGTGTGCGACGTCTGCCGCTTCACCGCCTCGAGCCTTGGGAGGGTGGCCGCCGCATCGAGCTCCATCTCGAACGGCTTCGAGTACCACTACGGCGCCGTGGCACGAGCTGCAGCGGATTACACGGCTGCCCGCGAAAAGCAGGATGAGGCGGCGAAGGAGGTGAAGGGCAAAGCCGGCGGCCTGCTCGAAAAGTGCAAGGAGGCGCTCTCCGAGATCGGTGGCATGCGCATCGATGCGAAGCCTCCCGGATGCAAGGGGGCCATCTCGATGGTTGTGAACCTTGTTGCGGCGCCTGCGGATACCGGCTTCGCGAGCTCGTTTGTTGGGGGCTCGCCCTCGCTCGGGACGAGAGCCGCCGTTTCCGGTGCAACGCTGCTCGAGGAGGGCAGTGAAGAGGGCCGCACGGTCGTCTCCTCGCTCCTCGACGGCCTGGCCGAAGACGGAGGAGCGGCTGTTGGCGCTGCAAGGTTTGCGCTCGACGTGTGGTCGCGCGCTCTTCACGCTTACTGCGATGGGCAAGAAGCAATCGACAACGCGATTCGCCATTCGCTCGATTCGTTGCCGCTCGCAAGCGCAAGCGGTTTAGGCGTATGGGCGGCAGACAAGCTTGCGGGCATCGTCGAAGCGGCGGGGTTTGCGCCTGCGAAGCTGGATGCTCTGAAACCCGTACTTGTGAGCACGGGGTACGTTGCCGCGTCTGATTCGGGTACGTTTTCTGCCAACTATCAGGTGATTCGTAATGGGGTGCTCTCGACTTCGGGCTCGTCGGCAAGCTTGTTCGACTCTCTTGTCGGGAAGGTAGAAGACGAAGCGCTTCGAACCCTTGAGGGCGCGGACGGCGCAATCGAGATTGTCCAGGTAGAGTTTCCGTTTGGCGGTGGTTCGATTCCCATAACCATCACGCTACCCGATTCGGTGAGGCAGGCGACGGGAGGGTTGGTGAGCGCGGCGGCGGATGCGCTCCGCGGGGTTGTTGCGAGCGTTACCGGCACGAGGGTGTGGCACTGATGGGCGGGCTAAAAGAAAGGTTCGGCTGCTCGCGCGACGAGCGCGGGCAGATGACCGTCGAGCTCGCCGTGATGATCCCAGTGCTCGTCGCTATTGCGGTGATCGCGATGAACGCGATGCTCTTCTTCTCGGAGTGCGCCGCATTCGACAGGCTTGCCCGTAATGCGGTGCGCGTGTTCGCGACGTCTCCGGCATATGGCGAGGACTCGAACCAAAGCTGCGCCGCTGCACTTGGCGCGATCGAGGAGGGAATGGGCATTGCGGACAAGGACTACCTGGAGGCAAGCGTTTCGGTGGCGAGCGAGTCGTTCGGGCAGAAGCGCTTCCGTGCGACCCTCCGCTTCACTCCGACGCTTTTCGGCATGGGCTTGAAGTCCTCCGTTTTCGGCGTATCGCTTCCGCAGTTGGAGCATTCGACGGAGTTGGTGGTGGATGTCTACAAGCCGGGGGTGCTGTTCTGATGGGGCAGGGGCGTCGGGCGCTTGCCGCCCTGCTTTCGATCGCTGCCGCCGTCGTGCTCGCGATGGCGATCGACGACGGGCTCGAAGTCGCGGGTGCGGCGACGAAGATGGGCCGCGCGCTTTGGGCTGAAGACGCGGGAGACCAGGCGAAAATCGCGCTCGGGGGTGGCCCTGATTCGAGCGACGGTGATGCTGCGGTGTCGCTCGCGGGCGAGCAAACGGGAATCGAGGCGGTGCCCTCATGGTTCGAGGAAGAGCTCTTCTCGCTCGGCGGGGCTAAGTCGGTGCGGGTTTCAGGCGGGGGCGGGGTCGTCGGATTCTCGTGCGCAAATTCGGCGGAAAGCGAGTTCTCGCAGATAGAGGGCGAACTTACGCGCAAGGGTTGGGTCGAATCGGAAACGGGCATCGAGGGGTGCTCGGTCTTTGTGAAGGAAGGGGGCGTGTGCCTGTGGACGATGGTGTCGTGCGTGCCTATGAGGGAGGGCTCAAGCGTGGTCGTGCAGTGCGCGATAAGCGAGGATTGAGGTCGGGCGATCGCGCCTGGTCGCGGCTTATGGTAGCGACGGATGGCCCGTCGAGGGCGCGCGGGCTGCTTTTGCGGCGCCGGTGCAGCGAGCCTTTGATTCTTATGCCGTGCAATGACGTGCATACCGTCGGCATGGTTCGAAAACTCGACATCGCGTTCGTCGATCGCTGCGGCGTGGTGCTCGAATCGTATCGCGCAGTGGGCCCGATGAGGCGTCTGCGATGTCCTCGTGCGGTGGCGACTATTGAGCGCTTTGCCGAATGCGGGGCATGGTTTTCGGAAGGGGACTGCGTGGGGCTTGTTGCCTATGCAGCGCAAAGAGAGCGGAAAGGACCAGCAAGATGAAAGTGTGCCCTGTGTGCAAGGCGCGGGTGTTCGACGATATGGACACCTGCTATGGATGCCTGCATCGATTTGATTCCTCCGATGCCGAAAAGGCGCATGGGGGCGGGTTTGAACCAGAGGAGCCGCCAGGTTATTCGGGAAAAGCCCGCAATTCGGCTGAAGCCGAGGAGAAAAAGAAAGGCGCACGCCCTGTGGACGTGCGCCAAGAAAGCAAAGCGGATGCGAAACCGGCTACGCGGGACCTCGTACTCCATATCGCGGTGCCGGAAGGCGCCGCGGGCGTGCGGGTTGCCGTCGATTTTGCGGGATGCGCTCTAGCTGGGCGGACGAGAGCCGCCGATGCCTAGTCGACGAGACGGTGGAATTCCTTCTCGGCTGCTTCCTGAACGCGCTTGGCGATTTCAAGATAGGAGTCGAGGAGCTTGTTGCCCTCATCGGTAAGGTTGCTCCCGTGGGCGCCATCGCGATTGAGCAGCTGGATTTCCAGGGCTGCTTCGGTTTCTTTGATGATGCGCCAGGCCTTGCTGTACGCCATGCCGATGCTCTTCGCGGCGGCGTTCAGCGAGCCCTTCTCGCGCACGCCGAGGCACAGATCGGCGATGCCGCGGCCGAACACCGATCCGCTCTCGGAGTCCGGGTTCTTGATGGAAAGCCTGATGGATGGAGTGAGGTTGGTAAGCTTGCTCATGGGTTCCCCTTTTTCGACGGTTTTCTGTTTGCCTGTGGTTTCCTGATTGCTAGTTTGTCTTGCCGAGAAAAGCCGCTGCTGCGTGCTCGATGTCCTCGGTCGAGTTATCGATAACCTCTTCGAAGCGCACGTGCGCCGCGTCGAGGGATGCCAGGTTGGCGGGCACGTTGTGCTGCCCGGTCTCGTCGGCGATCAGCTCGTTGAGCTGGCATCCCGAAAGCGCAGCAGCCTCTTCGGGAAGCGGCTCTCCGGGCGCCATGCCGTGAAGCGCGCGATACACGTTGTCGCCGAACTTCGCCCAATGGGCCGTGCTCGCGATGAGCACGGGGTTTTCGCCGCGCAGCTGCTCGGCGACCTTGTAGGCGACCGCGGTGTGCGGGTCGATGAGATAGCCGTTGGCGTCGAAGACCTCCTTGATGGTGGAAAGGCAGGTCTCATTGTCGACGGAGTCGGCCGCGAACTCGGCGCGCACGGCCGCGAAGGTGTCGGCATCCACGCGGAAGCACTTCCTTTCGCGCAGGTCGGACATCCAGCTGCGAATCGCCTCGGCGTTGCGCCCGGAAAGCTCGAACAGCTGGCGCTCCAGGTTGGAGGACACCAGGATGTCCATCGACGGCGACGGCGTCAGTGCAAAGTCGCGCTCGGAGATGTCGTAGGTGCCGGTGTTGATGAAGTCGGTGAGCACGCGGTTCTCGTTGCTCGCGCAGAAGAGCATTTCGATCGGGGTGCCCATGCGCTTGGCGTACCATGCGGCGAGGATGTTCCCGAAATTGCCCGTGGGGACGCAGACGTCGATCGGCTTGCCAGCTTCGACCTTGCCCTTGGCAACCAGCTCGGCGTAGCTCGAGATGTAGTACACGATCTGGGGCATGAGGCGCCCCCAGTTGATGGAGTTCGCGCTCGATAAGGTCACGTTGTGCTCGGAGAGCAGCTTCTCGGCGTACGCCTCGTCGCCGAAGACGTTCTTCACGCCGGTCTGGCAGTCGTCGAAGTTGCCGCGCACGCCCCAGACCTGCACGTTGTCGCCGGTGGTCGTGACCATCTGCTTGCGCTGAATGTCGCTCACGCCGCCATCGGGGAACAGCACGCCGATGCGCACGTGCTCGGCGTTCTTGAAGCCTTCGAGCGCGGCCTTGCCCGTGTCGCCCGAAGTTGCCACCAGGATGAGGAAGTCGTGGTCGAGTTCCCCGCGTTCGCGAAGCACCTCGGCGCTCGCGGAGAAGAAGCGGGGCAGGCATTGCAGTGCCATGTCCTTGAACGCGCTCGTGGGGCCATGCCACAGCTCGAGCACGTGGGTGTTCTCATCGAGCGAGGTGATCGGGCAGATGCGCTCGTCGTCGAACTGGTCGCCGTAAGCGCTCTCCATGAGTGCCTCGATGCGCTCGGTTGGCAGGTCGACGCCGAAGGCGCGGTAAACCGTGGCGGCGCGCTTGGAGTATGGCATTTCCGCCAAGCTGCAAATCTCGTCGATCGAAAGTGCCGGCACGTGGGCAGGGACGTAGAGGCCGCCTCCATGGGCCAGGCCGTCAATGACCGCCTTTGTGAAGGGGACGGGGTCGCTCACGAGGCCGCGTGTGTCGGAATAGAAGTTCTCGTTTACGCCTGCAGCCGGGGCGAAGCTGTCTTTCATATTGCAACCTTCCGCGTTCAGATAAGTCATGCTTACTATACTATCTGCGAAAACATCTTAAAGGGAAATTATCCGCAATTTTTGCAATTCAACCATTATCGCAACCTTCGCTTCGGCGTATGTTCACAAAGTCCTTCGTAACGAAAAATTAACCGCGGCGAATTATGGAGATTAGCCGAAGGAAACAAAAAAGTTCACCAAGGCTTCCAAATCGAGCCAGAGATGGCATATGATAGCTAGATGTTAACCGCGGTTAGCAAAGAAAGACGAGGTAGCTATGATGCAGGAAGCAATGGCGATGGACAAAGGCATGAGCACCGCAACCGTTGCGGGACCTTCCATGGCGCAGATGCCGCTCACCTTTATGAAGACGGGCGAGACGGGCACCGTCGTCAAGGTTCGCGAAAAGGGCGATGTGCTCCATCATCTCGAGAATCTTGGCTTTGTCGCCGGCGCTGAAGTGAAGGTCGTCTCCGAGCAGGCGGGCAACTTCATCGTCGAGGTCAAAGGTGCGCAGGTCGCACTGAACAAGCAGGTCGCGCAGCGCATCATCACCCGTTAGTTTTCGTGGGCGGGCGCACTTTCCGCAAAGGGGAGTGCGGCAGCCCCGTGAAAAGCTAAAGCCACAGCAAAGGGCGCATTGCGTCCGTTTCTGCAACTGCGCGGAAAGCTGCGGCGACAGGACGACTTTTGAGACAGGAAGGAAAAGGAGGAGAAGCTATGGCAGAAGCAGGTCAGGACAAGACGCTGCGCGATGTCGCCATCGGCGAGACCGCCACGGTGCGCCGCCTTGTGGGCGAAGGTGCTCTCAAGCGCCACATCATGGACATGGGCATCACCAAGGGCGTCGAGGTTTTCGTTCGCAAGGTGGCGCCGCTCGGCGATCCTATCGAGGTCACCGTTCGCGGCTATGAGCTTTCGCTGCGCAAGAGCGAAGCCGAAAGCGTGCTCGTTCTCTAGTTCGAGCAGGGCCTTCGCAGGCCTTTTTCTTTGCTTGGCGGTTAGTGTCATCTAACTTATCGAAGCGACCGCACCGACCCTTCAGGGTGCCGCCGTTTCGGCGAAGCAGCAAAGGTAAGCATCGTTGATTTTGGAAAGGTAGATCATGGGAATTCGCATTGCGCTTGCCGGCAACCCGAACTGCGGCAAGACGACCATGTTCAACGACCTGACCGGCGCCAACCAATATGTTGGCAACTGGCCTGGCGTTACTGTTGAAAAGAAGGAAGGCAAGTACACCAAAGACAAGGATGTCACGGTTACCGACCTCCCTGGCATCTATTCGCTCTCGCCGTATTCGCCTGAGGAAATCGTCGCGCGCGACTATCTTCTCGATGGCGACCCGGACGTCGTCATCAACCTGATCGACGCGACCAACCTGGAGCGCAACCTGTATTTGACTACGCAGATCCTCGAGCTGGGCCTGCCTGTGGTCATCGCCCTCAACATGATGGACCTCGTCGAGAAGAACGGCGACAAGATCGACGTCGATAAACTCTCCCGCGAGCTCGGCTGCCCGATTGTTCCCACCTCGGCGCTCAAGGGCCGCGGCATGGACGAGCTTGTGAAGACCGCGATCGAACTCGGCAAGAAGGGCGTTCCCGCCGCGCCGCAGATTCGCTTCTCCGACGAGATCGAGACGGCGCTCGCGAAGATCATTGACGTCCTCGGCTCGAAGGTCGCCCCGGCGACGGCCCGTTGGTTCGCCATCAAGGCGCTCGAGGGCGAGGAGCGCACGATTGAGCAGCTCAAGCTGACGGATGCCGATAAGAAAACGATTGGCGCCATTCGCGATGCGCTCGAGACCGAGCTCGACGACGATGCGGAGTCCATCGTCACCTCCGCCCGCTACGATGAGATCGCCAGCGTCGTCGACGACACGGTGAAGAAGTCGACCAAGGGCATGTCCACCACCCAGAAGATCGACCGCGTCGTCACGAACCGATTCCTCGGCCTGCCGATCTTCATCGTCATCATGTTCTTCGTGTACTGGCTGGCCGTCTCTGTCGGCGGCGGCGTTGTGACCGACTGGGCCAACGACGGCATCTCCGGCGACGGCTGGCTCTACACCGGCGGCGAGGCGTTCGACGAGGCCACGGCCGAGTACGAAGACGCCCAGGCGCAGATTACCGCCTACGTCGAGAACATCCTCGGCGAGGACGAGGTGTCCGGCCTTCCCTCCGATGACTCCCAAGAAGTGCTCGATGCGCTGGCCTTGGCTGAGCCCGAGGCTCCCGAAGACGCTACCGACGCCGACGCTGTGGCCGAGTACAAGGACGCCGTTGCCGAGTACGACGACGCCCAGGCCACGATTGCGGCATTCGATGAACAGGCCCAGGCCAAGCACGCTGTTGCCACGATGGAAGTCGAAGGCGACGACGGCGAGGTCGAGGAGCAGGCGATCACCTTCGCCGACTACCAGGCTGCTCTCGAAGTCGAAGAGCCCGACCCCTCCGATGGTTCTTGGGGCCTGTGGATCCCGGGTCTTGGCGCTATCATCGGCAACGCCCTTGAGGCAGCCGACGTCGCCCCGTGGCTCCAGTCGCTCGTCATGGACGGCATTGTCGCAGGTGTTGGCGCTGTCATCGGCTTCATCCCGCAGATGGTCATCCTGTTCCTGCTCCTTGGCTTTCTGGAGCTGTGCGGCTACATGTCCCGCGTCGCGTTCATCATGGACCGCATCTTCCGCAAGTTCGGCCTGTC
>JAUNWQ010000056.1 GCA_030540225.1 Coriobacteriia bacterium | reverse complement strand
GCAGGATGAAAAGAGTTGCGCGCATTCGGCCAAATGATGCTATACTATGCAACGACCTACTACGCAGTTCGGACTTCGGCAACAGCGAGAATCCTGTTTTTGGAGGGGACAGGTTCCTCACTGTTGGACGAAGCAAATAAAGGCTCGCAAACGCGAGCCTTTATTTTTTGCCATTTCAAGGACCTGAAGTTTGGCCCACGAAGCAACCGTGTCCCGATTTGCGGCCCATCAAGGGTCATCGCCGAAACCGCCTGCCACCCTTGCCCGATAAACGCCGCCCCTAAGCGCTAGAGCTCGCGCCTCGCCTCGAGGGCACGGCCGAGCGTCACCTCGTCGGCGAACTCCAAATCGCCGCCGACGGGCAAGCCGCTCGCCAAGCGCGTCACCTTCACACCCAAAGGCTTTATGAGCCGCGCAAGATACGACGCCGTCGTCTCCCCCTCGACGTTGGGATTGGTCGCGAGCACCACTTCCCTCACGTCCTCGCTGCCCAATCGCGCCATAAGCTCGGCCACATGCAAATCATCAGGGCCGATGCCCTCAAGAGGCGACAACGCGCCCCCGAGCACATGGTACACGCCCCCGAAAACGCCCGTGCGCTCGATGGGGGGAATGTCGCGCGGCTCGCTCACCACGCAAATGATGCCGCTGTCGCGCTTGGTCGACGCACAGATCTCGCACACGTCGCCTTCCGCATAGTTGAAGCACCGCGAGCAGAAATGCACAGTGTCCTTCACCTCGATGATCGACTGAGCCAAGCGCAGCGCTGTCGCGCGATCGGTGTTCAAGATCCAATACGCCATGCGCTGCGCGGACTTCGGCCCGACACCGGGAAGGCGCTCGAGCTCATCGAGAAGCTTTTGAATCGCAGGTGCGGAGTTCACGAAAAGCGCCTACATCAAGCCGGGGATGTTCATGCCACCGGTCGCCGCACTCATACGGGCGGCCGCCATGTCGGAGACGCCGCGAAGCGCTTCGTTCACCGCAGCGAGGACCATGTCCTCGAGCATCTCGACGTCCTCGGGGTCGACAGCCTCGGGGTCAATCGCAATGGACTTGATCGTGTTGTCGCCGAGCGCCGTGACCTTCACCATGCCGCCGCCGGCCGTAGCCTCGAACGACATCGTCTTCACTTCCTCCTGCGCCTTCGCAAGCTCGGCCTGCATCTTCTGAGCCTGCTTCATCATAGCGCCCATGTTGCCCATGCCGCCGCCGGGGAATCCGCCTCGTTTCGCCATTTTTCCTCCTGGTAGTGTTCTTTCCATATCGACGCCCCGCGCGAAAACGCGTTGTCGGGGCGAAACCCGTCTTACCTGTCGGGCTATTCTCTCACTTCTTCGACGCGCGAGCCCTCGAAACCTCCCGCTGCGAGCACGGCAGCCAGGTCATCGGGCGAGTCGAACTCGTTGCCCGCAGGTTCGCCGTTCGGGCCGGTCGCGTCGATCGATGCCGATGTGTTCGCGTCGGTCGGCTCAGGGGGAAAGCCCGTCGCGCCTGAAGTCCGCGCCGCCGCCTCACGTGCCATGCGGTTGAAGTCCGGCACGGAGGAAGCTGCGGCCGGCGAGCGGTGAGCTTCCCCACCTCCCCGCCGTTTAGCAGGGGAAGCCGTCGCAGCAGCATACGCAGGGGCATCCCCGACGAACGCGTCCTCGTCGCCATAGGGAACCGGCTCGTCGTAGGGGGCGTCGCCGTACGCATCGAGCGGAACGGGATCCGGCTCGGGAACGAACGCACCCGCGTTCTGGGCGCCCCGCATCTGCGCCTCGCGCACCTGAGGGCTTGCCTGGCGCGCATTCGCAGCTGAAGCAGGCTGTCGAGCCGCCGAGCGCGCAGGTTCAGCAGACGCTGCAGCAGCCTCTCGCTCCCGAACCGCGCGCATCGCCGCAGCCGCAGCCTCGCGAGCAGCGCTTGGCCTTTCAGCGCGGGACGCCTGAGGCTGTGCTTGCTGCGTCGCCGGTCGAGCAGAGGCGCCCGACGAGGAAGCAGACGGGGCCGCCGCCATACCTGCACCCTGGGAAGGGCCCTTCGAGAAGGCGAACGGGATCGCCGCACCACACGACTGCGCGAGCGCCGCAGAAACGGCGTCCTGCACGTCGGGCTTCTGCACGGCGTTGAACGCGAAAGCGTTCTCCACGGGGAACTCGATGACGAGCATACCGCGGCCCTCGTCGAGCACAGCCTTCGTGTTCAAGAAGAGCACGCCGTAGGCCGCCTTGCTCTTCTTGAGCGAAGCGATGGCCGAGCTCCAGATGCGCTGTAGCGCCGCCTCGTTGCGCAGCGTGTCCGCAAGCTCAGCGGGAATCGTGCCGCACGCTGCGGAAGCACCGGCAACCGCAGCAACCGTCGAAGCGGCGTTCTCACGGGGCGCCACCCCAGCTGCCGCCGTCGCCGTCGCTGCATTCACGGCAGGAGCAGCCTCAGCCGACGCCTGGAAGGCCCCCGCAGGAGAGCCCGTCTCCCGAGAGGCGACCTCTTGCGAAGTCGGCCTTTCGGCTGCTGCGGCGTGGACGTGGCGGGAATCAAGCGGCCCGCCTGCCTGGCCCATCGCCGTGCCCGTCGAGCTCGCCGTCTCCCGATGCGCTCGCGCGCTCGGCTCCGGCGCCGCGCTCGACGACGCACCCGTCGCAGCAGCAGCAGCGACGGCGGCCGGAGCAACCACCCGTGAACAGGCGGAATACCCCGACTCGAGAGCCTCAACGCGCTCGGCGAGCGCTTCAAGCGTCAGGTCGCTGTCGGGCCGCACCATGCGCGTAAGCGCAATTTCGAACGACAGGCGAGGATTGGTGGACGTCTTCAGCTCGGCCGACAGGTCGCCCAAAACGCCGAGCAAGCGCGCCAAGCGATCGGGGCCGAACAGCGGCAACTCGCCTGTGAGCTCTCGGCGCTCGGACTCGGACACCTCCAGCGCCACATCGGCGCCCACAAGCGACATCACGTACAAGTTGCGTACGCGCTCAGCCATATCGCCCACAAATCGAGCCAGGTCGGCGCCTGTTTCCACGTATTGTGCCGTCCAGCGGAAGCACGCTGCAGCATCGCGGGTGCCGACCGCATTCATGATCTCGGACATCTCGCTCGAATCAAGCGACCCGAGCATCGCCTCGGCGCCCGCAAGCGTCACCTTGCCCTCGCCGAACGCGATGATCTGCTCGAGGGAGGTAAGCGCGTTGCGAAGGCCGCCTTCCGCACGATGCGCGATCAAATCGAGCGCCTCGCCCTCGAACTCGACCCCTTCGGACACGCATACCGCGCCCAAGCGCGCGACCATGGCCTCGGCTGATATGCGGCGGAAATCGAATCGCTGGCAGCGAGAATGGATGGTCTCGGGAACCTTCTGCGGGTCGGTCGTCGCCAGGATGAACACCACATGACTCGGCGGCTCCTCGAGCGTCTTCAGCAGCGCGTTGAACGCCGCCACCGAGAGCATGTGAACCTCGTCGATGATGTAGACCTTGTAGCGCCCGCGCGTCGGCGCAAACTGCACGCGGTTGATGATCTCCTCGCGGACGTTGTCGACGCCGGTACGGCTTGCCGCGTCGAGCTCGTAGACGTCGGGATGCTCTCCCGCGGCGATAAGCTGGCAGTCCTCGCACGTTCCGTCGGGGTCGGCAGTCGGACCCTTCTCGCATAAAAGCGCCTTCGCAAGCAGGCGGGCAGTGGTCGTCTTACCCGTGCCGCGCGGGCCGCAGAACAGGTATGCGTGACTTACTTTGTCCTGCTCAATGGCATTTTTGATGGTGCGCTCGATATGCTCTTGGCCCACCACGTCCTCAAACGTCTGGGGGCGATATTTGCGGTATAAAGCTTCCGACATCGCACGAGTCCTTCGCATTCGTATGCGGCGCGCAAGGCGCCCGGTTCATTTCGCTCCATTATAGAAGAAGCGCCCGGGGTTGCCGGACGCTCCTGGAAAGAGTTCGTCGTATCGATAGAAGCTCGGTTGCTAGATTTTCCCCGAGATGACATTGCACGAATAGCCAAGCGGCATTATTTCGCGTGCTTGGCGTTTTTGGCCTTGTCGCCCTTCTTCGAGCTCATCGCAGCTTTCACCGCACCGATAAACGCAGGTGCCACCGATACCGCGACGATGCCCAAAACGATGATCTCGAAGTGCTCCTGCACAAACGGAATGCCGCCGAAGAAGTATCCCACCAAAACGAACAGCGAGACCCAAGAAATACCGCCGATTGCGTTGAACAGCGTGAACTTGCCAAAATTCATGTGGCCGGTGCCCGCGATGAACGGGGCGAACGTGCGAAAGAACGGCATGAAGCGCGTGATCACGATGGTCAGCCCGCCGTAGCGCTCGAAGAAGTGGTCGAGCTTCGCCATGCGCTCGGGCGTGAGCGCCTTGATCTTCCCCGAGTCGATGATGCGCTTGCCGAAGAAGCGGGCGATCCAGTAGTTGGACGTGTTGCCCAAGATGGCGGCGGCGTAGAACACGACGAGCGTCGCCCACAGGTGCAGACCGCCCCCGTCAGCCGAGAAGACGCCGGCCGCGAACAGAAGCGAATCGCCCGGCAGAAACGGGAAGAACACAAGGCCTGTCTCCACGAACACGATCAGGAACAACGGGGTGTACACCCATGCGGCGCCCAGCGCCACAATCCACCCTGCAATCGCCGATCGGGGGTCGGAAAGGAGACTGACGAAGAAGTTGATGATGTCCATAGCGTCCTTACAAGAAGAGGCCCATGCAGCAAGCAGGCGGCTCGTGGCCGCCTGCAAGATGAAGCATTCTGAATAGGACAGGGCGCTCGTCAGAGGCCCCTTATGGCTGCTTCCTCCCGGACCTGACCAGGTTCGGAACATGTCGCCGCCCCGCCCCATTCAGAATGCTCAATTCAAGTTGTCCCCAGTATACGCGAGTTGACATGACGCGAACGAGCCTTAAACCAAATGCACACAGCTCAACCGCGCAAACGGACGCGAGGGACGCGGGGCTATTCCTCTACGCCGCCCTCGGCCACAGTCCGCACGATGCCATCGAGACCGCTATGGACGAGCGAGTGCGTCACCTGGGCGATATCCTCGAGGGGAATCTCCGACTCGTCTAAAATCCAGCGGCGGATCACCGCTACGAGCCCCGCACTGAAATACGCGACGCAGAAATCGAGATACGGCCCCAGCTTCTTCAAGCCAAGCGTGTCCTGCTCGATAAGCGATGCCGTGAGCGACGATTCCAGCTTCTTCAAAACGAGCTCGTAGGGAGTGTGCGAAGCGATGAGCTTCATGCTCTTCAGGTCGGGCGCCAGCCCCAGCGAAAGCCGTTTGAACAGGTCAATCACGTTCTCGCCGTCGTCGCTGTTCTCAAGGGAGTCCAGGCATGTGCGCACGATCCGGTCCGCCTCGTCCTGCACGATCTCGTTCGCCAGATCCTCGACCGACTGGTAGTGCAGATAGAACGTCTTGCGGTCGATATCCGCCTCGCGGGCAATTCCGGTGATGGTGATCTTTTGGTACTCCGTCTCCTGCATGAGGGTCAAAAACGCCTGGCGGATCGCCTTTCGCGTGCGCACAACACGGCGGTCGGGCGCCGTGCGCTCCCCGGATTCCCGACAGGCGGCTCCTTCTTTTGCCGGCTGAATCTCGTTCGCCATCTTCTCCCCCACGTCGCCCATGTCTCTCCCTCGCAAAAAAAATGGACAGCCTAACTTCATCTGCAGGTTTTACCACAAACGTTGTTTATTTGTCACTTGTATTTTTATTTCACCGAACTATACTCACGCTTAAGAAAGTTATTCCACATTTGTTGAATAATTTTATGGGAGGTACAACATCATGAAAGCAACCGACCAGATCAAGCGGGCAGCCCTCAACAAAACCATCGACTACCTGCTTGAAGACCCCGAACGAAACGTCGCGAAGATCATGGACATGATCGACAAAGTTGCGCCCGACGACGTGTTCCCCACCCAACGCACGGCCTTCCATCAAGCAATCGATGACGAATCGAATTGGTATCACCTGATCATGAAGATTCTCACCGACATGAATCCCCGGGTCAGGGATCGCCTCATCAAGACGTTCGTCGTTGACGCGAACATGCTCGCATGGCCGAAGCAGGAAGCGATGCGCGAACAGTACCATTGCAACATTCCCTGGGCCATCCTGCTCGATCCGACGAGCGCCTGCAACTTGCGCTGCACCGGATGCTGGGCAGCAGAATACGGTCACAAGCAAAACCTCACCTACGAGGAAATCGACTCCATCATCAACCAGGGCGTCAAGCTGGGAACCCACGTCTACATCTACACCGGCGGCGAGCCGCTCGTCCGCAAACACGACCTCATCAACCTATGCGAAGCGCATCCCGATTGCGCGTTCCTGTCGTTCACCAACGCGACGCTCATCGATGAGGAGTTTGTGCAGGATATGATCCGTGTCGCAAATTTCGTGCCCGCCATCAGCGTCGAGGGCTTCGAGGAGGCAACCGACGCCCGCCGCGGCAAGGGAACGTACGCCAAGGTTTCCCGCGCCATGGAGCTCCTGCGCGAAAACGGCCTCCCCTTCGGCGTATCGTGCTGCTACACCAGTGCCAACGCAAACTCTATCGCCAGCGAGGAGTTCTTCGACTGGCTCATCGAGAAGGGGGCTCTTTTCGCGTGGATCTTCACGTACATGCCCGTTGGCGTCGGCTCGCCCACCTCGCTTATGGTGCACGCCGACCAGCGCGAGCACCTCTACCGCTTCATCCGCGAGATGCGCGAGAAGAAGCCCCTGTTCACGCTTGACTTCCAGAACGATGGCGAGTTCGTCGGCGGCTGCATCGCCGGCGGGCGCCGCTACTTGCACATCAACGCCGCAGGCGACGTGGAGCCGTGCGTGTTCGCGCATTACGCGAACGTCAACATCCGGGAAACGACCCTTCTCGACGCGCTGCGCTCCCCTCTGTTCATGCAGTATTACGAGGGCCAGCCCTTCAATGACAACCTGCTCAAGCCCTGCCCCATCTTGGAAAACGAGGGGCTGCTCGCCGACATGGTGAAGCGCGCCGGCGCGCATTCCACCGACCTTCAGGAGAAAGAAAGCGCGGAGAGCCTCTGCGCGAAATGCCACGACTCCATCGCGGAGTGGACGCCTGTCGCCGACCGCATTTGGAACGACGAGGGCGACCCACTCTACGGCAAGCGCAGAAACGACCCCACGCAGGGCATGGCCGACACCGACATGCGCAAGCTTGCAGCGCAAGGCCGCCGAGAACTGCCCGAATCGCTCATGACGAAGCGGGAGCGCCGCGAACACCGCAAGCAGCACGAGGACGCAACCGACGTCGCCTAGCATCGCGATGATCCGCGCAAAGGGGCGGCTTCCCTAAACCCCTCGGAAGCCGCCCCGGCAAAGTTCCTCGTTGCACGCCGTACACCGGCACCCCTTCCCCAGCTTGCCGCCGAGAGAGAGCGTCTGGCGATTCCCCTTGAGCAAGCTCGACGTAGTGCCCCAGAAAGGCCGCGCCCCAAGACTCCCTCTACCCCAAAGACCTCACATGCTCGCTTGAGCGGTCGAGCTGCTCTTTGGCGGAGCGGATTGCCGCGATGTCCGCTTCCTCCAGCTTCTCGGTTTTCTTTGAAAGCAGCTTGCGGAGAGCATTCGAATCGGCTTTGACCTGCTTCTTCTCTTCCTTTTCCAACTGCTTGCCGGATTTTGCGAGCGCCGCGTCAACCTCTTGGACCAGGCGTGCCGCCTCCGCATGCACCTCCATCGCATCGCGACGCGTCGCGTCCTGCGCCGCGTAGGTTTCCGCATCGCGAATGGCGCGATCGATTTCCTCGTCGGACATGCGGCCCGACTCGTCGATCGTAATCGACTGTTCCTTGCCCGTCCCCTTGTCCTTCGCGGAAACCGTGAGAATGCCGTTCGCGTCGATGTCGAACGTCACCTCGATTTGGGGAACGCCCGCAGGAGCACGCTTGATGCCCTTCAGGCGAAACTTGCCGATCGACTTGTTGTCGCGCGCCATCGGGCGCTCGCCCTGAAGCACGTTGATTTCCACGCTCGTCTGGAACGCCGCCGCCGTCGTGAAGATCTGCGAATAATGCACGGGGAGCGTCGTGTTGCGTTCCACGATGCGCGTCGCCACGCCGCCGACGGTCTCGAGGGAAAGGGAAAGCGGCGTCACGTCGAGCAGCAGGATGGAGTTTGCCTTCACGAGCCCCGTCGAAGACCCCACGAGCGTGGCACCCTGAATCGCCGCGCCTACGGCAACGCACTCGTCGGGGTTGATCGATGATGAAGGCTCCTTCCCCGTAAGGGAGCGAACCTTGTCCTGAACCGCCGGGATGCGCGTCGACCCGCCGACGAGCAGCACGCTTCCCAGCTCGGAGGCGGCAATACCCGCGTCGTTGAGCGCCTGGGACACGGGGCCTTCGGTGCGCTCGACCAAATCGGCGGTCATGCGGTTGAACTCCGAGCGCGTGACCTGCGCCTCCAGATGAAGCGGACCGGATGCGCCCTGAGCCAAGAACGGCAGGTTCACGCGCGCCGTCTCCATGGAGGACAGCTCCTCTTTCGCCTGGCGCGCCGCCTCGCGCACGCGCTGCGCCGCAGCGGAATCGCGACTCGCGTCAACGCCCGATTCCCGCTTGAAGACCCCGAACAGGTAATCGGCGACGCGCTCGTCGAAGTCGTCGCCGCCCAGATGGTTGTCGCCCGCAGTCGCAAGCACCTCGATCACGCCCTCGCCGATCTCGATGATCGACACGTCGAACGTGCCGCCGCCCAAGTCGTAGACCATCACCTTCTGCGGATCGCCGTTGTCGAGCCCGTACGCGAGCGCCGCGCTTGTCGGCTCGTTGATGATACGCAGGACGTCGAGCCCCGCGATGCGGCCCGCATCCTTTGTGGCCTGGCGCTGCATATCGTTGAAGTAAGCGGGGACGGTGATGACGGCCTGCGTCACCTCCTGGCCGAGGAACGCCTCAGCGTCGCGACGCAGCTTGCGGAGGATCATCGCGGAAATTTCCTGCGGCGTGAATCGTTTCCCGTCAATGCTCGCACGCCAGTCAGTTCCCATATGGCGCTTCACCGAGGAGATAGTGCGATCGGGGTTGATTGCCGCCTGTCTACAAGCTGTCGCACCGACGAGGCGCTCGCCATCTTTCGTGAAGGCGACGACGCTCGGCGTCGTGCGAGAGCCCTCGGCGCTGTGGATGATGACCGGCTTGCCGCCCTCGACCACCGCGGCGCAACTGTTCGTCGTGCCCAAGTCAATCCCGATAGTTGCCATATCAGTCTCCTTCCGAGAGAACAAGTTGAATCATCCAAGCGGCACCAAAGTCAGCGAGTGAGGCGCGTCGCGTCAGCCGACGGGCCACGAGCGCCCTAAAAGCCCATGAACCCGTAGCGCATGAACTGCTGCAGGCACAGCTGGAGCATGCAACAGCCGCAGCACAGCGTCGTGGGATCGATAGAGGAAATGGTGAACCCGCGCGTCTGCTGTTCCTGAGTGTACGACTGCCCCGCGCTTTGGAACGCACGGTATGCGCGCTGATAGTCGGCATTGTTCGGATCCATACGAACAGCGCGGCGAATCTGGTCGAGCGCCATCACCGTGTTGCCCGCGCCGTTGTTCGCGAGCGACGAAAGGTAGTACCACCGGGCGTTACGCCCGCCGCTCGTTACCGTTGCCAGAATGTCGGCAGCACGCTTGCATTGCGCCGCATCCCCTGAGTTGATCAGGTCGATCGCCGCGCGGAATTCCGCCGGATCGCTTACATTCGCCTCGGGATGAATCGGACCGGACGCCGTGGAGGCACCGTAGCCGAAGAAGTCGTCGAAGTCGAAGCCGAAGCCTCCCGCCCAACCGTACGGGCCACCGGAGGTATAGGGGTTACCCTGCTGCCCGCCTCCGTACGAGCCGCCGCCCGAGGCGCCGCCGAAGGGGTTCGCTCCGCCGTACCCTGCATACCCCGACGCGCCTTGCGACGATGCGCCGCCGGCAGCCCCGCCCGAAGCTGCGGAGGCACGGCGATCGGCAGCGGCGTATTTCTCGGGGTTCATGATGCGATCGTACGCCTCGTTGACCTCGTTCATCCGCTCGGCGGCGTTCGGATCGTTGGGGTTCAAATCGGGGTGGTTCTCGCGCGCCTTCCTGCGGTATGCCTTCTTCACCTCGTCTTGCGAGGCATCCCTCGATACACCGAGTACGCTATACGGGTCCATTGCCATTGCGTTCCCTATTCGCCATCATCGTCGTCGACGACCCTTGAAGCCGCCGGCGTCATTTCGCCATCATCATGGGCAGCATCGCCAAACTTCCCGCAATACTGTCCCCATATCCCCGCGTACATCACGTTGCGGAGAATGTGAATATCCTGTTCAAGCGGCAAACGCTCGAACGATTTCGCCGCCTGGGCCGCAATCGAGCGAAGCCCCTCCGAAACATCGCCGGGCACCGCACCAGCCGCAACAAGCGGATTGTAGCTGCCCGACCTCAGGTCCTCATCGTAATCCATGACCGCATCCATGAGGTACACGAACTTGCCGAGCCATGCTCCCATGCGGCGCAGCTCGCCTGCCCAAAAATCCTCCCGATACGAGAACACGCGCCCTAAAATCGCACCGAAACGATTGGCGGCAGCGTCGAGCGACTCGTCCCCACGCTGCTCGATTGCGCGGATATCGGTCATGCCCGACTCAATGGCCTGGACAACCGCGGGGCGTCTTGCCGAGGCCTCACGATAGGCGGACGAGAGTGCCTGGGCCATCGCCCGTCGCGAGACCTTGCGATCGTCATGCCAATCGTCCATGAGCTTGTGGTACGCGAGCAGCACCGTCGCATCAGCGGCATATTCCGTGCACTCGCTCGTCGCAAATGGCTGGGGCTTGGTGGGATGAGCCCCGCATCGCGCGGAATCCTCGTGTTCGAGCGGTTCGTAAAGCGAGTTCAGCAGAAGTGCCAGGAACGTCATGTCGTAGGTGAGCGCCATGCGGCACAGCTGGCCGTTCTGCTCCTTCAGCGAATGGCAAACACCGCAGTACACCTTGCGGTAACGGGCAACCTCCTCAGGAGAAAGCTGCTTCTCATCTGCCATGATGTAGCCGAACATACGCTGCTACGACTTCTTCACGGTTTCGGTCTTGCACTTTGGGCACACCACGCGAAGCGTTCCCTTGTCGCGCGGGACCGAAAGCTCCTGCCCGCAGCCCTTGCACTTGAAGTACAGCGTGGTCTCGCGGTTCTCCCATTTCTTCCGTCCGAGGGAAAGCGTGCGACGAGGTTTCTCGGTCGCGCGCAGGAACGCCTCGTTCTCGCGATCACGCGCAGCGATGTTCTTCGAATAGGTACGGAAGAGCGCATAGGCCAAAAGCGCCAGCGCAGGCCATGAAAACAGGCCCATATGGGGGAGAACCGACAGCACCAGGCAGACGATGCCTGCAACGACCAGCGTATTCGATAGGGAGTCGGCGCCGCGCCTTCCCTGCATGGCGCCCGCCATCTTCCACTGCATCCGCTCGAGAAAACCCTTCATCCGAATGTGCACCCGCCTTCGCCAATAATCGAGGAGGCCCGCGCGAGATGCACGGGCCTCAAATCTGCTCGGGACGCGAGTTAGAACGCCTCGAACTCGTTGAACAGGGTCAATGATACGCATAAGTTGTGCAGATGCCGCGAAGGCGTCAGGCTGTCAACAAACTGTCATGAAGGAAACGCGAGGCTTCCATCAGCGGGCGGCCTCTCTACACCACCTGGAACAAGAAGAACTTCAGGTAGTCCGTTTCGGGAACGCCCCACAGAATCGGGTGGTCAGGCGCCTGCTGGCGCTCCTCGATCTGGCGCAACTGGACGCCAGCGTCCTGCGCGGCGTAGGACACGACACGGCGAAAGCGTTCCGTGTCCATGAAATGGCTGCAGCTGCACGTTGCGAGATAGCCTCCACGAGGCAGCAACTTCATCGCACGATAGTTGATTTCCTTGTAGCCGCGGGCTGCCGAATCGATGGTCTTGCGGCTTTTCGTGAACGCGGGCGGATCGAGCACGATGAAGTCATAGGTACGATCGTGCGCCGCCTCGAGCTGGGGCAACAGGTCAAATACGTTCGCCGCCGTGAAGTCCATCTTGCCGTCAAGTTCATTGAGCTGGGCATTCTTACGCGCTTGAGCGACGGCAAGCTCGGAGATGTCAACCGCGTTCACGTACTCCGCCCCGCCGTGGGCGGCATTCAGAGCAAAGCTGCCCGTATGCGTAAAGCAATCAAGAACGCGTCTTCCCGCCGCGAGCTGCGCGACGGCACGCCGATTGTACTTCTGGTCGAGGAAGAAGCCCGTCTTCTGTCCGTTCTCGAAATCAACCTCGTAACGAACGCCGTTTTCCACAATCTGCGTCGTCGTGGGACCGAACACCGCAGCCTCGGGTTGGCTGGGATTGATTGGGTCGAGCGAGCAGGCCACATCCTCCGCAGCGCCCGCAAACCATCCCGCGGTCTGAGCGAGTCCTTCGAGCGAGCGGGTCGAGGCGTCGTTGCGCTCATAGAGTCCGCGAATCGCGATGCCATCTTCGGCCAGCACTTCGAGAAGCGCGGGGAAGATCATCGGCTTCAAACGCTCCATCCCCACCGAAAGCGTCTCAGCCACGAGGACGTCTTCGAAACGATCAACGACAAGGCCGGGGAATCCGTCAGCTTCGGAGAACAGAACGCGGCATGCGCTTGCATCGGCGCCCATCACCGTTTTCCGGTAATTCCACGCCCACTGTACCTTTCGCTTCCAAAAGGCGCGGTCGAAGCGATCGTTCGCGTTGCGAGTGATAAGGCGAATGCGGATTTTGCTCTTCTCGGATAGCAAGCCCGACCCCAGATACGACCCCTTGCGGCTCACGACGTCGACAATCGAGCCGTTGGCAACTGCAGCCTCGCCCGGCGCCGGCTCAAGCGAGACAACCTCCGCCTCGTACACCCAAGGATGCCCCTTCTCCAAGGCATGCTCGCCCTTCGGCGTAATGGTCGCGCGAGGATACGGGCGTTGAGTTTTCATAAGGGTCCTTTCAAATGATGGGAAGAAGCGTTGGGAGAACGCCCTATCCGCCCTAAAGCCAGCGAAAGGTAGGCACTATCCCATTAAGCAGGAGCGTACACCTGCCTCCTTTCGCCCTAAAGTCAGCGAGAGCCCAGCTGACGAGTGCAGATGGCGCGAAAAGATTGCGAAGCGTACCTTGAGTACGTGAGCAATCTTTGGAACGCCAGCTGCGCCGTCAGCCGGGCTCGCAGCGTCGACGGGCCGGGTTTGCCGCAAGGCAAAGCCGAACCTGCAAATCTTTGGAGCGCCAGCTGGACCGCCCGACGGGCCCGCAGCGTCGACAGGTCGGGTTTGCCGTCAGGCAAATCCGAACCTAAAGAAGTCGCAGGTTGACTTCCTTGAGCTGGCGACCGGTTACCTCATTCGGCGCGCCCGTCATCGGATCGGATGCGCTCGAAGTCTTCGGGAAAGCGATGACGTCGCGGATGGACTGCTTGCCCGCGAGCAGCATGACCAGACGATCAAGGCCAAGGGCAATGCCGCCATGCGGCGGAGCGCCAAGCTCGAGCGCATGGATCAGATGGCCGAACTTCTCTTCCATCTGATCATCTTCCACGCCAAGACGACGAAGCACGCGCTTCTGCAGCTCTGCATTATGGATACGGATAGAACCACCGCCCATCTCGAAACCGTCCATGACGATGTCGTAGCTATAGCTCGAGCAGGCAAGCGGATCGGACTCGATCTTGTCCCAATCCTCTTCAGGAATCATCGTGAACGGATGATGTTCGGCGGCGTACTTCTTCTCGTCCGCGTCATAGCGGAACATGGGGAAGTCGACGACCCAGAGAAGAGCATGACCGTTGCGCTCGATACCGAGAGCATCGGCCATATGCAGGCGCAACGCGGAGAGCACGGCGCTTGCCGTATCGAAGGTGTCGGCCGCGAAGAGAAGCAGGTCGCCCGGCTCGACACCTGCGGCTTCCTTAATCGCATTGTGCGTTTCCTCGCCGAGGAACTTGATGATGGGGCTCTTGCCCACAAGATCGGTATCAGCGTCGGTGTAGGCGATCCACGCCATGCCCTTCGCGCCATTTGCAGCAGCGATGTCGGCAAGCTTCTCAATCTCGCCGCGCGACCAGTTGCCAGCAGACTTCGCGTTGATGCACTTCACAACGCCGCCGTTGGCAGCAGCGCCCGTGAACACCTTGAAATTGCAGTCCTTGATAAGGTCGGTCAGGTCGACGAGTTCCATGCCGAAGCGGACATCGGGGCGGTCGCAACCGAAACGCTCCATCGCCTCTTTCCACGGCATGCGCTGAAGAGGGAACTCGTGCTCGACGCCTGCAGCGCTGAGGACTTCTTGGAAAACGCCTTCCATCAGATCCATCACGTCGGTCTCTTCAACAAACGACATCTCGATGTCGACCTGGGTGAACTCGGGCTGACGATCAGCGCGCAAGTCCTCATCGCGGAAGCAACGGGCAATCTGGTAATAGCGCTCAATGCCGCCGACCATGAGCATCTGCTTGAACTGCTGCGGAGACTGCGGCAAAGCATAGAACTTGCCAGGGTTCGGACGGGAAGGCACGAGGTAATCGCGCGCGCCTTCAGGAGTAGAGTTTGCAAGAATCGGAGTTTCAACCTCGATGAAACCGCGCTCGTTGAGAGCCTGACGCATTGCCTGGGCAACCTTGTGGCGAAGCAGAAGGTTCGCGTACATCTCAGGGCGACGAAGGTCGAGATAACGCCACTTCATACGGGTGGTTTCGTCCGTCTCGATGCCGTCCTCAATGGAGAAATGAGGCGTGACAGAAGTATTGAGGACCTCAACGGAAGTCGCGAGAACCTCGATTTCACCCGTGACCATGTTGGGGTTCTCGGCACCCTCGCCACGCGCACGAACGCGACCGGCAATCTTCAAAACATACTCGCGGCCAAGATGCTCGGCGATATGGAACTCCTCTTCGCTGACGCAATCGGGGTCGACAACGACCTGCGTATACCCCTCGCGATCGCGAAGGTCGCAGAAGATCAATCCGCCATGGTCGCGATTGTGCCAAGCCCAGCCGGTAAGCACAACCTCACGCCCAACATCGCTCTTGCGCAGCTCACCGCAGGTCGCGGTATGCATGCAAAACTCGTTCTTGAAGTCCGTCATTGAATAAGCTCCTCGATATGCGCTATCAAACCCACTGATTGGGTATGTGACTCAAACTGGATTATTGTACTTCACGAAATGAAACTGAATGGGAACGAGACGGCGTCTTCACCGTAAATGCCCGATAATGGCCGCAAGAAGCGCGCGAACGGTTAAAACCCGCAGCAGGATACCGTAAGAGAAAAAGGCAGCGATTGAGTTCGGCCGGAGCCCGCGCAGGCGCTCCCGGCGCGAGCGCGCGGAAGGGGCCCAGAGCGCAAAAGAAAGGGGCCGCGGCCGGGTCCCCCCGGGCCGCGGCCCCCCGCGCAAAAGAAAAAGCGCCGCCCATGAGCGGAACGCCCTATCCTCCCACGGACTTCCTCCGC
>JAUNWQ010000055.1 GCA_030540225.1 Coriobacteriia bacterium | reverse complement strand
GCCCTTCTGCTTCAGGTGCATGATTTGCTGCTCTATTGTGAGGATGGGCTTCCTGTTTTGGTCGTCTGCCATCGTCGATCTCCTGACATTGATTTGAGAATCCTATTCTACCAGCATGTTTGCTCTGAATCCTGAAGGCCCGTTCGCCAACTCATAAGCAAGCCACCTGAGACTACTCACTTTGTTCACGAACGGCGAAGACCTGTGAGCTGGGGTTTTGCGCTCGATGCGCAAGCCACCCGCGTTGATTCACTTGCGATTGCAGCTGGCGGCTTGCGGGCTAAAGGGCGGTTGAGTTTCAAAACGGGCGCTTTCGACGTTATCGAGCCTCCAAAGGCGGCCCGCCGCGCACTTTGGGACAAAAACAAAAACTCAAAGCCCTGAGTTTGGAAAAGTTTTTGAGGTTGTCCCAGCTTTTGTCCCCGAGGCCGATGAAACACGACATGGTGTCACCTGACGGCACTCGGCTCGAGACGGCACCGAAAACTGGGTGCAACAGGAGTGACAGGACGGCAGAGCTGAAGCCATCGAGTGGGAGTGACCCTAGGCTAATTTTGCAAAGCCACCTGCGATGATTCACCATGGCTCATGAAGTTCCATTGAGGGTCATAGCGAATCAAGCCACTTGCAAAACACGAGAATGATTCCACCCCGGAAGCGTAAGTTTCCGGGGTATTTTTATGCCTTTGAACAGGTATTTTGATTCGTTGTCATTCTATGGATTCGGCATTCGTTGCATCCCGTGACGACCATGCGACAGCATGGCGAAAAAGAGACATACGCCAAACCACCTGCGACGAGTGTTTTGGCGATTGTCGCGCTGTTTGAGGGTGATTCGAATCAATCGCGAATCACTGGGCATTTTTATGTGCCATTTGGACAAAACACCAGGTCAAATTGAGGGGATGACAAATCGAAAATCGAGCTGATTTCAGCCTTAAAATGCCCCTTGCAACAACGGGAAATAGCGGTTTTGCCGTTAGAAGTGATTCGCAATCATTCCAAAAGTGGCTTGCTAGGCTCCGAATTTCGCCTTCCATTCGGCGAGCTGCTCTGCGGTGATCTCGCCGGACTTTTCCGAATCAATCTGCGCGAGCCAAGCTTTGAGCGCCTGGGCGAGCTTGGGCGCCTTCTTCGATGATGGGTCGATGGCTAGGACGAGTTCGCCGCCGATCTCTTTCGGCTTGAGGCCGAACTCCTCGTCGATCCTGAAAATGAGCTCCAAGGCCTCGCGCGCCGTGGTCGCGGGAACGTCGGAAAGAGATTCGTGCGCAATGTGAAGAGCCGACGCGATCTCCTTCACCTGATCCTCCCCAGGCGTCCTGTTGCCGAGCTCGTAGTTCCTTATCGCCGAATCCGTCAAGCCGCACTTCTCCGCCAGCTCGCTTTGGGTAAGACCCCGCATCTTGCGGTACTTCCTGATGAGTTCACCGGTCCCCATACAGCCTCCTGAAGGCGCCCTTTTCGGGCGGACGATTGAACATAACGCGGAAATAATAGCACGTTTCTGAACGGTTTGATATTGACCGCACGATATTGAACGGTTACGATTCGCCTTAGGCACCGTTCGATATTGAACTGTAAGGAGGAAAACATGTCCGAGGATCCGAAACGACTCATCGGCGCCCGAGAGGTCGCGGAGAAGCTGCACGTCGGAAGGACGAAGGCCTACGAGCTTATCCGCGAGCTGAACCGCGAGATGGAGCGGAAAGGCTGCAGGACCATCCCGGGCCGCGTGAGCTGCGAGCTTTTGGACGAGATCTACATCAAGCCGAAGGGAGGCTGGAAATGAGCGTGAAGCTAGCCAAGAACGGCACCTGGCTCGCGCAATTCAGGTGCAAGGACAAGTTCGACAACGAAGTGCACAAATGCAAGCGTGGGTTCGCGACGGCGGAAGAGGCGCAGGCTTGGGAGGACGAGTTCATCGCAAGCGCGGGCTGCACCATGGAGATGACGTTCGGCGAGTTCTTTAAAGTGTACGAAGACGATCTTCGCCCCAGGCTGCGCGAGCACACCTGGCGGCAGAAGGAGTACGCGATCAAGTCGAGGGTGCTTCCCTTCTTCGCGAACAAGAAGATGGACGAGATACGCACCATCGACATCGTCCGCTGGCAAAACGCCCTCATGGCGCCCGACGCAAACGGCGGAAAGCCCTACAGCGCCACATACCTGCGCACGCTTAACAACCAGCTGACCGCCATTCTGAACCATGCGGAGAGGTATTACGGGCTCAGCCCCAACCCAGCGATGAGAACCGTGAAGATGGGCGGCAAGGAAGCCCGCACGATGAATTTCTGGACCAAGGACGAGTATCTGAGGTTTTCCGACGCCACGATGGACGATCCCCGCGCGTTCGTAATCTTCGAGGTGCTGTACTGGACCGGCATCCGCGAGGGAGAGCTTTTGGCCCTCACGCCGGACTCGTTCGATTGGAAGAAATCGACCATGCGCATCGACAAGTCCTACCAGAGGCTTGGCGGCCGCGACGTGATAACCGACCCGAAGACGCCCAAATCGGTTCGAACCGTGAAGCTGTCGCGCTTCCTGGCCGACGAGGTGCGCGATTACGCGAACCACCACCCGGAGATCGGCGAAGGCGATCGCCTGTTCCCCGTGTCGAAGCACTACATATCGCACGCGATGCAGAGAGGATGCGCGGCGAGCGGCGTGAAAAAGATACGCGTGCACGATTTGAGGCACAGCCACGTGAGCCTGCTCATCAACATGGGCTTCACCGCCCTCGCCATCGCCGACCGCATGGGGCACGAGGCGACCGACATCACCTTCCGCTACGCCCACCTGTTCCCGAACGTGCAAGACGACATGGCCAACGAGCTCGAAGAAGAACGGGGTGGATTCTGATGCCCTGCCCGAATAGTCGCCGCAAGCGAACGATCTCCAAAGCGTTCCGCTGCTCGCCCGAGGAGAGCCACCGAATCGAGCTCCTCGCGAAGGCCGCCGGGGTCACGCAGCAGGAGTACATCATGGCCAAGATCGAGGACAAAGGGTTCACCATCGTCCCGGATATCCGCACGTTCAAGATGCTTCGCAACGAGATGCGCGCCGTCGTCGGCGAGCTGAGCCGCCTGCGCAACACGGGCGATCTCGGCGACGAGCTCGAGGCGAGGGTCGAGCTGCTTTGCGACCTTTTCCTCGGGATTGCCGACGTCGAGAGCCCGCTTGACGAGGAGGATGCCCTGATCGAGCAGATGGGACGCGGCTGACCGAAGCCTTCGCTGCGTTTTGCTGCGAGCTATGGATACCTCCGAACCGGCAAAGGCCCTTCGCCTTCCTTGGATTCGCCACGTTCGCGCAACGGGACCCACGCCGCAAGGGCGCCGAAACTTTCCCGAATTCTTTTGCAGAGTATTCAGAGGGCAGGACTGAAAAAGAATTAGGGAAACTTGCGGTGGAGAGGGTTAGGACAAGACGCCTTCGGCTTTCCTCCCTTGCGGCGCGCGCCCCGCGGCGCGGCCTTCGAATCACAAGGCAGGACAAAGGGTCCAGCCAAGATTCGATGGAGGTCAACCATGAACGCAGAGCAACTCAAGCCAAAGGCAATCAAGGCATCCGAGCGGTTCCTGGAGTCGAGGGGCTACGAAATCCTCGAGACCAGCTGGGAATGTGCGGCAGGCGGCGCCGATATCATCGCCCGCGACGATGCGGCTGTCGTCTTCGTCGAGGTGAACGCCAGGACGGGCGCCGAGGCCGGCTTTCCGGCGGAGGCGGGCACCGAAGCGAAGCGCGCCAAGTTCGAGCGCACCGCGATCGCCTACATGGCCGGCTACGAGGAAACCGACGTGTCCGTCCGCTTCGACATCATCTCGATGGTGGTCATCGGCGAAAGCCGCGCGATGCTCCGCCACCACATCAACGCACTGTCAGCCGATCCGGCCTAACGACCTCCGGGCCGTTTCGGGCAAGCAGCGGCCCGCCGAGGGCAACCTCGGCGGGCTCGCCTGCGGCAAATTAGCCCAAGCGGCGGATATGGGCGCGGAGGCTAAGCATGGGGACTCCTCGTCCCCAAACCCCTGCGGCAGGATGCGAAGGCATCCTGCACCTGTCGCGGAAAAGCGGTCTAAAGGCGCTTTTCCGTTTCTTCGGAGCTCTTGCCGTATCAAATACCGTTCAGTATCGAACGGTATTTGATACAATGAAAACATATTACGAAACCCCCGGCTGCGCCCCTTCCACATCTTGCGCAGCCAGGGCGCGAATGCAAAGGAGGAAGCGATGAACACCATCGCCATCTCGAACTACAAAGGGGGCGTCGGCAAGACGACCACAGCCGTCAACCTGGCTACGCTGTTCGCCAAGAACGGCAAGAGGGTCCTGCTGATAGACCTCGACCCCCAGGCTTCGGCGACCGACTACTTCGGGCTCTACGGCGAAGCCGAGTCCACCGGGCGGAACTCCATATCGCTTCTCTACGAGAACACCCCCGTAGAGAAGGTGGCCCATGAAACCAAGATTCCGAGCCTGAGCATGGTGCCGTCGCTCATCGACCTTATCGACCAGAACGAGCTGATGCTTCGGGAGCAGCGGCTCAAATTCGCGCTCGACGACGCTTCGGACGATTATGACATAGCGATCGTCGACTGCTCGCCCGTCATGAGGCGCCTTGCCTTCAACGCGTACCTCGCCGCAGCGGACGGCGGACTGGTGATCGTGCCCGTGAAGCTCGACGGGTCGGTGATGCGAGGGACCGCGCTCACGGTGAACGCCACGCGCGCCATCGCCGACGCCCTGCGCATGCCAACGCCTCGCTTCAAGATTCTGAGGACCTGCGTCCCAGGCCGCGCGACGCGCAGCGAGGCAACGGGCGCGGAGGTTCTCGACCGCTTCTTCCCGAACGACCAGCTCCGAACCGTGATTCACTCTTCCTCGAAGGTGATGGAGGGCAGCTGGCAATGGCAGCCGGTCGTGGAGTTCGACCCGAAGAACCGCGCGGCAAAGGACTATGCCGCACTCGCAGAGGAGGTCTCCGATGAGCTCGGCAAATGACGTGGCAGCTGGATTCTCCATCAGCGGACTGCTCGACGCGGGCGCCAAGGCCAGAAGCAAATACCCGGTGGCGGAACTCGACATCGACGCCATCGAAGGAAACCCGGCAAACGCCGTCTACTCTATGGAAGAAGCCGCCATCGAGGCGCTGGCGGAATCCATCGAGAAAGACGGCCTCACTGACCTGCCGCTTGTCCGCAAACTGACAGACGGGCGCTGGCAGCTCATATCGGGGCACAGGCGCCGCGCCGCGTTCAGGCTGCTGGCTGCCAAGAACCCCGCCTATCGGAAGATGGGCTGCCGTATCGTCGAGGGCATAACCGACGAGCAGGCGGTGTCCATGCTTCATGCGGCCAACTACTTCGTGCGCGAGCTCACGGTGGCGGAGCGCGCCGCTGCGACGAGTGCCCTCGGCGCGCAGGTTCAGAACATGCGCGATGCGGACCCAGCTCTTTCGGGCGTGCGCACCGAGGACATCAAAGCCTCCATCATCGAGAAGCAGACGGGGCGCAAGGTGTCGGGAAAGACCATCAAGCGCGACGAGGCTCTGGCGAAGACGATCGAGGAATCGGTGTCGGATTCTTGGAAGCCTCTGGCAAACGCCGGCAAGATCTCGGCGGCGGCGGTGAAGGAGCTCGCCGCCATGCCCAAGCAAGCGCAAGAGAAGGCTTTCAGGGAGATGGACGTCGACGGCATGTCGAAGCGCGATATCACCCAATCCCTGCTCTCGATTCGCCCTTCGGAATCGCGGCCCGACGACTCCCTGGCCAAGGCAAGGAAGCTCGTCGAAAAGTACGCGAAGGAGCTCAAGGGAACGCCAGCGCCGCACGACGTGAAATGCATCGAGGCGATTCAAGCCGCCCTTCGAAAGCTGATGGATGCATCGGAGGCGTCTTCGACCCCTTAGGTAGCAAGTAGCCTATTCCGTAATACGTTTTCCGACGCATGCCGGAATAGCACTTGTCCGAGCCGATGCACAACGGCCGAAGGCGCCTTGGCGCTGTGCCGGGCAATGGCTCGGAACCGCTTCCTCCCAGCGGCGACGACGCCGCAGGAAGGAAGCATGCGGGGGCTGCCCCCGCTCCCCGGCGAGCAATAGCTCGCTCAAAAACGAACCGCGCAGCACCTTCCACGCTTGGCTGCGCCGACCGCAAAGGAGAATTCCATGGCCACGAAAACCCACATGGTCACCTGCAGGCTCGACGACCGGGACTACGGATCGCTGCACGAGAACGCCGCGGCCCTCGACGTCGCCCCGTCGACCTACATGCGCTACCTCATCCGCATCCCCGTATCGGCATGCCAAGACCCAAAGGGCGCAAACGTGCTCGTCGTCGACGCGAAGACCCTCGGCGCCCTGCGCTACGAGCTCGTCCGCTGGGGCCGCCATTACAACCAGGGCGTCCACGCCCTCAACGCGATAGCGTACGCAGCGCGCAGGAAAGCCCCCGAGCGGGATTACTTCGTCCAGCAGATCGGCATCGCGAATGAAAAGCTCGATGCGGTCGAAGAAGGTCGGCGCAGGCTTGAGGGGCGGCTCGACGACTTGGAAGGCTCCATCGTAGTAGGCGGCGGCCCATGCCGATACTGAAGCCGATATCCGGGCACACGGGCTGCCGCAACGTCCGGAAATACCTTGAGAAGAACGGGCGCGCCATAGCCCGCGACTTCTTCAACCTGTCCTGGGACGAGCGAGAGATGAGCGGCTACGACCAGGCTGGCAAGGAAGCTGTCGAATGGGATCGCGAGATGGACCGAATGCGTGCGTCCTTCGGAAACGACGCGCCTTGCAAGGGCAGGAAGGCGCGCACCTACAAGCACTTCGTCATATCGCCCGACCCGGAGGACGGCATCGATATCGAGGCGCTGCGCGGGATAGCGAGCGACTGGGCGCTCCGCTTCTTCGGCGACCACCAGATAGCCATCGTCTACCACGGCGACAACGCCAACGGGATACCGCACGCGCACGTGGTGGTGAACAACACCAACCTGAAAACCGGCAACAGGATGCAGACGAGAAACCCGCTCGAACTCAACCGCGCCTTGCAAGACATGGCCCGGGCACGCGGGCTGAGCGGCCTTTCCAACGAGTCGAAGGCTAAGAGCGGTGTCGAAAGGCTTGCAGAGAAAGAGCATGGGCGCAAGATGCCTTCCAAGCGGCAAGACGTGCACATGAGCCGCGCCGAGCACGAGATAGTCGCAGAAGGCGGTTACTCGTGGGTATCGGACATCAGGTGCCGCGTAGGCATAGCGAAGGAGCTCTCAAGAAGCGATGCCGAGTTCAGGCAGGTGATCGGGTTGCTGGGCATCGAGATCTCGCCGGCATCGACACGCGGCGGACGGGACGACTGGGTCTACAGCATGAGGGAAACGCCGAGATGCAAGGTTTCAGGAGGCAAGCTCGGGTACACCTACACCAAGCAAGCCGTCGAGAGAAGCTTCGGCGGGGCGAGTCTTGCCGGCATGAACAACCGCGAGGTGCTGAAAGCCGCAAGGAACGCAATCGCGCTTGAGAGCCTGAGCGACCTACAGGAGCTTGCAAGTGCCCTGGAGACGTGCTCGAAGTACGGGATAGCGAACCATGCGGATGCGATAACGAGGGCTCGCGCCATGGAGGCCAAGGCGGAACAGAGCTTCAGCGATTCACGCGCCATCGCAGCCGCGGCGGAGATCCGCGAGGCCTCCCAGATACTAGCCTCGTACGGGCTGCTGCCCGAGAAGGGTGAGCCGCGCACGCACCCCAACGATGACAGACGTCGGGTCAACGCCCATGCGCCAAGCAGTCGAAACAAGGAACAGGAAGCAGCGAAACAACGCCAACGAGAGCAACGCCGGGGAGATCGAGGTGAACGGTAAATGAAGATAGAGATGGCGTATCGAAACGGCAGGGTCGACGTGTTCGACACGATGTCGTTCACCGCCCCAAGCCCATTAGGAAAAGAGAATGCACTGACGAACTTCGAGCTGCGCTTCGACGAGCTTGGAAAAACGGGATTGTGGCTTGCCGCCCATCATTACGATGCGTGCCCTTCGTATGCTGAAGAATATCCCGAGGGCGAAACGCCCGTTGCACGACGCAAGCGCGGCTGGCGCTTCCTGCTCGCCGAGGCCTCGGAAATCGCCGAGCTCGAATCGGTTGCGATAGATGGCGAGATTGCCTTGGCCCGTATTCTCGGCGAGATGGTTGACGTAGCGCAGCTGAGACGGAACGAAACTCTATGGCTCAGCTCATCAAGCCGTTCGGTTACGGAAGCGATCATCGATCTGTTCGATGCGCTTTCAGTTGCGTCGCAAGTCGACGCGGCATTGCCGCCCGAAACCGTACCTGGAAGATGCGGCTGCTCCGAGGAGCTCGTGTACCGACTCAAGGCGGCCCATCCCCGCCAAGTTGCGACCGAAGAAGAAAACGACGAAAAAGAAGAAGACTGGCTGGAAGGATTTAGAAATGAAAGAAATTAAATGCGCGTTCGGCTGGATTGGAAAGCTGTGCCTAGGGTTCATCGGCCTCGTAGCATGGATTGGCAGGCGCGTGCTCTAAGGCAAACCCAGTGTCCCAGCTCGTCTATAACCCGCTTCATCTCGAGCGCCCAACGAAGCTGCTGCTCGATGAAACCGCCCCAGGCCTCTTCGTTGTCTTTGATCTTGCAGCCGTCCTTGTAGAAGCGCAAGCCGGACGCTTTCTTGGCGTCGAAGGGCTTAGCCGTCAAACCGAGCTCTTCTTCAAACAGCACAGCATTCTCGATCGCCTTGTGGCCAATTTCCTTGTCGTCCGGAACGTAGAACTCGATTCCGATGCGGCCGTGCAGGGTGTCGATGAGCAATGCGATGTGGTATGCCGAGGTCCCGCATCGAAGCGTGGTCCAATGGTCCTTCGAGGGCTTTTGGGGGCTGAAGACCTTCAAGAATTCCGGGCTCGCCTGCGCGATTTCGCGGTACTTGGTCCAATACGAGAGCTTGGTGCGCCCGGTTGCGGAAAGCCCTTCGTTGAGCTTGATAGCCTTCGTCCACTCGTTGGGCTGCTCGACCACGTTAAAACGCGGAGCAGGCAAAGAATCCCCGATGGACCACAGCTCGATTTCCACGAGGAAGAAGCCGAAGTCGTTGTCGGTGTGCTGGTTGAGCCACTCAATCGCCTGACGATGCTCATCGCGGGCGCGGGCAACCACCCAGACGACGACTTCGGCGCCTTTCCCTGCCGCATACGTGATGACTTTGCCTAGATGGTCGTGGTTGGTGTCTTCGAGCTGGTTCTCGATGACGACTCTGCGGCCCGTGCTGGCTTCTTGGGCGTAGATATCGACGTTGAACAACCCGACGGACGATTCCGTTTCTATGAGCTCGAGCTCAATGCCGATGGCCGAGCCCAACATGGCGAGGTTTGGCTCCTCGGAGAGCCACTTTGTGAAATCAAGCGCCTCATGCGGCCATACGTCGCGCAGGTCGATCTGCTTGAGCTTGTCGAGGTTGTATCGTACTGTCTTCATCTTCCAGCCTTCCCTCCAGATGCACAGCTGCACTTGACGCTATCCGATCCCGAGTGCCTTTCTCGCGGCGGCAACCGCATCACCATCCGGATAGAAGTCGGGGCTCACGCTACTGGCAAGCTCCATCGGAATAGACTGCAGGTCTTTGATCGAGCAGAATGGAAGCAGAATGCGCTTAGCGCCGGCGTTCTTCGCAACGCGCAGGATATCCTCGAGGCCTTTGAGTTCATCCATCGACCCCGAAAGCCGCAAAACGCCCGGAATGGCAAGTCCGGCAGCAACCGGCCTGTTGCAAGCAGCAGAGCATAGACCGATGAACTCGGCAAGGCTCACCTCGTCGCTCGATCCCTTTGCCTGAAGATCGTTGAAGAACAGCAAGTAATCCTTCTTCTCAAGATGCATGCCAGCCGCCACTTTGCCTGCGTTGTTCACGAAGTAATTCCAGGCGGCGTCGATGCTCTCGCGTGCGCTTCTCGATGCGATTCCCTCGCTTTGGAACTTGCACGTGCCGGCGATGGCCTTGTTCTCCAGCTTGTAAATCGCATGCTTTCCCTCGACGCTGCAGCCGATCCCGAACACGTGCCCCGGTTGCAAGGGCGCTTCAGGCACGAGGCTGTTCTCGCTTTGCTCTGGCACGCCGACGATTGTCACGGCGGCGGGATTGTCAAGCTCGCTGTAGCCGAGGTTGACGTCCATGAATTCTATGCCGGCCATGATCTTGAGCTGTTCCTTGACGCGGCGGCGCCCCTCTACGGCGTAATCGAGAATCATCTTCGCATCGTCCTGCGTCATCCGCTCATCTGGAAACAGCAGCTTCATCAAGCCGCTGAACGTCTTTCGCACGCCGATCTCGTCGCGCGTGTTGAAGTCGCCGTTGAGCCTGAAATAGTCGTCGACGTGGTGGGTGTAGTCGCGTTTGCGCATGCCTCTGCAGAACTCGCTCAGGCAGTCGGTGATAAGGCCGTAATGCTTGGTGAGCAAGTCGCTGCGCATCTTGGGCACCTCCCATCCAGGAAGATAGCAGTGGATGCGGTCGAAAAACGCGGAGTCTTCGTTGAACTCGGGAGGGAACGGGTCGAACAAGTGCGTGGTCTTGAGCACGTTCTGCACGCTGTCGTTGATGTTACCCTCGAACACCATGGACGCGTCGCCGTTGAAGCTTTCCCTGCCGCGCGCATACGTGCCGCCCGCCATGTAGCCCTTCAAAATCTGGATGGCGTTCATGTCCTTGAAGTGCATGCCCGCCACTTCGTCGAACGCGATGACGTCCCAGTTGCCCACAAGCCCCGTGCGCTCAAGCGACGACGCCTTCTTGGCGCTCGCGTTCAAACGGCCGAACAGGTTCGCCGTGGTTGTCTGACCGCCGGAAAGGAGGATGGCGTAGGGGCTCACCTCGTTGTAGATATGGCTCTTGCCCGTTCCTCTGGGCCCAAGCTCGCAAAGGTTGTAGTTGCGCTCCACCAGCGGCACCATGCGCTCGATGAAATGCATCTTGGTACGGGAATCGAGCGAATTCGGCTCGTAGCCGGCAGAGCGCAGGAGCAGGTCCATCCACTCCTCGGTCGTAAACGACGCCCTCTTCGAGATTATGTCGTTAAGGTCGAGGTTCGGCATCTGGATGGGCGTGAGGTTGCCTATCTTGTAGGGGTTGTCCTCGGGCCCGCTGTTTTTGCCCTTGCGTATCGGCCTGGGGTCGCCGAAGACGTCAGCAAGCTGGAAGTACTCCATGCGAAGAATGCACCACATGCCGCCGCACAGCATCTTCGGGTAGCTGCGAACATACTCCTCGGGCATGACGACGGGGTCGATGCTGAGATTGGCGAACGTGGCGACGTGAATGCCGCGATACTCGTCGAAACGCACCGAAACCTTGTCGATGATTGTGTACTGCCTTAGCTCCCAAATCTTCGACTTGATCCGCTCCGACTCGTCGGGTCGTACGTAATTCTCGGCGAGGATCTTCCTGATCCTTCCCAAGCCCTCTTCAATCAAGTCGGGATCGTCTGTTGAGCAGTACATGCCCAGGAGGTACTCGAGCACGAATGTTGGGACGTTAGCGCCGCGCTTCATCACCGCGGTAAGGTCCTTCCTTACCGTTTTACCCGAAAATGCGGCGACTATCTTCGAATCGAGGTCGTTGAGGACGTAGTCGTCGACGGACGTTTGCTCATGCTCAGCCATATAAGGACCCTTCTAAAAATCGAAACCGCTCATGGGAACGAAAGCTATCTCAACGTTGTACTCCTGCCGCCACGCCTCAGCACCGTTCTCCTTGTTGCGACAAACGAGGTAGTAGGGCTTTTTCGCGTCGTAGCCCACACCCGCTTTCAGCCCAAATTGGATGCGGGAAACGCGTGCCGTCTCGTCAGATGTCGCCATGTCCGCGTGAGCCGGACGAATATCGCTCACGGCGTTGCCGCAGTGGTCAATCAGCACCAGCTCGTATTCCGCGGGAAGCACCTTGCCTCCGACCGGCTCGGTTTGAAACAGGTCGACGTGGAAGATCATCGAGGTTATGCGGCGGGACGCAGAGAGAACCTTGAACCCCGCAAGCTGTCGCTCCTCGTAGCCTTTGCTGCTGCTTCTCTTGTTCCTGAACTCGATTACGGGCACGCAGCATTCCTGCAGGCTCAACCCACCATGGACGTAGTTATCACCGGGGCCAGCCTTTTTGATGCGCACGCACTCGCGCGGCGCAAGGCCGGTGTAAGAGCCGCCGTCCAAATCGTCCATATTCATCTTAATGAACAGGATATCGTCGACATCGTTGGACTCGGTTAGTAGATAACGCCGCCCCTGTTTGAGGGGAGCCACCGACGCTTCGGCGGCGGACACCTTACTCTGCTCTTTTAGGGGTTCACGCGTGTAGAGGAAGCCATGGTCGGCAGTTACAAGCACCCTGCTGATATTCAAATCGTTGACAGCCATCTTTACCAAGGACACCAGGTCGCTCATAGCTGTCTCGCAAGCGCCGAACACCATGTGCTCGGTGTTGAAATCCTCGCCCACGGCGTCGATTTTATTATGGTAGACATAGATGACGTCGGCATCGCCGATAAGGCCTTTTCGGTCGGATCTCTTTGCCAATATGAGTTCTTTGCTCTGGATGCAGCGTGCCTTGGGCTTGCGACGGCGCAGCGCCTCCTCGCGCTCCTTGGTAGAAGCTACGGAAATGCCGTTGTCGACGAACACCGACCCGCTGCTTTCCCTCAAACCCATAGAAGTATGGGGCAAAAGCGCTGCCATGCCGAATTCCGTCACCGAGGGGAACACGCTCTGCATGCTTTTGACTTGCGCCGAGCCAGACGTTGCGCGCTCGATACGCTGGGCAAGCTCCGCCGCCACCTCGTAGCGCAGCGCGTCGCTGATTATCACCATCGTGCGCTTGACGTCGCCCGCGCCGGCAGTCACAAACTCGTCGAAGAAGTTGCGCTGCCGCGCCACGCCCTCGATATAGCCGGTTTTTTCCCATTGCTCGGCGGAAGAGTTCACCCAGCACCTATTGGTCTCGGACAAGAACCAATTGACATAGACGCCCTCAACCCATGCTGCAAGGTCGTCGAGATTGTCAATGATCTCGGGAACAATATCGAAATCGGACTTGCCGCATGCATCGAACGCCGTGCAGAAGCCGCGGTAAAGGGAGTCCATAACGTACCATTCGGCCGTATACACCCTCCAAACATCGCGGGGCACGGCGATGTGGAACCCTTGCACGTGGGAGCGATGGAACTGCTGCATTTTTGCGGCGGCGGCAAGCGAATCGAAGCAAGGCTCGACGCGGGAGAACCATTTCAGGTCCTTCCTGCGCTGGGCGACCTGCAGGGCCTCGTCTGAGCGGTCCGACCCTTGGGACATGCTTCCCGCCAGCTGCACGAGAATGCATTCGTTGATGCAAGGGAACACGTCAGCGTTCTGGAGCTGCGCAAGAGGCATCTCGGCGAAGCGCGCCGGCAGGCCGCAAAGCGCCTCGACGTCTCGCGCGATGTCGAACAGGTCTCCAATACAGGTGTCATCGGACATCCAGGACCTGACCACATTCAAGCAGAGCTGACCGTGAGGCTTCGAGATCCTGGCCTCCAGGCCGACAAGGTGCTCGTCCGGCAGCTGCGCCGAAAGGGCCGTCACAAGAACGTGCGCGGAGAAATCGCGAAGCGAGAGAAGGTCTCCGTCATAGCCGACGGCCTTGCGAACAAAAGCGGCGAACGCGGCATCTGCGCCGTACTTCGAAAGATCCAACAAAGGCTTGTTTCCCTCATGGAGCGAAACAAGGTAAGCACGGACAATCGACTCCGTAGAGAGATCTGCCGCCTCCAAAAGGGCCGCTATGATGCCGAGTGCCACATCCGACTTAGTTTGCGCATGAGGCATCAGCTTTTTGAAGCGCGCGCGGCGATCCGCCGCGTTGAAGTACTGCTTGAAAGCGGCGATTGCCTCGACCGCTCCATCCTCAGCGCCCAGCTCGCCTGCAAGCAGCGAGGCGAAGTCGGCCTGAAAATGCTCGGACGAGAGTTCAAGGTCGGCGAGCCAATTTCCCTCGAGCGCCTTTGGCGAGAAATCCTTAGGCTCGCTGGTGTATACCAAGTAATCGTCTTCCCTGTGCAGACGATAGAGCTCGCGTTTGGCGCTGAAGCGGTTGTCGGGGGCAAGTTTGAGAAAGCGGACAGTCCGCTTCGAGGCAAGACCCACTTCGGCCAGGGCGTCGAATTGCTGTTCGAACGACCCATCGACATCGTGCCAGAAGACGACGCGACGCGTTTCGAATTCGTCCAACGGCTTCTCGAATCGTTCCTGCAGCTGTTTTACCGCATCCTGCTGCGCCATGCCCCTTCTCCTTGCATCGATGATGAAAACCAACCGTTCTCGGTTCTTTAACCTTTCTATTATCGCACAGCCGGAACAACACGCTGGCAACCCGCTTCCATTGTGTACAGGCGACCAGATGGTCGGTCGATTCAAAGGAAAGCGAGGAATGCAAATGGAAAACCGAAACAACGAACAGACATCGTATAGGAAGATCGTCGAGCAATGGGCACAAGAGAGGGAAAACCTGCAATACGTGCAGCCTTACACGGCAAGGAAAGCAGCACAAAAGGCGCTGCTGTTTGCGCCCTGGATTGCCGAGATGCAGCTAGACGAGATAGAACCCGCGCTGCTGAGCGAAGCGCTCATGCATCTGGGATCGAAAGGCGGACGGTCAAGGAAGGGGCTTTCAACCGCCACGCTTCGTGCGGCGCATTTGGCGGGAAGCCAAGCAGCCGACTGGGCAATAACGCGAGGCATGGCAGAGAAAAACCCTTTTAGGAACATAGCAAGGCCGCGAGCAAACTACCGCCAATCGCAGTTCCTTACCCAAGGCCAGGCGAACAAGCTTGCAAGAACAGCGAGCCGCTCGTTCAACAAGTGCCTGGCAAACGGCAACATAGCCTACGCCTCCTATTCCTTGGCGGTGTGCCTGGCGCTTGCCACGGGGCTTCGTCGCGGCGAGATCTTCGCACTCGATTGGGACGACTTCAACGAGAAAACGATGCGCATAAGCGTGAGCAAGGCCATCAAGGGCGACGGCTCTTTAGGGAGGCCGAAAAGCGTGGCGAGCATACGCAACGTTGCCATCGGCGAGAAACTATGCAAGCTGCTGCAGAAAATGCGCGATTGGCAGGAAGAGCATTTTCCCGAGAAAGATTGGTCGCAAAACGCATTCATCATGTGCGGCGAAGACGGCGCTGCCGCAAGCCTAAACGCGTTCGAACATTGGTGGCGCGCCTGGGCGGACAAGGGCGGCTGGAAGGGACTGCGGTTCCACGAGCTGCGCCACACTCACGCAACGCTATTGATTTCCAACGGCACCGACGTAAAGACTGTTCAAATGCGGCTCGGGCATTCCTCTGCTGAGGTGACCATGTCGTGTTACGCGCACGCGTTGCCCATGGCAGACGGATCGGCCGCAACGCTACTTGATTCGACCCTCTTCTCGCGCTAGAAAATGCCCTGCAAGGGACCTCGCGTCCCTTGCAGGCGAAGGCTCGATTTTCGGCGGGTCAGCGG
>JAUNWQ010000054.1 GCA_030540225.1 Coriobacteriia bacterium | reverse complement strand
CCCTCGACCTCCAGAGCCACAATCTGGCGCCCTAACCAACTAGGCCACACCCACCGTGGCGCAAGTTGATATATTAGGGCAAAACAACCTGCAGTGCAAGATAAATTTCTAAATATTTTGCCTTTCACAAAATAACGGTTGCTACCTGGCGTTTTACCACGACAGAAGCTCGTAGCCGTCGTCGGTCACCACAAGCTGCACTTCCCACTGCGCCGAAGGCTTGCCATCCGCTGTGCGGATAGTCCAGCCGTTGGGGTCGGACATGTCGATATCGTGCTCCCCCGCGTTGATCATCGGCTCGATGGTGAAGCACATGCCCGGCACGAGCACCGGGCCCGTTCCCGCTTCGGCGACGTGGCTCACGAACGGGTCCTCGTGGAACTCGAGGCCGATGCCGTGGCCGCCGAACTCCTCAACGACCGAGAAGCCGTTCGCATGCGCGTGCGCGGAGACCGCAGCTCCCACATCGCCCAGATGTCCCCACGGCTTCACCGCGGCCAAGCCCGCTTCGAGCGCTTCCTTCGTGACGCGCACGAGCTTCTGCTTCTCTTCATCGACCTCGCCGATCATGAACATGCGCGAGGAGTCGGAGAAGTAGCCGTCGAGAATCGTGGAGCAGTCCACGTTCACGATGTCGCCCTCTTTGAGCACGTCGTCCTCGGAGGGGATGCCGTGGCAGACGACTTCGTTGATGGACGTGCACACGCTGTTGGGGTACCCCTCGAAGTTGAGGTCGGCCGGCGTGCCGCCGTGCTCGATGGTGTAGTCGTAGATCCACTTGTCGATCTCGGCGGTGTTCACGCCCGCTTTGATGTGCTCGGCCACGTAATCGAGCACGCCGATGTTGATGGCTGCCGACTTCTTGATGCCCTCGATGTCGGCGGCGGTCTTCAGAAGCGAGCGATGGGGCACCTCTTCACCATGCTCATATAGCTCCTGCAAACGCTCGTCCAGGTTGAGGTGGCACTTCTTGTATTTCTTCCCGCTGCCGCACCAGCACTCGTCGTTGCGGCCAGGGGACTTCATTCCGTCGAACATGCTCTACCTTTCTACAGGGCGCCTCGCAAGCGCCGTTTTGTGTCGCCCTCCATTGTAGCCTTTGGGGAATACGGGAGATATGGAGAGTTCAAGCAAGATTCTCTCCCAATGCAACATATCGCTGGCCCGAAACGTGTTTGAGGTGAGACCAGTCGCAAGCGAAACAGTATAAAGCCGTGGGCCCTATGCGGCTATCATCAAGGAAGCAGGGGAAGGAGACGATTGAAAAGGACAGTGAACCATACCCTTGAGCAGACAATCGAGGCTTGGGGTGCCATGGTCTACCGCATTGCGCTCGCGTATTGCGGCAACGCACACGACGCAAGCGATGTTTTCCAGAACACATTCTTGAAGCGACACCTTCACAGCGGCACCTTCACCGACGCCGATCACGAAAAGGCATGGCTCATTCGCGTGGCGATCAACTGCTCGAACGACATCCTGCGGCAGCGAGAAAATCGTTTTGCCGAACCGCTCGAAAGCCCCACTGCAGAAGCCAAGGCAGCGTCAGACTCGCTGCAGCAATTTGAATCGGAAAGCGGGGCGGCAGCGCAGGACGTAATGCTCGAACGTGCACTTGCGACGCTGTCGCCAAAACAACGAGCCGTGGTGCACTTGTTCTACTACGAGGGATACTCAACAACCGAGATCGCCGAAATCATCGGAGACGCACCCACCACCGTACGCTCCCACCTACATCGTGCCCGCAAAGCACTGCGCATCGAACTGGAGGACACGCAATGAACGAACACGACTTTTTCACCCGCTACGCCGAGCTCATGAAGAGTGTTGAGCCGAGCGAGGAACTCGTCGCGGCAACGCTCGCCCGCGCGAAGGAACAGACCACGCACTCGGGACGCAAGATACGATTCCGCAAGCCATACAAGCCGTATGCAATTGCCGCCTGCTTCGTGGCGGGAGCGTTGATCGTCGGCGGCGTCGGATACGTTGCCTCGACAGCGGGAGGAGCCATCCCTTCGCCGCAGTCAGCGACACAGGCAGCCGCTCACGGCTTCACCGTTCGCGCCTGGGCGAGCGATGGCGGGACTATCCTCCCCACCGAAGACGGACAGATTGTCTTCGACCGCACGCACTCCCAATGGACGCAAACTGGCGATGCCGAAGGGTATTTCACTGGATGCACGTTCACCGTAGAAGGCGAGGGCATCTCCCGTGTGCAGGCGAGTATATCGGCGGGCGAGCTGTACCGACAAGACGTCACGACGATTTCCCAGACCAGCGACCCGGTCGCCTTCAATCGCGCCGTCAATTGGGACGATCGCTTTCGCGGACTCGACGGCACACTTTCGAGTTGCGACTCGGTAATCGTCGTAAAATGGGACGCCGAAGAAGGCAGAGACCTGAACGGCGAAGAGCCGCGAAGCGACCAGGAAATCCAAGCCGCCCTGTTAAAGCGTTACGGATCGGTAATCGACCTTGCACTTGCAAACGCACCCGGCATCGCAGATGGCACGACGTGCTTCGGCCTGTTCAACCCGGATGCTGAAAGTGATCCCTTATCGCTTTTCGACGGCGCCGCGCTCACCGTAACGGCCACTTTCGAAGACGGAAGCACATCAACCCAAGTCATCACGCTACATGAAGCGATGTTCCGCGTAGAACCTCGCTATACCGACAACCCAACTTACTTCGATATGACTTCCGAGATCACAAGCCACATCGTCGACACGAACCTGGTCAAAACGCATGCTGTCACCCCTGTCGAAAACGCCGACGGGACCTATTCGCTCGCATCGGTATATGGCGAGATTGTTTCCACCACCAGCGACCCCTTCCCCAGCAGCGACGAAACAGCCAACGAGTTCGCGAGAGCGTTGATGCCGAACAGCGTCGATGAAGATGCGAGCTTGGTCGACGAGACTGAACCTATAGGCAAAAGCTCGGGCGAATTGGAAATTATGGGAGCCAATGACGCAGTTGCAGCACAGAAAATCGCCATGTCAAGTGACAAGTACGGCAACCCAGATGTATCTCTTATTGACTGCGACTCCGTTGTCGTCCATGCACCGACCGTCGTGTTCGGAAACGAACCGCCGCTCGGCCGAGCCAAGAGCGAGTTCGCTTACTTGAGCGGGTTTGGAGGCGATTCGTCTTATGCCGACAAATGGCTCGAGCAACGCTTTGGAATGGCGTTCAACGACGACGGAACACTTGCCACGGACGGGTTCACTTTCGCAACAATCACGGTCGATGTTGAGAACACCGGCGGCGCCGACGAAGACTTCGTCGGCGGATGCGAAAACCTTGCCACCCTCGTGGTGATCAGCGATGAGGGCAGCGCGTCTCGCATCTCGCGCACATCCTACAAGCTCGTCGAAGAGGTAGCGGCGCCATCACGAGCCGACGATTACGTTGGATCAATCTATAGCGCTCCCGCAAACAGCCATGTGACCTGCATATTTGCCTATGCAATCCCCTCGCACTTCGCGACGGAAGGAAACGTGTATGTCATGGTGGGCGGCAAGCTCTTCCCCATTAACGCGTAAAGACCGCGAGGGGGCTGGCGGCTGAAGGGGATATACTTGGCTTCATGAAAAAGTGGGGCGGCGGGTCTCTTAAGGACCTGCCGCCCCGAGTCCCCACACTTGAGGAGTCTAATCGCTGTGAAAATCGCTGTGAGCGCGTGCCTTTTGGGTGAGCCGTGCCGTTATGACGGGCGCTCGAAGCCCTGCTCGCACGTGCGGGAGCTTGCCGCGCGTGGGCACGAGCTTGTGCCCATCTGCCCTGAGGTGGCAGGCGGCCTTCCCACGCCGCGGACCCCTTGCGAGATAGTGCGCGCTCCATGGATGGAGAGCGAGAAAGCGCACACGGCGGACGAGCGCTCTTGGACGATCCTCGACGCAAGCGGCACCGATCGCACGGCCGCCTACGCCCGCGGCGCGCAGGCCGAGCTCGCACGCGCGAAAAAAGCAGGCTGTAAGCTGGCCATCCTCAAGGCGAAGAGTCCCTCATGCGGATCGGGGGAAGTCTATGACGGCACGTTTTCGGGCACGCTCGTGCCTGGATGGGGCATCGCTGCGGCCACATTCCGCGACGCGGGCATCACCGTAATCGACGAGACCGCCGACTTCAGCCGCCTGGCCAACGGCTAGCGAAGCCAGCGCCCCCTTGCCCACTTCTACTCCACTGGGCTCAAAAGGTCGACCAAATCGTCGCGGGAAAGCGAGGCGAGCGACACGCCAGATGCGCCGACGACTTGGTCGGCCAGGTCGCTTTTCGCCTCCTGAAGTGCGAGGATGCGCTCCTCGATCGTTCCCTTCGCGATCACGCGCTCGACGCTCACCACGTGCGTCTGCCCGATGCGGTGCGCACGGTCGGTCGCCTGATCCTGCGCCGCCGCGTTCCACCAGGGGTCGGCATGGATGACGACCGACGCGCCCGTAAGGTTGAGCCCCGTGCCGCCCGCCTTGAGCGAAATCAGGAACACGGGCGTGTCGTCGGCGTTGAAACGGTTCACCAGCTCGAGCCTCTCCTCCTTAGGCGTTGCACCCGTGATCGTGAAGTAACGCACGCCCGCCGCGTCGAGCTTGTCGGCAATAAGCGACAAGAAGCTTGTGAACTGGGAGAACACGAGCGCCTTCTCGCCGCCGCCCATCGCGGAATCCACCAGATCGCAAATCGCGTCGAGCTTCGCTGCGGGTCCCTTGTAGTTCTCGTAGAGCAGACGCGGGTCGCAGCACAGCTGGCGCAAGCGCGTGAGCTCAGCCAAGATCTGCACCTTGCTCTTGTTGAACTCCGCATCCGACATGCCGCTCTTACGCCCGCCGTCCTTGGCGGCCTTGTCGCTCTTCTGACGCGTGAGTTCCTCACGAAGGCGCTGCTCATGTGCGGAGTACAGCTTCAGCTGCTCGCCGGTCATGGGCGCGTACACCACGCTTTCGAGCTTCTCGGGCAAGTCGGAGAGCACCTGCGTTTTCAGGCGGCGCAGCATGAACGGGCCCACGAGCGCCTGCAACCTGCGCGCGATGTCCTCGTCGCCGCCGACGATCGGCAGCTCGAAGCGCTCGCGGAAGCGCGCATAGGGGCCGAGCAGCCCCGGCATCAGGAAATCGAAGATGCTCCAAAGCTCGGAGAGGCGGTTCTCCATCGGGGTACCCGTGAGCGCAAAGCGATGCTCAGCCTCGACGCGCTTCACCGCGCGCGTGACGAGCGCCGCCGGGTTCTTCACGTATTGCGCCTCGTCGAGCGCGCACAGGAAGAAGCGCTCCCCCACCCAGTCGTGGATGTCGATGCGGAGCAGGTCGTAGGAGGTCACGAGCACGTCGCACGGGTCCGCGGCAGCAGCGCCGTCGGGCGCGGGAAGCGAGAGCGCCCTGATGCGTCGGCGCTCGGCTTTCGGCCCTGCCACAGCGCGAACCGTGAGATCGGGCGCGAAGCGGGCGAATTCCTGCAGCCAGTTGTACACAAGCGAAGCCGGGCACACGATAAGGCTCGGCCCCACGCGGCGTGCCTCATCGCGACGGGCGAGCAGAAGCGAGATCAGCTGCAGCGACTTGCCCAGGCCCATCTCGTCGGCGAGGATACCGCCGAACCCCGCATCGCAGCGCGCGGAAAGCCAGCGGAAGCCTTCCTCCTGATAGGGGCGCAGCACGCTCGAGAGCTGGGCGGGCGGCGTGTAGCTCTGCTCGTCAACCGAGCGGAAGTTGTCCACGTAGCTCTTAAAGGAGCGATCGCGGTCGAGGTCTTTCTCCTCGTCGAGGTAAAACGCGCGGTAGCTCGGCAGCTCGACCTTGCCGCTCGCGAGTTCCTTTAGAGAGATTCCCAGGTCAGACGCGATGCGATCGAGCTCGGCCAAGTCCATATCCTCGAGCGAGAGATACGCGCCGCCCTTGAGCTTGTGATAGTGCTTGCGCTTGCGATAGCTCGACAGCAGCGCGGCGAGCTCGTCGGATTCCAAGTCGCCCGCGCTCACCGTAAGATCGATCAGGTTGCCCGCAAGCGACACCCCCATGGAGATGCGCGGCTTGCCGTCACGGATGAGGCGATCGAAGGCGGGCGTGGTAAAGACCTCGCCAAGCGCGCGGAACTCGGGCAGGCCGCCGAAAAGCAGGTTGCCCACCGCATCGTCGTCGGCGTTCGGGATGATCGGATCGCCCAGGCCGAAGTAGCGCTCGACAAGCGTCGTCGCGCGCGCTTCGAGGCGGGCATCGCGCAGGGGCCCCGGCTCTTCGGCGCTCTCGGTCTTGCTTGTGAGGGTAATACCGCGCGCGGCGGACGCGGCACGTGCGCGGCGGACGGGCGCGGGCACGGCGGCAGCACCCGAAGCATCGACGAGATGGGCCTCCTCGCCGGCCAAGACATAGCGGAAGTCGCCGTAGGTCGCCACCGCCTCCACGCGAACGCCCGCGCGGACCTTGTCGAAGTAGAAGGAGATTTCGCCGGGTACGGGGCGGAAGCGCTCCACCTCAGGCGGCATGTCCATGTGCAGCGCCTTCTCCACCTGGGGCAACACGGCGGAGCAGAAGAGCGGCATATCCTCCTTCGAAATGAACAGGCGCACTTCGGAACCTTCATATACCATGCGCAAGAAGTCGGCACAGCGAGCAAGCTCCGGCGAGCAGCGGTACACGACGTCGCCCATCCATAGGTACAAGCGGCGGCCCTGCGCGGCGAGCACGGCGTCGGAGCCGCGCTCGATGCAGTAACCGTCCTCGGTGGATTTCTCGAGCGACACCTTGACCTCGGGGTCTGCGTGAACGATGCGCGTCTCGGTGACCGAACGCGTGCCGATATCGGTGCCGCGAATGGTGAACGAACCCCCGTCGAGCGCGTCGAGCAGCTCGACGACTTCCACTTCCGAGAGGTTGATGTCGCGACCAATGCCAGGCGCCGAGACGATGCCCCAGCGGGTAGTCTGCACGCTCCGCTCGCGCAGGGAGACGGCGCGGTCGAGGAACTCCGCCACGCGACGGCCGCGCTCGGTAAGGAGTGCCGGGGCATGCGTGAACGCGAGCTTTTTCCCATAGGAGTAGCGCTCGCCCGTACGCATGCGCGCCACGAAGTCGGAGATGCTCTTCATAACGTAGGACGATGTGGGGCTTGCCACCTTGAAGCTCGCCGACCACAGACGGTAGCCGTACGTGAGCGTGCACTCGAGGTCGATCGAGCCTTCCATGTCGCTGTCGTCGGCGAACTGCTCGCCGCGGCGCATGAGCTCGGTGATGCAGGCCGACGTTGCCACACGGCGCTTCGGCGTGAAACCCATGAACTTCTCGGGCGCGCGGGAGAAGGAGAGCGCGAGCGCCGCGCAGTGCTTGCACAGCCCGTCGTATTCCACCACCGCAGGGCAGGTGCACGACCAGTCTTCGACCGTTTCCTCGTCGGGTGACAGATAGACCGTCGACCGGTAGTGGTCATCCCACCCGCTTGAGCTTGCGACCTGGGCAGACAGCACTGTCTCCCCCACCTCATAGCGCACGCGCTTCGTCAAGATGTTGCGATCGCTCGCAGCTATCCGCTCGGCGCGGGCGAACGTGCGTGAATTGCAATTGGCAGCTATTTCGCGTTCCGAAATCACATGACTCCTTTTTTCGTAAACGCTAGTGTAGCACGGCGATGCAAGCGCAAACGCACGCCCCCGTCGCTTGCAACGACGGGCGCATGAGCGGAGCGGCGAGCCCCTGGCAGAGAAGCGCGGCGAGCGCGGGCAAATGGGCGGAGAGGCCCTGCGAAGATGAGCGCACTCAAGCGGCGCGCGGGCGCGAGGGAAAAGTCAGGCGCGCGAAGGGGCACAGCGGCGCTACAATCAGGCGGAGGGAAAGGCAGGGACAACATGGCGATCGAAGACGACATCGCGGCATACGAGCCGGCAAACGAGCAGGAAGAAATCGACAAGCAGGTGATTCTCTCCGTGCTCGGCACGTGCGAGAACGCGTTTTCCCGCGAGGCGCTCGCGCATATGGCGTGCTCCATCTGGGTCGTGAGCCCCGATTGCGCGCAAACGCTGCTCGTGTTCCACAACATCTACGGCTCGTGGTCGTGGATTGGGGGCCACGCCGACGGCGAGCGCGACCTTGCTGCCGTCGCGCTACGCGAGCTTCAGGAGGAAACGGGCGTGTCGCACGCGCGCATGGTGACGCTTCCCGCGGGGAACATCTACTCGCTCGAAGTGCTCACCGTCGACGGGCACGAGAAGCGCGGGAAGTACGTCGGGTCGCACCTGCATTTGAACGTGACGTATCTCGCTGTGGCCTCCCCCGATGAGCCTATCCGCATAAAGCCTGATGAGAACAGCGGCGTGAAATGGGTGCCCACCGAAGACGCAATCGCACTCTCGACCGAGCCCTGGATTCGCGAGCGCATCTACCGCAAGCTCATCGACAAGCTGGAAAGCCCCGACGTTCGCGCGGCGATCGAGGAGATTGGAAGCCAGAAAACTATTCGCTAAAACGAAGGGTTTTCCGAGCGCCGCTCTCCCTCTAACCGTTCGTTTTCCCGAGCACGATGAGATGAGCCGCCGAGAGCTCGCACCCGCGGAGCGCCCGGCGACAATCTTAAGTGCGCCTTAGAACGCCTCGAAGCGAGCGCGGCGCTGTTCTACCAGATCATCGGCGGGAACGCTTGCCAGCTCGGCGAGCTCGCGGCGCACGTAGTCGCGCACCACGTCGACTGCCGCATCGGGGTTCTCGTGCGCGGGCGCGGGTCCTTCGGAGAGCACGTCGTCGACGATACCCATACCGTGCGCCTCGGCGGCGCTCATCTTCATGACGGCAGCAGCCTCGGGGGCACGCGTGCGGTCCTTCCACAAGATGGACGCGAAGCCCTCGGGCGACAGCACGGAGTACACCGCATGCTCCTGCATGGCGACGCGGTTCGCGACAGCAAGCGCGAGCGCGCCGCCCGAGCCGCCCTCGCCCAGAAGCACGCTTACGATAGGAACCTTCATGCCCGCCATGGCGAGCAGGTTGTCCGCGATGGCGTTGCCCTGCCCGCGCTCTTCTGCCTCCATGCCGCAGAACGCGCCCTGCGTGTCGACGAAGCACACGATGGGGCGCCCGAACTTCTCCGCCTCGCGCATGAGGCGCAGGCTCTTGCGGTACCCCTCCGGCTGCGGGCACCCGAAATTGCGCTTGATGCGGTCTTTCAGATCGCAGCCCTTTTCCTCGGCGATCACCGTGACCGCCTGGTTGCCGATCCAGCCGACGCCCGCAACAATCGCGCCGTCGTCGCCGAACCCGCGGTCGCCGTGGAGCTCGATGAAGCCGTCAACAATGCGATCGATGTAGTAGCGCGACGTGGGCCTGTGCACGTTGCGCGCGAGCTGCACGCTTTCCCATGCGCTCGAGGTTTGCGCGCCCGCGGCGGCCTGCGCATCGGTATCGGCAGCGGGCTCGGCGGCAGGCGCTCCCGCGGTGGGCGCGCACGTGGCGATCTTCTCGTCCGAGATGTAGCCCGCATGCGCATCGGCGGCGGCGCGGCGGCGGTCGGCCTCGCGCTCGAGCTGCTTCGTCTTGCCCCCGAACCACCCGAAGACGGTCTCGGCGAGCGACAGGGAAAGCGAGTCGTCTTGCCCCTCGTCGCGCAGCAGCCCCTCGTCGACGGGGAGCAGACCGTACGTCACCTTGTTGTAGGTGTCGGTGCCGTGCTCGAGGTTCGACTTCACCGAATCGTACGTGACGATCATGCGCTCCTCGCCCGCGACCGGCTCGCCCCGCACGCGCGTCGCGTAATGGAGCGCGAGCAGCTGCGCGAGCGTCGCGCGCAAATCGGAGCGCGATACGACGGCGTCGATGAGCCCGTGCGAGAGCGCGAACTCGGCGGTTTGGAAGCCCTTGGGGAGCTCTTGCTTGATGGTGTCGCGAATCACGCGCTGGCCCGCGAAGCCGATGAGCGCATGGGGCTCCGCGAGGATGATGTCGCCCTGCATGGCGAACGACGCGGTGACGCCGCCCGTAGTCGGGTCGGTGATGACCGAGATGTAGGGCAGGCCGCGCTCAGCTAGGCGGGAAAGCGCGCAGGACACCTTCGCCATCTGCATGAGCGACGCCAAGCCCTCCTGCATGCGCGCGCCGCCCGAAGCGGTGAACGCCACGACCGGCAGCCCCTCGTCGGCCGCGCGGCGCACGAGGCGCGCCATCTTCTCGCCGACGGCCGTGCCCATCGACCCCATGAGGAAGGTGGACTCCATAACCGCGAACGCCGTGCGGATGCCGGCAATACGGCCTACGCCGGTGCGGATGCCCTCGTCAAGTCCCGTTTTCTCACGCAGCGCCGCCAGCTTCTCGGTGTAACCCGGGAACTCGAGCGGGTCGGGCTCGGGCATATGGGCGTCCCATTCCTCGAAGCTGCCGGAGTCGAGCAGATCGGCGATGCGCTCGTCGGAGGTCATGCGGAAATAGCCGCCGCAGGTCGGGCACACGTAGTGCGAGGCGGCGAGGCTTTCCTCGGCGAACTTCAGCCCGCAATGGGGACATGCACGCCACTTGTCGACCGCGGGCGCCGCCTTCTCCGTGGTGCACAGCACCCAGCCGAGCGCCGGGGTGTCGTTCTTCAGCGGGCGGAAGACGTTCACGCCGCGCGAGATAGCACGCGAAAGGAAGCCGTCGACCTCGCCGAGCGGCTGCGACTCATCGCACAGGAGCACCGTGCCCGCGCCGCATTCTTGGGCCGCATCGAGCACGGCATGGGCGTTGCAGAACAGGGCATCGGAGTACTTCTCGCCCAGGCACACCGTGCCCGCCGCCTGGCGCAGATAAGGCTCGAAGCGCTTGTCGGTGGTATAGGGCAGCCACACCGAGAAGCCGGCGTCGGTGGCAGCCTGCACATATTGCCTGGCCATGCGGCCGCGCGACATGAGCAGCACGCGAGGGCGGGCATCTTCGTCTTCCTTAGCGTCAACCGGGGAGTACGCACTCGCGTCGCCCGAGGGAACAACGTTGTACCCCGACGAATCGGCCGCGTCGACGGCGTTCGGGGCAAGCGCGCCCTCGGCCGCCGCCTCCTCGGCGATCCGCGAGAGGCGGTACGCCACGCCCGCCTCAGGCGCCGACGCCTGACCCTGCTCAGACGCCGAGGCTGCGGGAGCGAACGCCCCGTCTGCGTTAAACGTCACATACCCTTGCTTTGCGATCTTCATGCCAACCCTCTTTGACTACCTGTTTTCCCTGGAAATCGAGCTATTCCTCGGAACGTGCGAGCACGTATTTCTGCGTCGCCGTGGCGCACACCTTATCCCCGACGCGCGCTTTGACGTCGGCCACGACCATGCGGCTCGAAGACTTCACGATCGTCGCCGAGAGCGTGAGCACGTCGCCCGGCAGCACCTGGTTGCGAAACTTCGCCTTGTCGATGCCCGCGAAGAAGCCGAGCACGCCCTCGTCCGCACGGTCGACGAGCGCGCAAAACGATGCCGCCTGCGCGAGCGCCTCCATGATGATGACGCCCGGCAGCACCGGGTGCGTCGGGAAGTGGCCGCGAAACAGCGGCAGGTCGGGATCGACATCGAGCTCGGCCGTGATCGACTCGCCCGGCGTGCATTCCACCACGCGCGTCATCCACACGAAGGGGTCGCGATGCGGGAGCACCCGCTCGATGTCCTCGCGACCGCAAGGGAACTGAATATCCATCAAGAAGAACCTTTCTCTTTCGCAAGCGCGGGCCGCAAGCCCGGGACAGCGCTGCTCGCGGTTCGCAAATGCGCGAGCAGCGAGCGCCTCTATTCCGCCGCAACCTCGTACGGCGAGATGGCAAGGCACGCGTTGTGCCCGCCGAAGCCGAGCGAGTTCGACAGCGCCACCTTCTGCTTGTAGTTCTCAAGCGGCTCGGCGAGCACGTTGGCGGGAGCCTCGGGGTCGGGTGTTTCGAAGCCTGCCGTCGGCGGCACGCAATCATTCGCGACGGAAAGCGCCGTGACGATCGCCTCGACCGCGCCTGCCGCGCCGAGCGTATGGCCCGTCGTGCCCTTGACCGAGCACACGGGGACCTTCATGCCCGCCTCTTCGCCGCACAGTGCGCGCAGCGCCTTGGACTCGGTAAGCTCGTTGGCGTGCGTACCTGTGCCATGCGCGTTGAAATGCCCCAAGTCAGCGGGCGTAAACCCGCCTTCCTCGAGCGCGATGCGCATCGCACGCACGACGCCTTCGCCCTCCGGGTCGGGGGCGGTCATGTGGTAGGCATCGCCCGTCGAGCCGAAGCCGGTGATTTCCGCTAGGGGCTTAGCGCCGCGCGCCAGGGCGTGCTCGAGCGACTCCAGGATAACCGCGCCCGCGCCCTCGCCAGCGACGAAGCCCTCGCGGTTGAGATCGAACGGACGGGAAGCGCGCAGGGGGTCCTCCTCACGCGAAAGAGCGCCGAGGTTCGCGAAGCCCGCGATGCAGATGGGGTTCACGCTTTCCTCCGCGCCGCCCGCAAGCGCCACGTCGGTGTAGCCGTGGCGGATGTCTCGCACGGCCTGCCCGATGCAGTGGGCGCCCGTCGCGCACGCGGTGACAACGTTGATGCACTCGCCTTTCATGCCGTAGCGAATCGCCAGATTGCCTGCGGCGATGTTACCGATCATCGTGGGCACGAACAGCGGGCTCACGCGCTTAGGTCCCTTCTCGAACAGCGTCTTGAATCCGCTCTCGAGCTCGTCGATCCCGCCGATGCCGCTGCCGAAGACGACGGACACGCGCGAGGGGTCCTCATCCTCCATGGAAAGGCCCGCCTGCGCGATCGCTTCGTCGGAGGCGACGATCGCATACTGCACGAAGCGCTCGAAGCGGCGCGACTCTTTCTTCGTGAGGCCGTGCTCGGTGGCATCGAAGCCGCAGATCTCGCCGGCATTGCGGACCTCGTAGTCGGTCGTGTCGAAACGCTCGATGGGACGGATGCAGCATTCTCGGCCCATGACCGCCTTCCACAGCGCCTCCACGCCGACGCCCGCGGGCGTGATCGCGCCCATGCCGGTAATCACGACGCGGTTCGATCCGTCGGGTCGCTTGGTGTTCACGGTTGCCTCGCTCATAGCGCCATACCTCCGTCGATGCAGATAACCTGACCGGTAATGTAGCCAGCCTCGTCGCTGGCCAGGAATTTCACGAGATTAGCCACGTCCTCGGGCTTACCAAGGCGCCCGCATGCGATACGCGAGGAGATAGCCTCGCGTTGCTTGTCGGAAAGCGCGTCGGTCATGTCTGTCTCGATGAACCCGGGCGCCACGGCGTTCACCGTGACGTTGCGCGGCGCAAGCTCGCGGGAAAGCGACTTCGTGATGCCGATCACGCCCGCCTTCGACGCCGCGTAGTTCGCCTGCCCGGCGTTTCCCGCCACGCCCACGACGCTCGACATGTTGACGATGCGGCCCGAGCGCTGCTTCATCATGATCTTCGTGGCTGCCTTGCAGCAGTTGAACGTGCCCTTCAAGTTCACGTCGATCACCGCGTCGAAGTCTTCTTCCTTCATGCGCGCCACGAGGCCGTCACGCGTGATGCCCGCGTTGTTCACGAGGACGTCGAGCCGCCCGAAAGCGGCGTGCGCGGATTCCACGAGCATCTGCGCCTCTTCCGCCGACGCGACGTTCGCCACGAGGGCGAGCGACTTCACGCCGTAGGTGGCCGAAATCTGCGCGGCGAGCTCCTGCGCGGCAGGAAGACTTCTCTCGCTCGAGCAGTTCACGCACACGTTCATGCCCGCCTCGGCGAGCGAAAGCGCGATCGCGCGGCCGATGCCGCGGCTCGATCCAGTGACGAGCGCTCCTTTGCGCTCGGGTTTAACCTGCTCAGTCATGGGTTTTGCTCACTTCCCAACTAATGGACGGGTGTTTTAGCTTGCGTCGGGCGCAAGCGATTCGAGCGCCGCGTCGAAGCTTGCCAGGTCCTGTACGCAGGCCCGCGACGCCTTACGGTCGATTCGCTTGACAAGGTTCTCGAGCACGCCGCCGAAGCCGACTTCCCAAAACGTTGTGTGGCCCTGCTCCTCGAGCGCCTCGACGCTTTGCTGGAAGCGGACCGGATGCGTAAGGTGCTCCGCGAGATGCTCGCGGGCGCAGGCAGCGGAAAGCGGCGACGCGTCGACGTTGCAGATAAGCGGGATGACGGGCTCGCTAAACTCAACACCCGCCAGGTACTCGGCGAGCTTTTCTGCCGCATCGGCCATAAGCGGGCTGTGGAAGGCACCCGATGTGGCAAGGCGCGCGAAACGCTTGCCCTCGGCAGCCCACGCCTCTTCTGCGCGCGCAACGGCATTGGGAGTGCCCGAAATGACAATCTGACCTGGGCTGTTATAGTTTGCAGGAACGAGCACGTCGCCCTGGGCGCACGACTCGCACACAGTACGGACAGCTTCATCGTCGGCCTTGAGCAGCGCGCTCATGGCGCCCGCATGGGCGCTTGCGGCCTCGGCCATGAATTCAGCACGCGCCTTCACGAAGCGGTAGGTTTCCTCTTCGGAGAGCATGCCGGAGACGGCGAGCGCGGACACCTGTCCAAGCGAGAAGCCGAGCACGGCTGCCGGCACCACGTCGCGAGCCATAAGGGCGCGCGCGATGCCGACCGAGAGCACGCAAAGTGCAGGCTGTGCGTAGCGCGTGTCGTTGAGCTTTTCGGGGGAAGCCGTTGCCACCAGGTCGGCGAGGTCGTAACCGAGCACGTCAGAAGCGCACTCGAACGACGAAGCCACCTCGGGAACGCCCATCAGGTCGGCACCCATGCCGGGCTTTTGCGACCCTTGGCCGGAGAACAGGAATACGGGGTTCATGCGATCGATACCTTCCTCCACATCGACTACATGCCCAAGCGACGGCGTTCGGCATTCGCGTCCGCCATCTGCTGGAGCGTGCACCCGCCAAGCGCTTCCGCCTCGCTCATAAGCTCGGAAATGACTTCTTTCGCGCTCTTGCGCTCATGCACCACGGCTGCAATCTGGCCGGACATGATGGTGCCGTTGTCCACATCGCCCTCGACGGCGCGGCGCAGCGAGCCCACGTACATGCGCTCAAGCTCGTCGCCGTTCTTCGCGAGGTCGCCCTCGAGCTTTTTCACCGAGCGGGCGAACTTGTTCTTGAGGCAGCGCACCGGATGGCCCGACCCGCGGCCGGTAACGATCGTGTCGGAATCCTTCGCGGAGAGAATCTTCTCCTTGTACGCGTCGGCCACGGTGCACTCGTCCACCGTGAGGAAGCGCGTGCCCATCTGCACGCCCTCGGCGCCAAGTGCGAACGCGGCAGCGATGCCGCGGCCGTCGGCGATGCCGCCTGCGCCGATGACGGGAATAGACACCGCGTCAGTCACCGAAGGCAAGAGCGCCATCGTGGTGAGTTCCCCCACGTGGCCGCCCGATTCGGTGCCCTCCGCCACGACGGCATCGGCGCCGAGGCGCTCCATACGGACCGCGAGGGCGGTCGACGCGACGACAGGAATGACCTTGATGCCCGCATCCTTCCACATCTCCATGTAGTTTGCAGGGCTGCCGGCACCCGTGGTGACCACGTCGATCTCCAGGTCGACAAGCAGCTTCGCGAGCTCGGCGGCATTGGGATCCATGAGCATCACGTTCGCGCCAAGCGGCTTCGACGTGATCTTGCGCGCGGCTTCCACCTGGTCACGCACCCAATCGAGCGGCGCACCTCCGCAGGCGATGATGCCGAGGCCGCCCGCTTCGCTGACTGCGCCTGCAAGGCTCGCGTCCGCAATGCGCGCCATGGCACCCTGAATGATAGGCACCTCAATTCCCAGGAGTTCGGTAACACGAGTTTTCACGTTCAAAAATCCTTTCCAAAACTGGGGATATCCCAGTTCGAAGCCGCTTGGATGCGGCAGTTCGATTCTTTGCGTCAGCAGCTCATGGTAAATTTGAGCCCATTTGAATGCAAGCGCCATGCGACCCCTTCACGAGAAGAACGGCCTGCGTAGCCGCAAAGGCCGACTTGCTTTCACACTTGCTAACAGGTGTATAAATAACGTTCATAGCGATTCAATTTTACTCCACATTATTCTCGAATTTGGGGAGATATGTCGCATAGGGAGATATACGCCATAAAGAGACGCCCCCTCGGGGGCCTCTTTCCCGAATTCTCAAAATCGTGGACAAAAGATGGCGATAGGGACTGCGGCAGGAATCTTGTACCTGCCCGAGCCCATTCTACTGCGCCCGCTGC
>JAUNWQ010000053.1 GCA_030540225.1 Coriobacteriia bacterium | reverse complement strand
CTGCCGCCGCGCAACCTGCCGCCGCAGGTGAGGGTGGGGCTGCAGGAGAAGGGGAAACCGCAGGTGATGAATCCTTCGAGGGCGTGTACGTGATTTCTGCTGCCGCGAACTCGAAGGCCGTGCTCTCCACGGCTGGCTCGCAATTCTACTCGGGTGCGAACGTAGAGCTCGCCTCCGCGAACGGCACGCTCTTCCAGCGGTGGCGCATCGAAGCGGTGGGCGAGGGCTACTACACGATCACCTCGGTTGCGACCGGCAAGGTGCTTGACGTTGCCAACGGCGGGCGCACCCCTGGCACGAACGTGTGGCAGTGCACGCCTCTCGGCAACGATGCCCAGAAGTGGAAGATCGCGCGCGCGGCGGACGGCTCGGTGACGCTCGTCTCCAAGCTTTCGGGCCTCGCGCTCGACATCGCCGACGGGCTTGCGGTTGCAGGTACGAACATCCAGACCTACACGGTCAATGGTGCTCCCGCGCAGCGTTTCGCGCTTACGCCCGTTTCCGATCCCGCCCCCGAGGCGCTGCTTGCCGCGGGCGTCTACGAGATCTGCGCCGCGGGCGACACTTCCTATGCGCTCGACGTGGCAAATGCATCGCTTGTCTCCGGCGCCGACGTTCGCCTGTGGTCAAGGAACCACTCGCAGGCCCAAAAGTGGTACATCGAGCCCGACTCCGAGGGCTATTACACAATCACCTCGATGGGCTCGGGACTCGTGCTCGACGTTTCCAATGGCGGGCTCACCCCTGGCACGAACGTGTGGCAGTGCACGCCGTTTGGTAACAGCATGCAGAAGTGGCGCCTCGTCGACAACGGCAACGGCTCCTTCTCGCTTTTCTCGAAGGGCAACGTGCTCGCGCTCGATATCGCCGACGGAATCTGCGCCGCGGGCACGGATGTGCGCACGTGGACTCCGAACGGGGCTATCGCCCAATCGTTCGTCTTCAGCCCGTGCGAAAGCACGTACGCCGACGGCACCTACGAGCTTGCGCTTTCGAGCGACAAGGGTACCGACCTCGACGTGTTCGACGCATCGACCGAATCGGGTGCCAACGTGCAGGTTCACGCGAATAACGGCGGCTATGCGCAGAAGTGGCACGTGACGACCCGCGACGACGGCTACTGCACGATCGAGTCGCTGTGCTCGGGTAAGGTGCTTGCCATCGAGGGCGGAAGCGCTGCTGTGGGCGCGAACGTCTGCCAACAGACCGCCGATGGGACCGATTCTCAGCTGTGGAAGCTCGTGCCGCTCGGAAACGGCGCGTACCGCATCGCCTCGAAGAGCGGCGAGTTCGCGCTCTCCCTTTCGGGGAAGAACGTCGTGCTCGGCTCGAGTGCGGACGCATCGTCGTTCATCCTGAAGAAAACCCCGATCATCATCGACGGCTTCTACACCATTGGCGCATACGCCAATCCGTCGGTAAAGCTCGACGTGCAAGATGCCTCCCGCACAAGCGGTGCGAACGTGCAGCTGCATACCGAGAACGGCTCGAACGCGCAGGTGGTGAAGATCTCGACGAACTATGACGGATCCTACACGATCGCGTTCCCCTTCTCGCGCAAGGTGCTCGATGTGGCCAATGGTGGGCGCACCCCTGGCACGAACGTGTGGCAGTGCACGCCGTTCGGCAACGACGCGCAGAAATGGTACCCGAAGTATGCGGGCGACCAGTCGTTTAACTTCGTGTGCAAGGGCAATGGCCTCGCGCTCGACATTGCCGACGGCATTGCGGAAAGCGGTACGAACGTGCAGGTTTATACGCGCAACAACTCCATCGCGCAGCGCTTCGTGCTGACTCCCACGACCTACGTCCCTGATGACTTCTCGGATCTTCTCGCGCATTTCTCGACCGTTTCCACCAACACGTTCAACGGGTGGTACAACATGTCGCGTGCGCTTTCCAACTTCGACGGCATGGTCGTGTGGCCGGGCGAGACGGTGTCGTTCTTCGATACGTGCGGGCCGTGCGGCGCGGCCGAGGGCTACCTCATCGCCGGTGTCGTAGGCGGCTCGGGTTACGGCGGCGGCATCTGCCAGGCGTCCACCACGCTCTACGGTGCGGTGGTGCGCGCCGGCCTCACCATCGTGGAGCGCCAGAACCATACGACGCCTTCCACGTATGTGCCCATCGGGCAAGATGCGATGGTGAACTGGGGGTCTTCCGACTTCCGCTTCCGCAATGACTGGGATTTCCCCGTGAAGATCGTCGTCGACAACCACGACCGCACGCTCAACTGCGACATCTGGGGCATCCAGCCCGACTGGTACGACTACATCGACGTCTCTTCATGGTGGACGGGGTCGCACTCCGCCGCCGCGCAGCGCGAGTACTACAAAGACGGTGTGATCGTGGCCACAAGCGCCCTGCCGAATTCCTGGTACTGGTAGTTCCTGATAATGCTTCTGAGTGCAAGGGCCCGCTTCATAAAGCGGGCCCTTCTGTTGCCAAATCATAGAAACGTGAAAATCGTAGTATCTTGAAAACTTAGAAACGTGCATATTGTGGTAATCTGAAACCATAGAAAACGGCAATCTAGGAGATGCCAATGTATAAGCGAAAGGCATACGAGAAGCTCCTCTTATGGAAAGAGGAAAGTTGCGGGTCGACGGCGATGCTTGTCGAGGGTGCTCGACGCGTTGGGAAATCGACTCTTGTTGAGGAGTTCGCAAAGCGAGAATACGCATCATATGCCCTTATCGATTTCTCAAAGGTTTCAAAGGAGTTCAAGCAGCTCTTTCTCGATACAAGGACCGATCTTGACGGTTTCTTCCTTTACCTTTCCGCTCTATTTAGCGTCAACTTGGTTCCTCGCGACACCCTCGTGATTTTCGACGAAGTCCAGCTTTTTCCTCCTGCAAGAGAGTTTATCAAACACCTTGTTACTGACGGGCGATACGATTACGTGGAAACTGGATCGTTGATTTCGATCAAATCGAATGTCAAGGACATTCTCATCCCCTCTGAAGAAGAATCGATGAAGTTGCACCCGATGGATTTCGAGGAGTTTCTTTGGGCTATGGGGGAAGATGGTTTAGCCCAGATTATTCGAGCGTCGTTTAATGAGCGAAGGCCTCTGCCCGACGATTTGCATCGAAAAGCGATGCGCTTTTGGAATGAGTACATGTTGGTTGGTGGGATGCCCCAGGCTGTTGCCGTCTATGCGGATAAACGAAACATGGATGCCGCCGATCGGGCGAAACGTCTTGTGCTCAAGCTCTATCGGGAAGATATCGATAAATATGGGGAAAGTGGGGTGGGACGTCTCAAGGCCATCTTCGATGCGATTCCCGGTCAGCTCTCCAAACATGAGAAAAGGCTGGTATTCTCACAGGTTGAAGAGGGGGGCCGCGCGCGTGACTACGCGTCCGCCTTTGCATGGTTTGACGAAGCGGCTACGGTGAATCTGTGCCATGCTTGCACTGACCCGTCGGTCGCCCTCGCCTTGAGCAAAAGCGAATCAGCGATCAAATGCTATATGGGTGACGTGGGGCTTCTTGCTACGATGGCTTTTTCTTCGACGGGTGACTCGATGCCTGAGGTCTATCGCCATGTCCTCCTTGGCGATGCAGATGTGAACGAGGGGATGCTTGCGGAAAACGCAGTCGCGCAGCAGTTCGTCGCGTCAGGGCACGATTTGTACTTCTATTCGAAATGGGCGCCGACCGCCGAAGACAGAATGGAAGTTGATTTTCTTCTTGTAAAGCCGTATCCCGATGCGGCGATGAAGCCTCGTGTAAGTCCTGTTGAAGTGAAATCGGGCAAGCGATACACGACGAAATCGCTCGACAAGTTCAAATTGAAGTTTGGAAAGCGTGTGGGGGAAAGGTACATCCTCCACCCGCGTCAGCTCGCCGTTGATGGTGACATTGTGAAGCTGCCACTCTACATGGCGGGACTTCTTTAGCAGCAGTTCCTGATACAATAGAGCGGTTTGAAGACGAGGGCGTCCGATGCGGCGCCCTCGTTAGATTGAATTTGCGACTTCTCATCGCGTTGTGCGATGCTTAGGAAGGTAAGGTATGTGGGGTTTGTTCTTCGCCGCTGCGTTTGCGGGGGCGCTGTTCTTGTTCGTTCCAGGGGCGCTCGTGTTTGCGGGCCTTCGCATGCACGTGGCGTCGGCTGTCGCCTTCGCGCCGCTTCTCGGCATTCCGGCGACGATCGCCCTCTGCCTGGCGTATGCCGCCCTGGGCATCAACACCAACTGGGCGACGATCTTCTTTCCCCAGCTCGTGGTGGGTCTTATCATCTGCATCTTCGGTCGTGTGCGCGCACGCGATCTGCCTCGCCGTCGCTTCGGTGAGCGCAGTCGCGAGGCATGCCGCTTCGACCTGTGCGCGCTTGCGCTCTACCTCTTGGTGGGCATCGTCGTGTCGGTGGGCATGTTCACCTCGTTTCTGGGCGACCCCTCGAACTACATGCAGGAATACGACAACGTGAGCCACTTAGGCTCGATTCGCTGCTTCGTCGAGACGGGGAACTGGTCTCCTTTCAGCACGTCGCTCTACGCGGGCGCGGCCGACGCGGCGATCAACCCGCTTCCCGGCGGCGGTTTCTACCCGACGGCCTGGTACAACGTCGCGGCCTTCATGGTGAGCCTGCTCAACGTCCCCATTCCTCTTTCGGAAAACGCCGCGAACTTCGTGTTCGTGGCGCTGGCGCTGCCCGCAAGCATGTTCGCGTTTATGCGCATCGTCTTCCAGGAGCGTCGCGACATCGTGTGCTGGGGCGCCGCCTGCGCACCCATGTTCTCGGCCTTCCCCTGGATGCTGCTCGCCTGGGGCCCGCTGTTCCCGAACACGTCTGCCTACTGCCTGCTGCCGCTCGTGGCGGCGCTGTTCGTGGCGATCCTGCGCACGGGGGTTTCGCGCCGCGAGCGCATCTGCGCGGGAGCGCTGTTCGTCATCGGCGTCATCGCCTTGGCGCTCGCGCAGCCGAACGCTGTGTTCGTCGTGGCCGTGTGGCTCATTCCCTTCTGCATCTATCGGGCGGCAATCGCGGCCGACCTTCTCCGTCGCGAAGGCGTGGCGAAATGGGGGATGCGCATCCTGTTCGCGGCGATCGCGGCCGTCCTTATCTGCATCATTTGGTGGGTGGTGTACCATCTGCCGTTCCTGAGCGCGGTGGTGGAGCACTCTTGGGGCGCCGCGCAGTACCCGCTCGAGGCGGTTCTCCATGCGCTTATGCTCGGGTTCATGGACGATGGCGTGCAGCTTGTGCTCATGGTGTTCGTGCTCGTGGGCATGTTCTGGACGATTAAGGAACGCCGCTGGCTGTGGCTTTCCGCCTCGTATGTGCTCGCTTGCGGAATGTTTGTCGTCGGGGTGTCGACCTCGGGCCGGCTGCAGCACCTGCTGACCGGTTTTTGGTACACCGACTACTACCGCGTGGCGGCGATGGCAGCCATCTTCGGAATCCCTCTTGCGGCGATGGGCGTTGCACTCGTTGCGCGCACGATCGCGCGGCTTGTTTCCCGCTCGCGTGACAAGGCTCCGGCATGGGCGACGTCCATCTCGTGCGCTCTCTGCGCGTTTGTGCTGGTGTGGGGAACGTTCTGCCTCGATGACCCGCGCGCTGACATTAACCCGTCGAGCGAGATTCCTAACATGGGCCGCGGGTCGATGACGCTGGTCTGGCAGCGGCTTTCGTGGCAGAACAACGTGAATTACATCTATACGACTGCGGAGAAGGAATTCGTCGCCGAGGTCGAGCGAGTTCTTCCCGAAGGGGCAGTCGTCATCAACAACCCCAACGATGGGAGCTGCTTCTGCTACGTGGTCGACGGTATGCGCACGTACTATCGCTACTTGCGCACCTATGGCGAAGGCGGGGAAACCGAGGACAGCGCGCTCATTCGCAGCCGCCTCGATAGCATCTCCTATGACGATCGGGTGAAAGAAGCCGTCAAGGACGTCGGCGCCGAGTACCTGCTCTTGCTTGACCAGGGAAGATGGTACAACCCCTCCGACCCCGACAGCAACTTCTTCTTTACCTACGACGACAACAGCCTCTGGGCTGGCATCGATTACGTGCGCGACTCCACGCCCGGGTTCGAGGTGGTGCTCGCGCGCGACGACATGCGCCTGTACCGCATCACCGCGATCGACGACTAGGAACCTTACTTCTCGTTCGCCTTGTGGCACGCGGTGAGCGCTCGCTCGGCGGTGCGCCTCCAGCTGTATTCCGCCCGCACGCGCCTTGCGACGTTCTCTCCCTGTTCGGCGAGTTTTTGCGGGTTGCGCGCCGCCTCGCGCAGTGCGGTCTCGACCGTCTCGGTGCGCGCATCGGGAATGATGGTGCCGAAGCGCTCGTCGCTTACGAGCTCGTCGGTGCCGCCTACAGGGGTGACGATTGCGGGGGTGGCGCACGCCGCAGCCTCGAGCAGGGTTGTGGCGAAGCCTTCCGACCGGGAGGGCAGCGCCATCGCGTCGGCCTGCGACATGAGCGCTGCCAAGTCTTGCCTTTCCAGCCGCCCTACCAGATGGACGCTTCCGCATCCGATTCGCTCGATGTCGCCCTGCTTGGGACCTGCGCCTGCGATGATAAGATGCACGGCTCGCCCGCTCGCGTCCGGGTGCTCGGCAATCGCCGCCGTGGCCTGGGCAAGCTCAACCACGCCTTTTTCGGGAACGAGGCGCCCCGCGAAGGCGATCATGAGAGCATCTGCGGGGACGCCCAACTCGTCACGAAAGCTCCGCGCGCTTGCCTGCGCCGCGTACGCATCGGCATCGATCGAGTTGGGAAGCTCGCCCGCCGACTCGATCCCGAAATGCCCGAGCCATGCGCTTGCCTTCCTCGACACGGCGTACGCGACGAACGGGTAGCGCAGATCTCGCTTCGTGAGCGTATGCTCGACCGCCTGCACCACCGGGTCGATAAGGGCGCTACCCATCGTGAGGTGCGCCGACCCGTGCTCGATGAGCAGCGGCACCACGCCTGCGCGCGCCGCGAAGTCGAGCGCGCGCTCGGTCAGCGTGTAGAAGCGCGTGTTCGCGATCACGTAATCGAAGTGCTCGTCTTCAAGATGCGTCCACAACCGCTTCGCTTCCTCGTCATTCTTCACAAGGGGAAACCGGCCCCCCAAAAGCGGCTTGCACGGGAAGCGGACGACGTTCGCGCCGTCCTCGCGCTCGCGCGCGGCGAGGTCGTGGGTATTGCAAGTTGCAACCGTTACCTCGGCTCCCATCTCGTATAATGCGCGCGCAAGGCTTTCGGTGTAGGTTTCCACGCCTCCCATGCTCGGTCGGTAAAGCGCCGAGAACAGACAGATGCGCAAGCTTTGCGCCGTGTGTTTTTCAGCGGTGGTCGCCACGATTTCCTCCTGAAGGCTCTCTCTTCGTTCGCCCTTATTATAGGTTGAGTGCGTGAATGATATCGAAAAGAGGTAAAATAAAGAATCGTGTGTCAAATTTTAAGCAGCTCATCGCGCTCGCTCGAGGGGCTGCACGATATCAGGTTGGAAGGTTATGAACAAACGAGTGCTCGCCGTTATACCTGCGTATAACGAAGAGGAGAACATCGTATCGACGATCGAGGATCTGCGGAAGAACGCGCCCGACATCGATTACGTCATCGTGAACGACGGCTCGAAGGACGGTACCGCCGCCATCTGCCGCGAGCGGGGTTATCATCTGATCTCGCTGCCGGTGAACCTCGGTCTTGCCGGGGCGTTCCAGACCGGCATGAAGTACGCGTACGCGCACGGCTACGATTACGCCATCCAGTTCGACGCCGATGGTCAGCATTCCGCTGCCTACATCGACGACATGGTCGAGGTCGCGGAGGAAACCGGCGCGAACGTGGTCGTGGGCTCGCGCTTCGCCGATTGCAAGAAGCCCTTCTCCGCGCGCATGGCAGGCTCGGCGCTCATCACGGCGATGATCTTCGTGACTACGCGAAAGCGCATCGAGGATCCCACATCGGGCATGCGCCTGTTCGATTCGAAGATGATTCCGCTGTTCGCCAACGAGCTCGACTTCGGCCCCGAGCCCGACACCATCTCGCTTCTCATGCGCCACGGCTACAAGGTGGAGGAAATGCAGGTGGAGATGCGCGAGCGCACCGCCGGCGAGAGCTATCTCAACTTCACGAAATCGGTGTCCTACATGCTGCGCATCAGCCTGTCCATTCTCATCGTGCAATGGTTCAGGAGGAGAAAGTAAATGACTCTCTTATTCAGAATCACGCTCATCGCATGCGCACTGCTCGTCTTCATCTACGTTCTGCGCAAGATCCGCCACTCCGAGGTGAAGATCGCCGACAGCACGTTCTGGTTCATATTCGCGCTCGTCATCCTGCTTTTGGCGGTGTTCCCGCACATTGCGTTCTTCTTCTCGAACATCTTCGGCATCGAATCGCCGTCGAACTGCGTGTTCCTCGCCATCATCGCCATCCTGCTTGTGCGCGAGTTCTTCACCACTGTCGAACTCTCGCAGCTGCGCAACAAGGTTGCGGCGCTCGCGCAGGCCGAGGCGCTTGCCGAGCTGGACGCTATCGAGAACACGGATGCGGAAGCGGGCGATGCCGCGAGCAAGCATGAGGACGCGAACGTAGGCGCCCCCGCGAGCACGGCCGCAAGTGTCACTGCGTGCAAAGGCGCAGGTGAGGACTAACATGGAGCGCCTCTCCGTCGACGACATGAAGGCGATCGAGCTCGACATCATGGACGAGATCGACCGCGTGTGTGCCGCGCATGGCGTGGAGTACTTCTTAGGCTACGGCACGCTTCTCGGCGCCGTGCGCCACGGGGGCTTCATCCCGTGGGACGACGACATGGACATCGTCATGATGCGCGACCAGTACGAGCTGCTCATGGATCACTTCAACGAGTGGCGTACCTCCGAGCGTTTCAAGCTCGTGTCCTATCGCGACAAATCGTCGATCTACCAGTTCGCGAAGATCGTCGACACGACCACGGTCATCTACGAGAACTTCGTGGGGAAGAAGGCCGCCACAGGCGTGTGGGTGGACATCTTTCCCCTGGAAAACTTCGATTCTGCGCGTGCTGGCCTTGTAAAGAAGCACTCGCGCGTGGGGCTCTGGCGCAGCTTCGCCGTCGCCGACCCGACGGTGGGCTCGAGCACTGCCGTTCGTTTGGCGAAGAAGATCGTGTGCCCGTTTGCGAAGCATGCCGATCTCTACAAGCTCGCGGAAAAGCTCGACGGCATCGCGCGCGAGGTGAACGAGGGCGCTTCCGATTGCGTCATCGATGTCCTCGGCGAGGGAAACCTGAACAAGGCATATCCGAAGAGCCTGTTCAAGCCCGTGCGCATGAAGTTCGAGGATCGCGAGTACACAGCTCCCGCTGGGGCTGAGGAGTATCTCGCCATCGAGTACGGCGACTGGCGCACGCCGCCTGCCGAGTCCGATCGCGCCGTGCACGTGATGGAAGCCTATCGCCTATGAGCGATGCGAAAACGCCTCGGGGAGCCGCTTCGCAGGCCAGCGATGCGCTCGAAGCCGACGCGGCGGTAGAAGCTGAGGTGCCTGAGAAGCTTTCCGTGAAGGCGAACATGATCTGGAACTCCATCGGTTCTATGACCTACCTCGCCTGCCAGTGGTTCACCACCATCTTCGTGGTGCGCCTGTCGTCGGGCTACGACGATGCGGGCCTGCTCTCGCTCGCCATGTCGGTCGTGGGCATTTTCGGCACCTTCGCCAACTACAAGATGGGGACTTACCAGATCTCCGACATCCGCCGCGAGAACACGGTGGGCGAGTACATGGGATTCCGCTGCTTCACGCTTGCGGGCGCGTTCGTCGCCTGCATGATATATGCGGCCCTCACCTGCGCTCCCGAGGCGCTCATTACGGTGGCGCTCTTCTACGCCTTCAAGGGCGTGGGGCTTGTGATCGACATCCTCCACGGCGTCGACCAGATCAACCGTCGCATGGACTACATCGGCAAGTCGTTCATCCTGCAGGGCACCTCGACCCTCGTAGCGTTTGTGGCGGTCTACTGGGCGACGCGCAACCTCGATGCGGCGATTATCGCCATGCTCGTCGCCGCGGCGATTGTGCTCTTCGCCTTCGACCTGCCGCATTGCCAGCGCTTCGAACTCGTGCGCATCTCGCTTTCCCACAAGAAGGCGCTCTTCTTCCTGAAGACCTCGCTTCCAGCCGTGGTTGCCTCAGTGGCGGCGAGCGCCATCTTCGCGATCCCCAAGCAGTACCTGGCGCTCACCGTGAGTTCGGCGGCGCTCGGCATCTACTCGTCGGTCGCTGCGCCCGCGCTCGTCATCCAGATGGGCGCGCAGTATCTCTACGGGCCGCTGCTCGACATCTTCCCGAAGCTGTTCTTCGAGGGGAACGCGCGCGGTTTCGTGGCGCTTTTGGGGAAGACGGTCGCGGGCATCGTGGGCGTGACCGTGGCCTGCGCAATCGTGCTCGAGTTCATCGGCGCCTGGGCGCTCGCGCTTTTGTTCGGCGAGAGCATCGTGCCCTACGTCTACCTGTTGCAGCCGATCATCATCTCGACTGCCGCCACCGCGTTTCTATGGTTCTTCGGCGACTTGCTCATTACGCTGCGCCATTTCTGGGCGAACTTCGCGGGCAACGTCGTCGCGTTTCTCGCCGTCATCCCGCTCACGTTTTTCTGCGTGGACAGGTGGGACATGAACGGCGTGAGCTTCGCGGGCGCGGGTGCGTGCCTCGCAGGTGTGGCAATCTTGCTGTTCTTCCTGGTGAAAGTCGTGAAGAAGGGGCCCGACCACATCATCGGGTCTGAGGGCGAAGCTGCACGGGACGGCGCGGTCGATGCTAAGGAGGCTTGCTGATGCGTGTGCTGCAGGTGATCGGCGTGATGGATCGCGGCGGGGCCGAGACCATGGTGATGAACCTCTACCGCGCGATGGACCGCGATCGCATCCAGTTCGACTTTCTCGTGCACGAGCAGCGTGAAGGCGACTACGATGCCGAAATCGAGCGGCTTGGCGGGCGTTTCTTCCGCGTTCCGCGCTTCACGGGGTTGAACGCGGGTGCCTATCGGCGCAGCGTTCGCGCGCTTTTTGCCGAGCATCCGGAATGGCGCGTGGTGCATGGGCATATCGGCTCGTGCGCGCCCGTCTACCTTTCGGAGGCGAAGCGGGCGGGAGCTTTCACGATTGCGCACAGCCATGCGCAGAACTACGTGGGCGGCCTGGCGGGACTTGCCTTCAACGTTGCCGCGCATCCCGTGCGCCGCGTGGCCGACTACTTCATGGCGTGCTCGCGTGAGGCGGGGCTCGACCGCTTCGGGGGCGCGATTGTGGAAGGTGAGCGCTTCGCTATCGTGCCGAACGGCATCGATATGACGCGCTATGCGTGTGACGAAGCTGCGCATGAGCAGGCGAAGGCCGAGCTGGGGCTTTCCGGCCGCCCTGTCGTGTGCCATACGGGCCGTCTGATTCCCGTGAAGAACCACGAGTTTCTGCTGCAGGTGTTTTCACGGGTGAAACGGGAGCTTCCTGACGCAGCGCTTTTGTGCGCCGGGCGCGGCGAGCTCGAAGGGTCCCTGAAGGCGCGCGCAGATGAGCTGGGGCTGGGGGAGGCGGTGCGCTTCCTCGGCGTGGTGGACGACGTGCCGCGGCTTCTGCGAGCGGCGGACACGTTCGTGTTCCCCTCGGTGAACGAGGGGCTTGCCCTCTCCGCGGTCGAGGCGCAGGCATCGGGGCTTCCGACCATCGTCTCGACGGGCGTTCCCGAGCTCGCAGTGGTGAGCGACCGCACGAGCCGCATGCCGCTTTCCGCAGGTGCCGAGGCATGGGCGGGCGAATGCGTGCGGATGCTTCATGCTGCGGCAGACTCTGCGCGCAGCGACGCGTGCGAGCAGGTTCGCGCGCACGGGTTCGACATCGCCGACACCTCGGCACGTCTTGCGGCGTTTTATGAGGCAGCGGCGGCGGGTCAGCGTGCGCAATGGTAGGTTGCAAGGATTATTCGGGCAGATAGGCTAGGAAACGCAATGCAATACGACGATAGGGACCTAAGGAAACTCCAGCTGCTCGAGCTGCGCATCTTGAAGGAAATCGACCGCGTCTGCCGCGAGCTGGGCATCACGTACTTCCTCGATTCGGGATCGGTGCTCGGGGCGCTGCGCCATGGGGGCTTCATCCCGTGGGACGACGACATCGATTTGGGAATGCCGCGCGCGGACTACGACCGCTTCGTCGCCGAGGCGCCGGCGCTTTTGGGCGAGGAATACGTCGTGTCGACCCCCGAGACGAACCCGCATCAGGCAGCGCTGTTCGGCAAGGTGTGGCTGCGCGGCACGCGCTTCGCAACGGAGGAGACTATCGAAGCGGGATTTGACCAGGGAATTTTCGTCGACCTTCTGCCCTATGACGCCCTTTCGTCCGACCCGGCGACGGCGGCAAAACAGCGTCGCGACTGCCGCTTCTGGCAAAGCGTGTCGTATCTTTCCCATGCGAAGAGCATCGTCGTGCCCCATAAGGGAGCGCTCGGCGCGATCGAGCGTGCGGCTTGCGGCGCAGCCCATCTCGCGGCACGTGGCCTCTATTCCCCCGAAAAGATCGTATCGCGCTTCAACAAAGCTGCCACCTGTGGAAATGACCCTTCGCTTGCATCTGACGACCTCGTTGTCATGGCGTATGCAACCTACGAGCCCTACGCGCGCTCGATGATGCTTCCGACCTCGACGATCACCTTCGAGGGATGCGAGTTTCCCGCGCCCGCCGATCCCGAGGCCTTCCTGCGCCAGCTCTATGGCGAGTGGCAAAAGCTTCCCCCGGTGGAGGCGCGACGCAATCATGCGCCCGTCGAGCTTGATTTCGGGCCGTACGCCTAAGCTTTTGACCTGCATTTGTTCAATTATTGATTAAAACTTTACAAGACTGAACACCTTCCGCTAGAATACTTCTCGTTTCATTTACTGGGGAGTATTGCAATGACATTGACGAAAAGCACGTTCAAGGTGCTCAACGCGCTGCGCGACGAAGCCGTCCATACGCAGCGCCACATCGCGACGGCAACCGGCCTGTCGCTTGGGACGGTGAACACGGCATATCGCGCGCTCGTCGACGCGGGTCTGGTGGACAGCTTCTCCGTGACGCCTGCCGGCTTCGAGGCGCTTTCGCCCTACAAGGTCGACAACGCCATCATCATGGCGGCGGGCCTCTCCTCTCGCCTCGCCCCGCTTTCCTACGAGAAGCCCAAAGGCGTGCTCACCGTGCGCGGCGAGGTGCTCATCGAGCGGCAGATTCGCCAGCTTCAAGAGGCGGGCATCACTGACATCACCGTCGTCGTGGGGTATATGAAGGAAGCCTTCTTCTACCTCGAGGACAAGTTCGGCGTGACCATTCGCGTCAATGCGGAATATTCCGTGCGCAACAACAATTCCACCCTCATGCTCGTGCGCGAGAAGCTGGGGAACACCTACGTCTGCTCGTCGGACGACTATTTCACCGAAAACGTCTTCGAGCCGTACGTGTTCGAGGCCTATTACCCGGGCGTGTTCTTCGCGGGCGAGACGAACGAGTACCTGCTCGACACCGCGCGCGATGGGCGTATCACGGGCGTGACCATCGGCGGCCGCGACAAGTACGGCATGCTCGGGCACGTGTATTTCGACCGCGCGTTCTCCGAAACCTTCGTGAGAATCCTTGTCGACGAGTACGATCGGCCCGAAACCGCGGGCAAGCTGTGGGAGGACATCTACCATGCGCACCTCGATGAGCTGCGCATGGTCATGCGGCCTTACGAGCCGGGCGTGATCTATGAGTTCGACTCCATTGCCGACCTGAAGGAGTTCGACCACGACTTCATCGAGAACGTTGACTCCGCGATCCTCGACAACATCTGCCGCGTGCTCGAATGCTCGCGCGGCGACGTCGAGGGCATCGTGCCCATCAAGGAAGGGCTCACGAACTTGTCGTTTCGTTTCATTGTGCGCGGCGAGTCGTATGTCTATCGGCACCCAGGCGTGGGCACCGATGAGATCATCAATCGTGCAAGCGAGGCGTTTTCGCAGGTCATCGCAAAGAAGCTTGGCATTGACGACACCTTCATCCACGAGGACCCCGTCGAAGGTTGGAAGATCTCGCGTTTCATCGACGGATGCGTTCCCTTCGACTACCACAACGAGGACCACGTGCGCCGTGCGATGGAGCTGGGCCGCCGCCTGCATAACAGCGGCGCGAAAAGCGAGTGGTCCTTCGACGCGTACCGCGACGCGGTTGCGATCGTGGAGCTTCTCGGCAGGAAGAGCTACCCGTCGTTTCCCGATTGCGAGGAGCTCGGGCGCAACGCCGGGGTGCTCGATGCGTTCGTGCGCGCGGACCGCGTCGAGCCGTGCTTGTGCCACAACGACTTCTACAGCCCGAACTTCCTCGTGCGCGGCGATGAGATGTATCTCATCGATTGGGAGTATTCGGCGATGTCGGATTACGCTTCCGACCTGGGAACGTTCATCTGTTGTTCCGATTATTCGGTCGACGAGGCGCGCCATGTGATCGAGCTTTACTTCGGGCGGACCCCGACCGATGCCGAGATGCGCCACTGCCTGGCGTATGTCGCGCTCGCTGCGTACTACTGGTTCGTCTGGGCGCTTTACAAGGAATCGACGGGCGATCCGGTGGGCGAGTGGCTCTACTTGTGGTATCGCACGGCGAAGGCGTATTCGGCGTTGGCGCTTAAGCTGTACGGCGCGACGCCGGGGCAGGTCGCCTAAGGAGCGCCTGCTTCGCAAAGTTTTGCCCGCTTAAAGGGCGGGTCTTCTTGATTGGTTGAAAGGAAGCCTGTGGAACTCATCGGAACCATCGTGGTCTACATCATCATGGCGTGTGCGATTGCCGGATGCCTGGCAAGCGTCATCAAGCCCGAAAGCGAGCTTGGGCAGCAGTTCGTCGCTGGGATCGACTCAATCGGCCCGATCTTCTTGCCAGTCGCAGGCATCATGGCGGCGGCGCCGTATCTTACCGCGTTCGTAAGCGCAGTCTTCGGGCCGGCGTATTCCGCCGTCGGGGCCGACCCCGCGATGGCTGCGACCACGTTCATCGCCGTCGATATGGGCGGCTATCAGCTCGCCGATGCGCTCGCCGAGACGCGCGAAAGCTGGATCATGGCCATGGTCACGGGATATATGGCGGGGGCGACCATCGTGTTCTCCATCCCCGTGGCGCTGAAGATGCTCGAGAAGCGCGATCGCAAGTACCTGGCACTCGGCGTGATGAGCGGCCTCCTTGCTATTCCTATCGGTGTGCTTGTGGCCTCGGCGATTATCGCGGTGTCGCATCCGATGGTACGCGAGGTTGTTTCCACCAATGCTGACGCCACCTATCAGCTGGCGCTCTCATGGGGGCAGATCGGCGTGAACCTCATCCCGCTCATCATCATCTGCGTGGCGCTTGCGGCGGGCCTCAAGTTCAAGCCCGACGCCATGATCAAGGGATTCATCGTGTTCGGCCGTGTGATGGAAAGCGCGCTCAAGATCGTGTTTGTGCTCGTGGTTGTTGAATACTTCACGGGTGTATGGTCGACGCTGTTCGGAAGTTTCGGGTTCGATCCGATCATCGCCGACGAAGAGGACATCTTCCGCGCCCTCGAGGTGTCGGGCGCTATCGGCATGATGCTCTGCGGCGCCTTCCCGATGGTGTACCTCATCAGGCGCTACCTGGCAAAGCCGCTCGCCAAGATCGGCGGCGCGGTGGGGCTGTCCTCCGACGCGACGGCGGGCTTGCTCGCGGGTTCGGCCAACGTGCTCGCGCTCTTCTCGATGGTGAAGGACCTGCGTGCGAAGGACAAGGTCATCTGCATGGCGTTTGCCGTGTGCTGCGCATTTTTGTTCGGCGATCACTTGTCGTTTACGGCGAACTTCCAGCCGAACCTGATTGTGGTGGTGCTCGCGGGCAAGCTGGCCGCTGGCATCTGCGCGATCGTGTTTGCGAACCTGCTCGCCGTGAAGAAGGCCGAGCAGCTCGAGCGCGAAGCGGGCGAGGACGTGCTCTACAACGCGGAGCACGCGGTTGGGAACTCCGAGTGATGCCAGGCGAGCGGTGCGCGTAACGGATGCGATGGACGGGTTCGTTCGTCCAGTGAAAGATAGCAGGTAAGTAACCTACTGAGTCTGGGGAGAACAAGTGGGTATGGAACAAGAACAGGGCACACTGCCCGCGTGCGCATACGCGCGCATCTCATCGGTGTTGGAAGTCTCGCGCGACGAGATTACCGACATCTGGCCCCTCAAACAGGGTCTGACAAACGAGTCGTGGCATTTCACCACGCCAG
>JAUNWQ010000152.1 GCA_030540225.1 Coriobacteriia bacterium | reverse complement strand
GTTCGCTAGGCGCTTCTGTGAACAGGCCAAACGGGGCCGACTCATCGAACTTTAAAGGAAGCATATGAACCCGGTTGTTGTCATTCCCACCTTTGTTTCAACGCGCTCGCAACGCGAGGGCGGCTCCATTATTACCACGTACGACCATCCGACGCCCCTGTCGCAGGAAGGCGAGCTGCCGCGCTGCCTCGAATCGCTCACCAAGGTCGAGGGCATCGGGCAGATCATCGTGGTCGTCGCGGCGGAGCCCTCCATCGCGCACAAGGCCGCGCAGAAGACCCAGGCCATCGCCGCGCGCTTTCCCGAACTGCATATTGCGGTCATCGGTGCTGCGGAGGCGGGTCTGGTGCAGCAGCGCATGGAGCAGCTCGGCCTGGGGAAGCTCACGCGTGAGGTGGGCTTGTCGGGGTACGGGGCCGTTCGCAACCTCGGTCTTGTCGTGGCGTGCGCGCTCGGGTTCGACGCTGTGGTGTTCCTCGATGACGACGAGGTGGTGACTGATGCCGATTTCCTGCGCCGTGCGATGTACGGCCTGGGAAAGCTCACGCGCAAGGGCATTCCCATTCTCGCGAAGACGGGTTTCTACTACAATTCGGAAGGCTCCTATCTGTCAAAGAGCCAGAACAAGTGGTACAACCGCTTCTGGCAGCAGGGAAGCGCGTTCAACAAATGGATCGAGCGGGCCATGAATGCGCCGCGCCTTTCGCGCTCGAACCACGTGTGTGGCGGGTGCCTCGCGCTTCACAAAGAGGCGTTCAAGCGCCTGTCGTTCGACCCGTGGATTCCGCGCGGCGAGGACTTGGATTACATGCTTGATCTGCGCATGTACGGTTCCGACATCTGGTTCGACAACAAATGGAGTCTGCATCACCTTCCTCCCGAATCGGCGAGCGAGGGCACGCGTTTCCGCCAGGACATCTATCGCTGGCTCTACGAATACCGCAAGATGGAGTACAGCCGCACCCAGATTGACCTCATGCAGGTGAAGCCCTCGTCCCTCGAGCCGTACCCAGGGCCGTTTCTGGAGCCGAGCATCGTGCGGCGAATCCGCATCACGGCGTTTCTGCGCAGCCTTGCTCGCCCCGACAAGAAGGCGTATCGCAAGGCGGCGAAGGCGGCGCGCACCGAGGCGGCGCAATATGCCCAGCGGAACTGCACAAAGTACTTCGAGTTTCAGTTCGTGTGGTCGGAGCTCATGTCGCGCATCGAGGGCGACCAGATCTTAAGCACCGCCCTTGTCCGCAGCGCCGTGTCCCGCGCAGAGGCTGTGGCCAGCGCAAATGCGAACGGTCGGGTTGTCGAGCGGGCTCCTCGCGTTGAGGGGGCAGGGGATGCGGGTACTCCTGCAGCTCCCCAAACGAGCGTTCCCGAGCAGCTAGCAGCCCAATATCCCAATATCGACCCGGGCATGACGAGCGAGATTCGCCTGAACCTTGCCGATTAAGGGCGAATGCGCGCGGTTGACCCTTCGCGGCGAATCGGCACGCGTTTCGGCGATACACTGCATGCGAGGAAAGCGGTCCGTTGGGGGCGGCCTTGGCGTGCGCCCTGTTGGGGTGAATCTACAGTAGAAAGACGCGATGGTGGAAGTACTCGTTCATTTTGTTGTTCCCGCTCTGGTCGGCGTGCTGATCGGTATCGCCTCGGGGCTTCTCGGCATCGGCGGTGGCACGGTCATGGTGCCGATTTTCCGCCTCGCGTTCGGAATGAGCGCCACCATGAGCACGGCGACCTCGCTGTTCGCCATCATCCCAACGTCCATTTCGGGCGCGATTTCGCACGTGAAGGGCAAAACCTGCATTCCCGCGCTCGGCATCGCCGCTGGTCTCGGGGGAGCGTGCCTGTCGCCTGTGGGGGTGTGGCTCGCGCAGCTTTCCCCCGACTGGCTTGTGATGCTCGCCGCGGCGCTCATCATCGGCTATTCTGCCATCAACATGTTCAAAAAGGCTTTTAAGGTTTCGCGGGCTTGCCAGCCCGCGAAAGGAGCCGACGCTGCGGCTTCCCCCAGCACCCAATCTTCGGGCGCTCCCGAAGGCTCGCGTACCGAAGTACGCGTCGCCTCCGCGACCGCCCGAATCTCGGGCACTGGGGAAACCCTCGCTGAC
>JAUNWQ010000151.1 GCA_030540225.1 Coriobacteriia bacterium | reverse complement strand
AAGCCGTGGATTTGAACGCAAGGAAATGCAAGCATGTCGGATACGCTGAGGAGCAACAGATGAATGCTTTGCTGTCGCTGGTTGGCGCGGTGTTCGGCATCTAAGCCAGGCTGCCCGCAGCGCCAATGAATAGTGTTGCGGGCGGTTGGCTGGTCGCCGAAGCGAGGAAAGCCTCCGCAACCGGCGGCAGCTTGGGCCCCGCGGGAGCAAGACGCCTACTTCGTGGTCAACTGAGCGAGTTGTGCGCTGTTGGATTGTCGAAATCGGGCCGTTTCAGCGCCGTCAACCCAACCTTGCGTGGCCCGAATCGGCGTTTCCCCAGGTCGGCAAAAGTCGCGCTTTCGTCCAGCCCGAATGCGGGCGCGCACAACTCGTCCAGTTGACCACCAACTACGGGTTTGCCTCTATTCGCCGAGGATCTCGCGATAGGTTTGCTCGTCTTTCTCGGTGTACACGTCGAAAATGACGTGCATATCGGCCTTGGGGTTGGCGTCAAGCCAGGCCCGCACCGTGTCGACGGCAATGTGGGCGGCTTCTTCTTGCGGGAACCCGAATACGCCGGTGGAGATGCAGCAGAAGGCGATGGACTTGCAGCGCCGCTCCGCCGCTGCGTCAAGGCAGTTCCGATAGCTTGCGGCAAGGAGCCGCTTATGCTGCTCGGTGGGCTTCCCGTTTTCCACGATAGGCCCAACGGTGTGGATGACCAGGCTCGATGGCAGGTTGTACGCCGAAGTGACTTTCGCCTGGCCGGTAGGTTCCTCATGACCCTGCGCCCTCATGATCGCCGCGCACTCGATGCGCAGCTGCACGCCCGCAAACGTGTGGATGGCGTTGTCGATGCAGTAATGGCCGGGCACCCAGCATCCCAGGAGCTGGGAATTTGCGGCGTTCACGATGGCGTCGGCCGCCAGCGTGGTGATGTCTCCGCGCCATACGGCGAAGCGCGGGTCGCTCTCGCACGGGGGGATGAGCCCCGCATACGTAATGCCTTCCTCGTCGATGATCGCGTGCAGCAGCTTGTCCTGCTTGGCGAGGAACTCGCCGCTCACGTGCTCGGGCAGGCGTGTGTTGCACAGTGCGCGGAAAAGATCCCATGCCTCGCCGAATGTTCCGGGAATGGGGCAGGTCGCGAGCTCGTCGCCGGTGTTCGTGCGCTCTTCTTGCAGCTCGGTGATGAGGAAACGAAGATCTTCTTCGATGGTGGACATGGCGGGCTCCTTATCGTCGTTTGCGGAAATCCTATCATAAGCTGCGCGAAGGGGGCCGATTCGCCTCGCCCTCGCCGCTCAAAAGCGTTTGAGCGGGCACAGCTTCCGTGTAAAGTGATAGACTGTATCTAGTATTAAATCGAAGCAGGTATCTTTGCTGATTCGAAGGATCGAGACCGAGGGGGTCGCATGGACTACCAGGCATACTATCGCAAGGTCGAAGACGGCAACTATCAGGCATACTACGACGCAATCGCCGCTGCCGAGCCGCGCGATCCGCAGGCGACCGCCCGCACGCGAGACGCGGATGGAACCATTCCGGGGCAGGCTCGCGAGCGCATGTTCAACATTGCGGGCGAGATTCAGAACACGTCGCGGGAGTTCGGCGTGCCCCTTCCGCCGCTTCTGGAAGGCTGCACGGTGGTCGATCTGTGCTGCGGCTCGGGCCGCGACACCTACCTCGCGGCGCAGCTCGTGGGGCCTGCGGGCAAGGTAATCGGCGTCGAGCCGAACGCCGTCCGCATGCGCATCGGCGAGAAGTACCTGGAAAAGGAGATGAAGCAGTTCGGCTACGATGCCCCTAACGTGGAATTCCACGCTGGTTGCCCGGAGGATCTCTCTTTTATCCCCGACGGCAGCGTCGATGTGGTCATCTCGAACTGCACGTTCAACGAATCCCCTGATAAAGCGCGCTATATTGCAGAGGTGCGACGCATTCTGCGGGAAGGCGGCGAGTGGTATTTCACCGATGTGTTCGCCGACCGCCGCATGCAGAGGGAAATCTCCGACAACATCGACAACGTTGCGCTTCGCCTGGGCGGCGCCATGTACATCAACGATTTCCGCCGCATCGCGCAGCAGCTTGGCTTCAACGACCCGCGCTACCTGATCACCAACAAGAC
>JAUNWQ010000052.1 GCA_030540225.1 Coriobacteriia bacterium | reverse complement strand
CGCCGGCCTGTCACGTCGGAGGTCGCGAGTTCAAGTCTCGTACATCCCGCCATTCGAATTTCAAAGCCCGCGAAAGCGGGTTTTTTTATCTTTCGAAGTTGTTGAAAGAGCATCAAGGCGGAAAAGCGGCAAAGAACGACCAAGATGCCGCATGCGTGAGCCTCTATTGCTAACGTGCGCTATTGCCCGCTTGCTTTTACGTGCTCCTTGGCTCGCGCGTTGCAAAGCCCCGCGAGTTTGCCGAAGTCCACCGTCGGGTTCTTCATGCGCTTCACCCAGTTGGGGCACTCGATGAGGAGGTCCTTCCAGCACATCGATGTGAGCATGCCCATCATTTTGCGGCTCTCGGGGTCGAAAGACTCCGCGTTGACCATGGTGCACACCTTGGCGACTGTCTTTTCAAGCTCGGCGTCGGTCATGTACCCATTGACGATTTCGAGCTCGACATCGACGCTCTTGCTGGCGGGCTTACGCTGCTTTATGAACTCGTCGAGCACCACCTTGCCGTAAGCTGCGTGGCCAAAGCGGTTTTTCCATCCCGGGACCTTGCAAACCACGCCTTCTCCGACCGCATCCGTCCCTTCGAGCAGGAAATTGTTGGCCTTCGCCACGGCGACGACGTCGTCGAGTGCGGGGTGGTCGAGTACTGCAAGCAGCTTAATGAAGTAAGGTTCCAAACCGCTCGCCGAGAGCTCCTCGCGCCACTCGGGTTCGCCGAGGAAGCGCTCTTCCGCGGTTTCGTAAACGTCGAAAATGAGGAGCTTGCCGAGCGCCGCCTTGTCGTAACCCTTGAAGGCTCCGATGAATCGGTCGCGCCCCATCCACTCGCCGTATACGATGCGTGTCGGGTGCTCCTCGCAATAAGCGCGAAGAAGCGTTGCCTCGTCAGCGCCGCTTTTCAGCCAGGCATGGAAGTAGGCATTGTCCTCTGCATCGGAAAGCTCGAAATTGCGCGATCCGACCATGACCCCGCCCGCCTTCTCGCTCCAATAGACGCAGCCGTTCGAACCGTCGACCTTTGCCGTCACATAGACAGCGTCATTGTCGAGCAGGCCCTCGCACTCCTCCGACCCGAGACGTTCCACGTGCAGGTACTTCTTGTATTCGCTCATTGCTTCCATCCTTCGTCTTATCCGCTCTTCTCGGCGGGATGCGGGCGTTGTCCTCTACATCGTAGCTTTCGAGAGTCCTTTGTATGGGACAGGGGTATTTCTTGAGTCGCGCAGTTGTGTAATGAACGTTTTCTGTTGCGGGACATTTTCGGAAAGTGCGCGCTGGTGCGGTTTGTGAGTGAGAGACTCCTAGGCTTGCAAGCGAGGGGAATCCCCGGCCTGGAATGAGCGTCTTATGCCCCTGCCCGCTTTCAGCTTGCGTGCTTTGAGTGGGGTTGTTCCCGTGCCGCCGATTCTCGTTTAGCATAGAGCAGTTACCGAAGGAGCAGGCAACGTTGAAGGACCATGGGGCAGGCGTATTAAGAGTAGGCAGCTTCGGGAAAGGCGTCGGGCGCTCTAGGGCCAGGCGTCTTACGACATAGCGGGAAAGGAATGCGCGGGTGGCGGTATACCCCTCGAAAGACATCGATCGCGAAGTTGCGGGCAATGTGCGCGCGGCAGGTTCGCATGCGCGCAAAAAGCTCCCGCCCCGCGCCGAAATTACGTACGTTGCCCCCGAAAGCCCTGCCGACGACGCCGGGTTCGAGCCCGGCTGCTTCATTACCACGGTCGACGGCGAGCCCGTGCGCGACCTGATCGATTGGCGCTGGCTTTCCGCCGAAGACGAGATCACGGTGGGATACATCGACCTCGACGGCGAGGTGGGGGAGGTCGACCTTTTCCGCGACGAGGGCGAGGACTGGGGCTTCGAGTTCGAAGGCGTGGTGTTCGACGGCGTGAAGCAGTGCCGTAACGCCTGCATCTTCTGCTTCATGCGCCAGCTCCCCGACGACATGCGGGCATCCCTCACGCTGCGTGACGACGACTTCCGTCTGAGCTTCCTCGCGGGCACGTTCGTCACCTTCACGAACCTCTCCGCCGAAGACGAGGCGCGCATCATCGAGCAGCACATCAGCCCCCTGCGCGTGTCGCTGCACGCCTCGAACCCCGAGGTCCGCCGCCGCATCATCGGCAAGCACGCCGCCCACGGCATCGAGGTGCTCGACCGCCTGCTCGCTGCTCGCATCGAGTTCCACGCGCAGATCGTCCTCATGCCCGACGAGAACGACGGGGAAGTGCTGCGCGAGACGCTCGAGTGGGCCTATGCGCGGCCAGGGATTCTCGATGTCTGCATCGTCCCGCTCGGGTTCACCAAGCACCAGACGTGCTTTACGAAAAGCTTCGACGACCCCGACGCCGCCTATCGCGCGATGGAGGTCATAAAGCCTGTTCAGGAACGCGCGCTGGCTGAACGCGGGACCCTTTGGGCCCATGCCGCCGACGAGTTCTACTGCAATGCCTACGGGGACGTGCTGCTCGAGCACCTTCCCCCCGCCAGCTGCTACGGCGGGTTCGAGATGTTCGAGGACGGCGTGGGGATCGTGCGCTCGTTCGCCGACGACTGGCAGCGCGCCGTGGAATCGGGCGCGGACGCCGCCTGCGAGCAGGTGCTTCGCGAGTCGAACGTGGCAGTGCGCCTGGTGTTCGGTTACGCCACGCGCGGTTTCGCAGCGCGCCTTCTGGGGGAAAGCGCCGTGGCGGGAATCGTTCGCCCGCTGTTCGTGAAGAACGACTTCTTCGGCGGCAACGTCGACGTGACGGGGCTTCTTTGCGGCTGCGACATCGTGCGCGCGATTCGGGATGACGCCTTGCGGGAGGGGCAGCTCGACGAGCCGGCCTCGCTTGAAGACGAACAGCCGCCCGTCGCGAGCGACTCGCCGCGCGCCCTCTTCTGCATCCCGCGCGTCGTCTTCAACGATGACGGGGTGACGCTCGACGACATGACGCTTGCAGATATCGAAAAAGCCGCAGGTGCGCATGTGGCCGTGGTATCCTGTAACGGTTCGGAATTTTTACCGGAAATCGCCCGCCTGGCCGCTGATATGCGCGCCAAGAGCTTTGAAGGATAGTTCAATATGGCATTACCAATCGTTGCGGTCGTTGGCCGCCCGAACGTGGGTAAATCCACGTTCGTCAATCGAATCGCCGAGGCCGACGAGGCTATCGTGCACGAGATGCGCGGCGTCACGCGCGACCGTTCGTACCACAAGGCTGACTGGAACGGCATCGAGTTCAAGCTGATCGACACCGGCGGCATCGAGATGGGCACGGAGGACCAGTTCCAGGGCTCCATCCGCTCGCAGGCGTTCGAAGCGACCAACGAGGCCGACGTAATCGTCTTCATCGTGGACGGCAAGACCGGCATCAACGCCGACGATGAGGAAGTTGCGCGCATCCTGCGCAAGACTTCCAAGCCGGTGCTGCTCGCGGTCAACAAGCTCGACACTCCCAACAAGCTCGATGAGCTGTGGGAGTTCTACCAGCTGGGCTTGGGCGACCCGTTCCCCATCTCCGCCACGCACGGCCATGGCACGGGCGATTTGCTCGACGAGGTAGTCGATCACCTGCGCAAAGTCGATTGCAGCTTCGAGGATGAAGAAGACGACGAGGACATCATCAACGTCGCCATCATCGGCCGCCCGAACGCGGGCAAGTCCTCGCTCACCAACCGCCTCACCAACAATGACCGTTCCATCGTCTCGGACGTGGCGGGCACCACGCGCGACGCCATCGACACGGTGGTCGTCCACGACGGCAAGAAGTACCGCATCGTCGACACGGCGGGCCTGCGCCGCAAAAGCCAGATCGACGAGGACGTGGAGTACTACGGCTTCGTTCGCGCGATGCGCGCCATCGACCGCGCCGACGTCGCGCTGCTTGTGATCGACGGCTCGATCGGCCTGACCGACCAGGACCAGCGCGTGGCGGGCTTTGCGGCCGAGCGCGGATGCGCCATGATCATCGTGCTGAACAAGTGGGATCTTGTGGAAGGCCCCGAAGCGAAAGCCGAGGTCCGCGAGCGCATCGAGGACCGCATGACCTTCGTCGGCTATGCGCCCGTCGTCGCTACCTGCGCACTCACAGGCAAGAAGGTCGACCGCATCTGGGACGCTGTCGACAAGGCCTACGCCGGTTTCAGCCAGATGATTTCCACCAACAAGCTCAATTCGTGGCTGTCCTCCATCCGCGAGACCGGCCACACGGTGTCGCAGGGCAAGGCTGTGCTGCGCATGAAGTATGTCACGCAGACGGGCACCTGCCCGCCGCATTTCACGGTGTTCGTGAACCGCCCGGATCTGGTGACCGACAACTACGAGCGCTTCCTGGAGAACCGCCTGCGCAAGACGTTCGATTTGGAAGGCACGCCCATCCGCCTCAAGTTCAAGAAGAAGGATTAGCCACCGCTTATGTCCTATCCCGAATCGCCCTGGTCATACACGGATTTCTCGTTCCTTGCGGCCATCGCTTTGGGTATGGGCGCCATCATCTGCGTCATCAGTCTTGCAAAGGAGTTTGTTTTGGTCGCGCTTGCGCTGCTTGTCGTTGTTTGCTTCCTGCTCGGGTCGATTCCCTGGGGAGTCATCATCTCGAAGTCGGTATTCCATACCGACATTCGCGAGCACGGCAGTGGCAACATCGGGACCACCAACGCCATGCGCACCATGGGCAAGAAGGGTGGCGCCGCGGTGTTCGTGCTCGATTTCGGCAAAGGCCTGCTTTCGGGCTTTGCCGCCCTCTTCGTGTTGGCGACGTTCATCCCGGGTGCCGGCGTGGCGGCCGACTCGCCGGTGAGCGCTTCTACGGTAGTGGCGCTTGCCTTCCTCTGCTGCACGCTCGGGCACATCTTCAGCCCGTGGCTCAAGTTCAAGGGCGGTAAGGGGATTGCGGTCGCGGTTGGCTGCCTGTTCGTGACCTTCGGCGTGATGGGCGCGCTTCTGGAAATCGCCGTCTTCGCCGTGGTGGTCGCTATCTCGCGATTCGTGTCGGCAGGCTCGCTCGCGGCTGCGATCGTGTGCCCGATTTTTGCGGCATACTACTTCCTCTTCCAGGCATTCGACCCGATTGCATGGGTGCTGTGCCTGGTCACTGCACTCGTTGTTATTTGGGCGCATCGCGGCAACATCCATCGTCTTGCAACGGGGACCGAGCGCCGCATCGGGGACAAGGCAAAGGAGTAGCGCATGAAGGTTTCGGTTATCGGCGCGGGCTCTTGGGGCACCGCGCTTTCGCAGGTGCTTGCGAACAACGGCCATAACGTGGGGCTTTGGGCGCGCAAGCCCGAAGTGGTGAAGGCGATCAACTCCGAGCACAAGAATCCTCGCTACCTTAGCGATGTCGAGCTGAATCCCGACGTCGTTGCCACACTTTCGTATCGCGATACGCTGCTGCGCGCACGCGCGGCCGTTATCGTGACGCCCTCGACGCTCGTGCGCGGCGCGGCGCGCGCCTTAGCCGACGTGGTCGACTCCGACTTCCCCGTCATCGTGTGCTCGAAGGGCATCGAGGAGGGCAGTGGGCTTCTCCCCATCGACATTCTCGACGCCGAGATGGGCAATCGCAGCCGATTTGCCGTGCTTTCGGGGCCCAACCACGCCGAGGAAGTGGTGCGCGGCGTTCCCGCCGCCACGGTTATTGCGAGCGAATCGCCTGATACGGCAGCGTTTTTCCAGGAGCTGTTCGCGTGCGAGTCGTTCCGCGCCTATACGAGTGAGGACGCGTGCGGGGTGGAGCTGTGCGCCGCTTTCAAGAATGTGGTCGCGATTGCCGTGGGCATGTCCTACGGGCTTGGGTTCGGCGACAACACTGCGGCGCTCCTCGTGTCGCGCGGCCTGGCCGAGATGAGCCGGCTCGTGGTGGCCTGCGGTGGCAATGCGATCACCTGCATGGGGCTCGCGGGTACGGGGGACATGGTCGCTACATGCATGTCTCACCATTCGCGCAACCGCACGTTCGGCGAGATGCTTGCAGCTGGCAAGACGCTCGAGGATTTCACCGCCGAGACGCACATGGTCGCCGAGGGCGCCAACGCATGCCGCAACGTGAAGGTGCTCGCTGACCGCTACGGCGTCGATCTGCCTATCGCCGACGCAGTTCGATCTGTGGTGTGGGAGGGCGCTGACCCGAAATCGCTCGCTCGCGATTTGACGAGCCGTTCGTTAAAGCCTGAATTCTACGGAATCTAACTTATTTTCCCATTTATTTGCGGTCGAAGCTGCCGCGGTGAAGCCACAATGCGTGACGGGTCGTCGTTCGGTTGCCTCGTTTGGCAACGGGCGGCAAGCTTGGTTGCTGGGCTCGCCGTCGGGTGGCAGGCGGCGAGCCCAGTAGGACCTTACTTGCCGTTGGGCGTTGGGCGTTGGGCGTCTCGGCTTCGCTTGGCGTCGCGTGACAGGTCATGGGCTCGGCGGCTTTGCTTGCTATGCCCATCGCACAGACAGGCGACGGTTGCTATGCGGGCGCGTTTACACGAGCTTCTCGAATGCGATCCGTTGCTCGCCCGCATCGTTTCCCTCCACTAGGGTGATGACGCCGCAGGAGATGAATCCCGCTTTCTGGAGAGTGCGTTGCATGGGCTTGTTGTCGGCATGAGTGTCGATGCGGACCGAGGCAGACCCCATCTGGGCGGCTTTGTTGCACGCAAAGTCGAGCATCATGCCGGCGATGCCTCGGCCCTTCGACTCTGGGGCTACGCCCACGCGATGCACGGCAGCGTAGTTTGCTTTGGGTGTAAGCCATGAGCCGTTAATCTTGCCGTACGAGGGCTCCAGGTCGTGCGTCTCGGCGTTGGCGACGAGGGCGAACATTCCCGCAACCGTTCCCTCGTCGGTTTCCGCCACGTACGCGAAGCCGTCGTCGACATCCGCCTCCCAGCATGCGCGGTTGGGGTAGCCGTCTTGCCACTGATCGATACCCATGCTCCGCATGGCTGCTTTCGCCGCCTCGCAGATCTCGTCCATACGATCAACGTCGGAATGGGTTGCCGGTCGAATAATCATGCGTTCCCTCTCTCGCATATGATGCTCCGATGATGATACCAGCCAGCGCGGCTTGTGGGACGAGCCGTTAAGCGGGCGTTTCGCTTGCCTTGTCAAGCGGAGGGGGGGAGACCTGCCAGAAATCGGGTGGTTTTCATCATCTGGAAGGGGTGGGGTGGGTGATGGGGAGAGCATCTCTGGCGCTTGCATTAATTTGACCTGGTCTTTTGGTTCTGCGTTACGGGTAGACATCATGGGGCGGGCTGGATTGGGCGGCGAATCGCCTGCCAGATGATGAAAACTGCCGATTATCTGGCAGTTACCCCCTCGTTTTCTGCCCGCGCATTGCTGGCAAGGGGCTCTCGTGGAGAAAGAGGTTGCAAACTGGTCTCTCTTAACGCTGTCCTTGTATTTTTTAGTGAGAATGAGTATCATTAAGGAATTGATATTTCCAAAAGAGAGGGAGGAACCAGTGATCGATAAGTCCGCTTTCCACAGCTTAAGCTACGGAATGTACGTCATCGGAACCCGTTCCGAAGGCAAAGATTTCGGCTGCGTCGCGAACACCTTCGCCCAGGTCACATCCTCGCCGTTGCAGGTGAGCGTCGCCTTGAACAAGGAAAACGCCACGACAGCGGCCCTGCGCGCCGCGGGGCGCTTCACGGCGTCGTGCTTGTCGGAGGACGCCTCGATGGAGCTTATCGGCACGTTCGGCTTCCGTTCTTCGACCGAGCTCGACAAGTTCGCCCAGCATGCGAGTTCCCGCGATGCGGCGGACATGCCGTACGTTGCCGAGGCGTGCTGCGCGTGGTTCTCCGCGAAGGTCACGGGCGAGCTCGATCTGGGCACGCACGTGCTCTTCATCGGCGAGGTTGAGGAGAGCCAGAAGGTAGAAGGCGCGGCGTCACCCATGACCTACTCGTTCTATCACCAGGTCAAAGGCGGGAAGACGCCGCCTAAGGCTTCGAGCTATCTGGGCGACGAACAGCCGGTGTCCGCCTTGGCGTCTGTAAGGGAAGGCAGCGAAGACGAGAGTGCTGCGGCCTCGAAGGTGGAGGATGCAGCCCCGAAGGTGGGCTGGCGCTGCACGATTTGCGGCCACATTGAGTACGTCGATGAGCTCCCTGATGATTTCGAGTGCCCCATTTGCGGTGTTGGCAAAAAGATGTTCGAGCGCGTGGAGCTGTAAGCTGCCGCTACGCCTCTTTACCCGAGTTTCTCCCGATAGGGAGCCGTGTCCACGAGCTCCGCGAGTTTCACCTGCCCGCAGAAGCGTTCGGCGCCGCTCGCGATGAGGCCCGGCTTCATCGCGAGCATGGTAACGGTGACGTCGGCGCAGAAACAGGGGTCGGCCCAGGTTGCCGCTTGCGCGGAATAGCCGCTTGGCACATCGACCGCTACGGCGAAGGGGGCGTCCTTCCTGCGATCGCACAGGGTAGTGCCGCTTGCCCGCTTGCTCGGTTTTCCCGTGCGGGCGCGATGGGCTCCGCGTCCTTTTCCGCGGGGCCCTTTGAACCTTCGCAGGTTGGCGAGGGAAATCCACGTCGCGTACGGCTCGCGCAGGCCGCTTCCCGTAAAGCCGGTCCCCAGAATCGCGTCGACGACGACCTCTGCCTCATCGAGCGCTCGCGCAGCGTCGTCGGCTTCCGGCGCAACCGCGACGGCCAGGGGAAGCTCGCCTTCGAGCGTGCGCTTCAGGGAAGAGACGGCCTCGGTTCTCGCAGGCTCGGCTGCCAGCTCCTCTGCCGTTTTCGGGGTGATCAGCGTAGTGGGGTACCCGCTTCTTGCGAGGCTTTCCGCGCAAACCCAGCCGTCGCCTCCGTTGTTGCCCGAGCCCGCCAGCACGCATACGCGCACAGGACCTCCCGCCCAGGTGCGCACCTCGTCTGCGACCGCTTCGCCCGCACAGCGCATGAGGCTTGCGAGCGATATGCCGCCTTCAGCGATAAGTTGCTCGAGTTTTCGCACGTCATCGACGGAAAGTGCGCTCAGCCTCGCACGCTCGGCCGCAAGGCCGCTCTCCGTCATGATGCGAGTGCGGCTCAGCACGCCGTTCAACATCACGAACGGCGCGCGGCCCGACGCTGCCCGCACGCCGCGAACGATCAGCGAGACAACCCAGGCCACGGTGAACACGGCAAGCACCGCGATGCAGGCCTCGGTGTTCTGCGAGGCGAAGGTTGCCAACGTGCCCGCCTCGGATCCGACCGAGCTGCCTCCCACTTCGGTGAGCAGGGTGAACAGCCCCCAAGGAATCCAGATGAAGACGAACAGCAGACCGTATCGCGCCAGGTAGTGGTAGCACGATGCGCGTCGCGCCCCCGTGCGCACGATGCGCAGGTGCAAGAGCGCTTGGGCGGGAGTGCAGCCCTTCGTCACCACGGGCACGATGAAGAACACGATGACGAGGGCGATAAGTATGCACAGGCGCGCCGGCAAGAGCGCATCGCTTATCTGCGCGGTGGTCGCCTCGAGGGCCTGCGCAGCCGTTGCCTTCGCGCTAATCGGGGCTGCAACCAGGCCTGATCGATACACCAGGTAGGTCGATCCCACCGCAAGTGCGGCCGTCAGCGCGGAATCGAGCGCGAAGGAGAGGGCGCGCCTCGTGACACTTGCGGAAAGCCCCGCCTCGGCCGCACGCAGGTTCGCCGTGCGCAAGTCGGGTAGCGCGCGCATCGCAGGACCCGCCAGCCAGAATCCCAGCATGGCGCCTAAGGTGTTTTGGATCAGGTCGTCCACATCGAACAGGCGATACGGGTGCTCGTAGATGCCCCACAATCCTGTGAGCTGGGTCGTCTCGAACGAGAGCGTCACCAAAAAACCGATGATGAGCGCCTGCCACCATCTGCGCCTGAAATAGTAGCGAAGGTAGGCTCCTAACGGTAAAAGCAACAGTACGTTGAAGAACGCCTCGTAGATGTACGGGTCGCGCAAAACCCGCAGCCATGTTGCGGGGTCGCTTGGCGAGAAGGTGGTTTCGGCGAGAAACTCATGGACGAAGTTGAAGGGAACAAGCTGCGGTGTCGCCGCGTAGGCGACATACGCCGTGCGGTCTGCGGGAAGCGGCAGAAGCACGAGGAAGTACGCGCACATGAGGTAGAACACGAACGAGTAGACGATCGCGGTATGGAGCTTCGGCACCGACCCTCGGCGACGGTATTGGTAGATCATATAGGGGACGGTGATAAGGAAGGCGACTGCCGGAAACAGGATGCATGCGGTGAGGATGTCGCTCAAATATACGTTCAAAGTGTTCTTGCCTCTTCTTAATTATTGTCTGGCCCCGGGGAAGTCTTCACCTGGCTTTGCGGGGTCGCGTACGAGTTCGGTCTCCTCGGCCTTGCTCGTGGTTCGGTTTATTGCGGTCGCAAGCGGCGCGGCTTATCGGGGTTGTACTCGCTGGCTTTGCGAAACAGTGCGCGGGCCGAACGATGCGTTGCTCGTCAGCTCGAGCGTCGCTACGTTAAGCTCCCGCGCGTTCCCGCTCCATATGCAAAAGCCCCTCGCGGATGCGCCCGCGCGCGTCGGCAGCGATGGGCCGTCCGTTGGCGCGCACGACCCGATGGTCGGGGACGATCACGGCGAGCGGGTTTTCCCTCACCGCAGCCCCCACGGCGCGGTATGACTTCGGTTTCCCCAGCTCGCGCGCGATATCTCCACTGGTGACCGAGGTGGCGAAGGGTACGCGGGAAAGCGCTTCCCACACGCTTTTCTGGAACTCGCTCCCCTCGGGGTCGAGCGGGACGTCGAAGGCGGTGCGCTTTCCAGCGAAGTATTCTAAAAGCTCGGTGGCGCAGCGGTTCGAAAGCTCCGTCGGGCGCCGGGTGCCAGCAAGCTGCACCTCGCCGAACGCGACCGCGCGCACGCCCCGCTCGCTCACGCAGATGGTAATCGGGCCGTGGGGGGTGGGGTAGGAATAGTGCGAGAGCATGCTGTGCGTCATGGGGCCTTCTTCCTGTCGGTGCATCCATTATAGGCGGGCGAGGTGCCTTCGCACGTTGCTGCGTGGGGATTTCACATGTCATTGCTCGATGTGCCCGCCGCATGCGCCCAGTGCGCTAGAATGGCTGCGTGATGAGAGAACGTCGCAGGTAGGCGGCGTAATAGGCAGACAAGGAGCAAGCCCATGTTTCAACCGGTGGCCATAGCGCCCTCCATTCTTTCGGCTGACTTCATGAACCTCGGCCGCGATATCCGCATGATCGAGCAGGCGGGCGCGGGCTATGTCCACGTCGACGTGATGGACGGGCATTTCGTTCCCAACCTCACCATGGGCGTTCCCGTGGTGAAGCAGCTCGCGAAGCTGGCGAACATCCCGCTCGACGTGCACCTCATGATCGACAACCCGCTCGACGAGCTGCCGTGGTTTCTCGAAGCGGGCGCCGACATCGCGTGCGTGCACGCCGAGGCGCTCTACGGCGACGAGCTGCGCCGTGCGGTTGACATGATCCACGACGCGGGCGCGAAGGCCGCTGTGGCACTCAAGCCCCACACGCCCCCCGAGGTGCTCGAGGAGGTCATCGCGCGCCTCGATATGGTGCTCGTGATGAGCGTCGAGCCGGGCTTTTCCGGGCAGAGCTACATTGAAGGCAGCGAGGAGAAGGTTGCGGCCGTCGCTGAGATGGCGCGCGCGGTCGGCAATGATGCGCTCCTGATCGAGGTCGACGGCGGCGTGTCCGAGGCAACGGTCGAGCGCCTCACTGCGGCTGGCGCCGACGTGCTCGTGTGCGGCAGTGCTGTGTTCGGGGCGCAAGACCCTGCGGCCGCGCTTTCCGCTGTGAAGGAGAAGGGCGATGCCGCGCGCGTGGCGGCCATCGAGGATGCGCGGGCCGAGGAAGCCCTCGTCGAAGAGGAGATGTAGGCGATGCCTGCCACAGTGAATCCCGATTACGTGTACCTCGATTATGCCGCGACGGCGCCTCTGTGCGAAGAGGCGCTCGAGGCCATGAAGCCCTATCTCACCTGCGGGCGCGACAACCTCGCCCTCAACATGAACGCGAACTCGCTCCATTCGCCCGGCCGTGCCGCCTTCGAGGCGCTCGAAGCCGCGCGCAAGTCGATTGCTCGCGACATCGGCGCATCCCGCCCGAGCGAGGTCATCTTCACATCGGGTTCCACCGAATCCGACGACACGGTGCTTTTGGGGGTTGCCCCCGCCGCTGCCGAAGCACGCCGTGTGGCCTCGGGCCCGTTCACGCCGCACGTCATCGTGTCGGACATCGAGCACGAGGCGGTGCTCATGCCCGCAAAGCGCCTCGAGCAGCAGGGCTTTCGCGTGACACGCCTGCGCCCCGACTCCCGAGGCTTCATCACCGCAGACGCGCTTGAGGAAGCGATTGACGCCGACACGGTGCTCGTGTCCATTCAGGCTGCAAACTCCGAGCTTGGCAGCGTCGAGCCGGTGCGCGAGCTTGCCGCCATTGCACATGCCCACGGCGCGCTCTTCCACGTCGACGCGACCCAAGCTTTGGGGAAGATGCCTCTTGACGTGAGTGAATGGGACGTCGATGCCGCTTCGTTCTCCGCGCACAAGGTGGGCGGCCCGAAGGGCATCGGCGCGCTGTACCTAAGGGCGCGCACCCCGCTTTCGGCGTTCCAGCTCGGCGGTGGGCAGGAGTCGGGTCGGCGCTCCGGCACGCAGAACGTCATGGGCGCAGCCGGTTTCGCCGCAGCCTGCCGCGCGGTCTGCGCGATGGAGCCTGAGGAATCCAGCCGCCTTCGCGAGTTGCGCGACGAGCTCTACGAGAAGCTGTCCCAGGTGCCGGGCGTGCGCCCGACGGTCGACGTCCCGCGTGGTTCGGTTGACTTCCTGCCGAACATCGTGCACGTGATCGTGAGCGACCTTGAAAGCGAGACGCTCATCCTGCGCCTCGACATGAAGGGCTTCGGCGTATCGGGCGGGTCGGCTTGTTCGTCCCATTCTCTCGAGCCGAGCCACGTGCTGCGCTCCATCGGCGTGGAGGGCGACGACGCCTACGGTGCGCTGCGCATTTCGATGGGGCGCTACACCACCGCCGAAGATATTGATAGGTTCCTCATCGCCTTCGACGAGGCCATCAACTGGAATCGAGGCTAGCGTGCCTGCGATGCCGCTTGTGAACACGCACTCCCACACGGCGCTCTGCGGCCACGGTGAGGGCACGGTGGCCGAGCTTGTCGCCGCAGCTGACGCGGCGGGGATCGAGGTACTTGCCGTAACGGAGCACTTCCCGCTTTCGGGCGCGTTCGACCCGCGCGGGGACGAGGCCATGCCCTGTGAGTCCGTCGTGAGCTATCTCGCCGACATCGACCGCGCCCGCGCAGAGCATCCGCACATGACCATTCTCTCAGGATGTGAGATGGACTGGCTCGGCGCGGCGGAGGACCGTACGCCTGCCGAGCGCGACACCTCGCGCTTCGACGTGGTGCTGGGGTCAGTGCACTTCCTTGGCACCTGGGGCATCGACAACGAGGACATCGAGGGCCCCTGGCTTGAACCGGGCGCGCCCGACCGCATTTGGCGCCAATACGTGGACGAATGGTGCGCAATGGCGGCTTCGCCCGACCGTTTCGATGTTCTTTCTCATCCTGACCTGCCGAAAAAGCTCGGGCACTTCCCAACCTACCCCTTGGAGCCCCTGTATGCGCGCATGGCCGAGGCGGCGCGCGCGGGCGGGCGCATGGTGGAGGTGAACACGGCAGGCGCCGTGAAACGCTGCGCCGAGATGTACCCGACGCTCAAGTTGCTTTCCGCGTTTTGCCGCGCGGGCGTGCCTTGCACGGTGGGCACCGACGCGCACAAGCCGGCCGACGTCGCCTTCGGTATCCGCGAGGCGTACGAGCTCATGGCGCGCGCAGGTTATGATTGCGTGACGATTCCCCTGGCGCATGGCGAGCGGCGGGAGCTGCCGATACAATAGAGGGCATGAAACCTCATTCGAACGCATAAGGAGGATGTGAACATGGCTTCTGCAAAACCTGAAACGGGACTGAGCAAACGCGCATCCGGGCCCCTGTCCAAGAAGGAGAGGACCTTAAGCGTAGGTGCCTTGGAGGCGGCGCTGTTCAGGGCTTTCCCGAAAGAAGATGTTGAGGACTGGGATCGGGCGGGCCTTACGGTGGGCGATCCGTCGCGCCAGGTCACGCGCGTGGCGGTCGCGCTCGACCCCACGGTTGCGGCGATTCACGAGGCGGCATCTCGCGGCGCGAACGTGCTTGTGACGCACCATCCCGCCTTCCTCGATCCGCCAAGCGAGTTCAAACCCGGCGCCTCTGCGGCGGTGTCTCCGGGCGCGGTGGTGTGGGCTGCCATCGAATCGGGCGTCGCGGTGATGTCGTTCCACACCGGCCTTGACGCAAGCCCGCTTGCGGCGCGCATGCTTCCCAACATGCTCTCGCTCGACTGGTCCGGGCGCGTCCTCGTGCCGTGCCCCTCGGGGCCCGATCGCGGATACGGCCAGCTGTGCTCGGTGCGCAAAGGCGATGCGCCGATGACGCTCGAAAAGCTCGCCGCGCGCTGTACCTCGGTGTTTGCGCAGGTCCCGCGCGTCTGGGGTGATTTCGACCGCGAGATTAAGAGCGTTGTCACCTATACGGGCTCGTGCGGCAGCATCGTCGCCGCATGCCTGCGCGAGCATGTGGACTGCCTCATCTGTGGCGAGGTGAAATACCACGCGGCGCTCGATGCGTCTGCGGCGGGGCTTGCCATCATCGACATGGGCCACGACACGACCGAGCTGCCCTTTACCGGCGTGCTGGCGGACGCGGTGGCGGCAGCGGGCGTTTCCGTAGATTGCATCGAGGTGATCGACCAGAGCGGCAATTGGTCTCATCCGGAATCGACCAGGTTGTAGAATAGCGGACGTAAAACGAAGGAACACAAGGGAAGCGCGAGGTAACAACGCATGCAGGTCAAAGACGAAGACATTTCCACGCTCATCGAGTTGCAGCACAACGACATGGAGCTTCTTCGCGTCCAGAAGGCCATCGCCGATCTTCCGCAGCGAAAGACGATCGTCGCTGCGCGCAAGAAGATCAAGGCCATCGAAGAGAAGCAGGAAACGGTGGGGAAGCTTCGCGCGAAGGCAGAGGAGAAGCTTGCCGGCATCTCCGAAGAGGACGGCAAGCTGGCCGCCAAGCAGGAAGAGGCGCAGAAGGCGGTCGATTCGGCGTCTGGCTATCGCGATGTCGAGGCGCATACGCGCGAGATGGACGGCTACGCGAAGCGCCGCGCCACGCTTGAGGAGGACCTCGCCGCCGTCGACGCCGAGTTGGATAAGATTTCTGCAGTTGAAAAGCAAATCTCTACGGCGCTCGCCCAGCTTCGGGAAACGGAGTCGGCTGCAACGGCCGAGTTCCAGTCGCAGGGTGGCGAGCTGAAAAAGCAAGAGGCCGACCTTGCCGCGTCGCACGATCAGATTGCGGCGAATCTGCCCGCCGACCTCAAGGCTCGCTACGACCGTGCGGCAAAGCACTGCGGGGGAGTGGCAGTTGCCCTTCTTCGCGACAATGCCTGCGGCGCCTGTCGCGCCCCGATCGAGCAAGGCCACCTGATCGACCTGAAAGCGCATGCGCCGCTTGGTGAGTGCCCCAACTGCAAGCGCCTGCTGATTGTGCTACCGTCGTAGGAGTATTTTTTTAGGCCCCCTCTTTCTTTGCGTGTGGAAAGAGGGGGCTTCGTGTTCTCGTGCTATTCTCCAAACCCAAAAAAGCCCGCTGATGCGGGCTTTGCTTTTGGTGCCAGATGGCAGTGCGGTCAATCGCGACGAGGGCAGAACCCACTGCGCGATTAAAGTGCGCTTTTACGCGCGCTCGACCTTGCCGGCCTTCATGCAGCTGGTGCAGACGTTCGCCTTGCGGACGCGGCCCTTCTCGTCGCGGATGGTGACCTTCTGGATGTTAGGACGGAACATGCGGTTGGTCACTCGGTGGGAGTGGCTCACGCTACGACCGAAAGACGGTGCCTTGCCGCAAACTTCGCAAATCTTCGACATAATTCTCAACTCCGTGTACGTGCCGGTTAAAAACCGTTGATGACAAAAAAGCCTAACTACTATATCACAAACAGACAGCTCGTTTCAAGGACTTTTCGTGTGTAATAGCGGCCGCTGGGTTCTGGCAGCTATCGTGGACGCTTTTCCTTGCGCTATACTGCCTTTTTGGATGATTACGCGCGGCGATTAGGCTTCGCGCGTGTTGCGAAAGGAGCATCATGAGCACAACGATTCCTGGCAACCTGCATGTTGCCAACGACGTTCTGGCCGACATGGTCGGCAACGCGGCTCTCGAATGCTACGGCGTCGTCGGCATGGCGGCTCCGAACGCCGTCGACGGCATCGCGAAGATCCTGCCCGCCTCGCGCCTGCGCCGCGGCGTGGTCGTTTCGAGCACCGACGCTGGGGTCCACGTCGAGCTTTACGTCGTC